>NZ_JAAKPX010000004.1:0-216122 GCF_049172135.1 Aeromonas sp. 603079 | reverse complement strand
GGGCTGGCCAAGACCATGCCCAAACGTACCCAGACCATTGAACTGCCGTTGTCAGCTGATACCGGCTTGATCCTGCCGGGGGCGTTGCTCGCCGTGGACGGTTGGAAGGGTTACAACCGGGGCGTCAGGGTCTCTGCTGCGTTGCAGAACAGGGCCATGACGGTGCGCCAGCAACTCAGTGTGGAGCGATTTGTATGAACCTGTTTAAGCGATTCCTTGAGTTGGTACCCGGCGCAGATCCCTTGCTGGTTGGTACCGTGACCGCAGTAGGTACCACGACCACGACTCTCAGCGCGTTGGCGGGTGGAACAGTCACAGTACGGGGCACCGGGGTAGCCATCGGCAAGAAGGCGTTTTACAGGGGAGGGGAGCTGGCAGGAGAGGCGCCGGATTTACCGACCTATGAAATAGAGGTTTAATGCCGGTTTAACCTGCTTATCAAACTGGGCGATTCCGGTGCCACCAAGTTTGATAAACTACTGGGCCTGTAGCTTTTCATTTTCCCCGTAACTCTTTTTCATTTTCGGCGGCGGGCTACATTTCTGGAGTTGCTCAATCCGGTACCCTATGTGGTAGTGCGCGACATAGCCATCGGCGGCATCGGTATTCTGGGGGCCATACGGCTGAAAGAGGGGGATGAGTTGGTGATTGCCATTCCCTCTGGCGAGAAGCTGCGCGGTCTGGTCGTGAGATCCCAGCCAGACCCGCTCTTTCCCAAACTCTATCGCACCGGTATTCGTCTGCATCGATATCCGACGGCCGAGCTGTTTGCCCGCTGGCAAAGTTACATTCAGCCGCAAGATAAAGCGGATTTCGACCATGAGTGTCAAGTCTTGAAACAGGTACGTGGCGCGTGAGCCAAATGCCATTTCAGTGGCTGTTTTCCCCACCTTCAGCATGATTTGTCGATGGATTCCGCAGATCAGCAGGCTTGGCTGTTCCGAGTGGTTTATCTTGCTGCATGTGTTTTCATCTTTATGTTTTTATTGAATTTTATCTGTGCCTCTGAAGTCACGGAGGATACGGATCATTTTCCCTTTTCGTGATCCCCCCCGAAGTAGTTCCCCCTGATATCCCTTAGTATCTGGCCAGCATGACTCCCTTTAGGGGGAGGATAACAAGAACAAAAAGGAATGATGGATGAGATCCGTGAGCAACCAGTGTCTGTTGATGCAGATCCAGCCGACCATCTTGCGCTTTGCCAAGATGCTCGCGAGTGTGCTGCAGCTTGAGGTCGAGATTGTGGATGCCGATATGGTTCGGGTGGCTGGTACCGGGCCCTATGGCAAGTTCTTCGGACGTCAGCTGGAGGGGGATTCCCGCCTGCTGCGCTATGTGATTGATAATCAGCGGGAGAAGATCGTTACCCACACCAGCGATGATCCCGTGTGTGACGGCTGTACCTGCAAGGAGAGCTGCCGTGAGCGCGCCTTCCTCGGGGTGCCCATCATGGTGGACGAGCGCTGCATAGGGGTGATCAGTCTGGTGGCCTTCAGCGACGAGCAGCAGGCGCGCCTCAACAACAATCTGCAGGATGTGTGCGACTATGTGCGCCACATCTCCACTATCTTTGTGGCCAAGTTGCTCGATTCACGCGGGCTGTCGGACGGGGTCAACAAGGTGTTCCTCAATCTGATGACCAATATGGATCAGGGTTGCCTGCTGCTCGATGACAAGAGTCAACTGCTCTACGCCAACGAGGCGGCACTCCATCATCTGGGTTGCCAGCAGGAACAGCTGCAGGGGCGCGAAGTGGGGATCCGCCCGCTCACCTTCTCCCAGCAGGGGCTGAGTGGTCATCTTCAGCACATCATCACTTTTGAAGGTCGTCAGGAGCTGATCATCGGCCAGCTACATCATGTGCAGGGCCAGCAGCTCTTTCTGATGGCGTTTCACCAGTCCCACTCCGGTCAGGTTCAGGAGCCGGATCCGGATGTGCGGATCGATCAGCTGATCGGCGAGAGCAAGCCGATGCGCACCCTCAAACGACTGCTGCACCGCATCGCCCAGAGTCCCTCCAGCGTGCTGATTTGTGGCGAGAGCGGCACCGGTAAAGAAGTGGTGGCCCGCGCCGTCCATCGCCTCAGTCCGCGTCAGGACAAGCCTTTTATTGCCATCAACTGTGCCGCCATTCCCGAACAACTGCTGGAGAGCGAGCTGTTTGGCTATGTGAAGGGCTCCTTTACTGGCGCCTCCAGCGGCGGCAAGCAGGGCCTTATTCAGGCGGCCCATCAGGGCACCCTGTTCCTCGACGAGATTGGCGACATGCCGCTCACCATGCAGGCCAAGCTGCTGCGAGTGCTGGAGCTGCGGGAGGTGACCCCCATCGGTGCCAGCCGACCGGTGCCGGTGGATATCCGCATCATCGCCGCCACTCACCAGCATCTCGATCAATACATCGCCGAAGGGAAGTTTCGCGAGGATCTCTACTACCGCATCAACGTCATCCCCCTCAACCTGCCGCCACTGCGGGAGCGGGAAGGGGACGTGGAGCTGCTGACCCACTACTTCCTCAACCTGCACACCAGCCGCATCGGCATCGTCTATCCCGGTCTGGCACCCGAGGTGATGGCGCTGCTCAAGGGGTATCGCTGGCCGGGCAACGTGCGCGAGCTCAGCAACCTCATCGAATATCTGGTCAACGTCAGCCAGGCGGGCGAGGTGATTGACGCCAGCCTGCTGCCCCCCAACATCATCCGCAATCAGGAGCCCCATCACGTCTCCGCCCAGTCGATCCCGGTGACCAATCTGGATGCGGCGTTCAATGTGCCTGCCACAGCGCCGCTCGCCGCCACGCCGGAGAAACTGCCTGAACCCGTCCCTGGTGAGAGCGGCCTTGAGAGCATGGAGAAACAGATGATAGAAGAGACCCTGCAGCGGCTCGGCAACAAGAAACTGGCCGCACAGGCGCTGGGGATTGGGATTGCTACCCTCTATCGCAAGATAAAGAAGTACGAGATTGCCGTGCAGAGCTGAGGCGCTGGCGACATCTATCCGGCCCGTGTCGTTTATCAGACGACACGGGTTTTTTATGGGAACAAGGTTCTGCGCCATTGCCGAATTGTGCTGAACGGAGTGGCGGGGCAGGGGAGTGGCGGCATGGCAGAATGCAAAAAGCCCGCTCGATTAGCGGGCTTTTTTAATCTGGTGCGTCCTAGTGGATTCGAACCACCGACCCCCACCATGTCAAGGTGATGCTCTAACCAGCTGAGCTAAGGACGCAGGGTGCGCAATGCGACTTTTATTTCTTTATGCAGAAGTGGTGGGTTTAATTGGATTCGAACCAACGACCCCTACCATGTCAAGGTAGTGCTCTAACCAACTGAGCTATAAACCCACATCTGCATTTCTTTCAAACTGAATGGTGCGTCCTAGTGGATTCGAACCACCGACCCCCACCATGTCAAGGTGATGCTCTAACCAGCTGAGCTAAGGACGCATAACAGCAATCTGTGATGGTGCGTCCTAGTGGATTCGAACCACCGACCCCCACCATGTCAAGGTGGTGCTCTAACCAGCTGAGCTAAGGACGCATCACAGAAAAAGTGGTGGGTTTAATTGGATTCGAACCAACGACCCCTACCATGTCAAGGTAGTGCTCTAACCAACTGAGCTATAAACCCACTTTCTCTTACTTCACTACGCCAGCGCTGCTGACGTGGTCGGCATACTACCCATGCCCCCCAAGGCTGTCAACAGGCCATATGCACAAAGGAGACTGTTTGCCCAGTTCTTGCGCAGCCTGTTGATTTTGCAGGCGAGTTGTCGCTCGCCAAGCCCTGTTACTGAGATCGCGACAGGGTAGTGCAGGCTTCCGGAGTGGCAAAACGGCCATAGATGTAGCGCAATCTCGCCCCCAGCATCAGGGCCGCACTGGTGAGGCCGACGATAAAGCCGATCCAGAAGCCCTGCGGCCCCATCCGCGGCACCAGCCAGTCGGTCAGACCCAGGATCATGCCGGTGGGCAGCCCCAGTCCCCAGTAGGCGACGATGGTGACGTAGAAAATCGCCTGGGTATCCTTGTAACCGCGTAGTGCGGCGGCCGCGACCACCTGCACCGAGTCGGAGATTTGATAAATGGCGGCGAAGAACAGCAAAATGGCCGCCAGGACGATCACCTGCTGATCATCGGTATAGATCGAGGCGATCTGCTCGCGCAGTAGCACCGTCATGGCGGCAGTGGCCGCGGCAATGGCCATCCCCAGCATCAAGCCGGTGCGAGCCGCTACCCGAGCGTGATGGGGCTGCCCTTCACCTATGCTGTGGCCAACCCGGATGGTGACACCCACCCCGATGGAGAGGGGTAGCATAAAGACCAGGCTGGAGAAGTTGAGCGCAATCTGGTGGCTCGCCACCGTCTCGGCACCGAAAGGAGCCAGCATCAGGGCTACCACGGTAAACAGGGTCACTTCGCAGAAGATCGCCATGGCGATGGGGAAGCCCAAGCGAAACAGTCGCCAGGTCCGGCTGCCGTTGGGGCGAGCCAGCTGGGAGAAAAGCCGGATCTCGGTGAAGTGACGGGAGAGCTTCACATAGAGGATCATCGCCAGCAGCATGGCCCACAGCACGATGGCAGTAGCCACGCCACAACCCACACCGCCCAGTTTCGGCATGCCGAAGTGGCCGTGAATGAAGATGTAGTTGGCGGGAATATTGACCGCCAGCCCGACAAAGCCGATCACCATGGTAGGCATGGTGTGGGAGAGCCCCTCACTGAAGTTGCGCAGCACCTGGAACATCACGAAGGCAGGCAGGCCCCACAGGATGGCGTGCAGATAACCAGTGGTCTTGGCAGCCATCACCGATTCCACATCCATAAACTGCAACGCCAGCGGGCTGTAATAGAGGGCGATCATCGCCAGCGGGGTGACGATCAGTGCCAGCCAGAAGCCCTGATGAACGGCCGGACGGATTGCCTCCCGTTTACGGGCGCCATTGAGCTGGGAGACGATGGGGGTGAGCGCCATGATGATCCCCTGCACCAGCAGGATCACCGGTAGCCAGAAGCTGGACGCCACCGACACGGCAGCCAGATCGACCGCACTCACCTGACCCGCCATCACGGTATCGACGAAGTTCATGGCGACCTGGGCCACCTGGGCGACCAGAATGGGGCTGGCTAGACGGACGAGCTGCTTCGCCTCGGACCAATAACGTTGCACTGACACCTCCGAGTGGATCAGATAAGAGTAAAAAAGAGCGGAAATCGGGAAGAGCCTTTGCACTTTCGGACGAAAGTGCAAAGGGTGGGGGAGGCATTCTAGCCTGAAAACGATACAGGGTGAAACGTTTGGCTTTGAATGTGGTCGATCAGGCGTCTTGGTGATCGCTGATCAGCAGGTTGGCAGCGGCATAGGCAGCCTGCTCGCGCAGCTCGGCGGGTACCCGCTCATCGACGGCGACCGCGTTGAGGGCGCGGATGGTGGCGGCGATGGCGTTTGGCACATAGCCCTGCTCACCGGAGCCAATCTGGTTATAGGCGATACGGATCGCTTCACAACATTGATATACCTGCATTTCTTTTTCCTTGTTTACCCGGATGTGAACGGCGTCACTATAGCGATCGGACGCAAGCTTGTCAGCCTGTACCCTTGTCTCACCCTCTGCCCGAGGTTAACCTGCCCTTTTTGCCGTAGCAGGAGACGAGAGATGTTCACTGGCATAGTGCAGGGGACCGCCGAACTGGTGGCCATCGAGGAGCAACCCAACTTCCGTACCCATGTTATCCGCATGCCAAGCCCGGCGTGGGGGGAAGGGCTGGTCCTCGGCGCCTCGGTCGCCCACAACGGCTGCTGCTTGACCGTTACCCGGGTAGAGGGTGAGCTGGTCAGCTTCGATCTGATGCAGGAGACCCTGCGTCTCACCAACCTCGGCAAGCTGCAGGTGGGGGACAAGGTCAACGTGGAGCGGGCTGCCCGCTTTGGCGACGAGATCGGCGGTCATGCCATGTCTGGCCATATCATCGGCATGGCAGAGGTTACCTCGGTGATCGATACACCCAACAACCGTCAGGTGTGGTATCGCCTTGCTCCCGAGCTGATGAAATATGTGCTGACCAAGGGGTATATCGGCATCGACGGCATCAGTCTGACCATAGGTGAGGTGCGCGAGCGGGAGTTTTGCGTCCACCTGATCCCCGAGACCCTGGCCCGCACCAACCTGGGTTGGGTCAAGGCTGGCTGGCAGACCAATATCGAGATCGATCCCCAGACCCAGGCCATCGTCGATACGGTGGAGCGGGTACTGGCGGCGCGCGCGGGTAACTGAAGGCACTGTCCAGTTATATGTTTAAAGGGAGCATTGTTGCCCAAATTGATGCAGCTTGAATGAAACTAACTGAGGACTCGGTGATCTGATCACCACTACCCTCTATCAAGTCTGCATCATGGGAGCGTCCCTGCCCCCCCATCACCAACGGGTTTGTAGTGGTCTAATCATCTTGGCCACCATCGTAGGGGGAGCAGTTATCACCATGGTCTGCTTAATGACCTGATGAGATCAGGTCGCTATCTCTATAACCTCCATCTACATAATTTCGATTCTATTAATGAAGCTGCTTTAATTTTCCATATTTTATTATTTTTATAATCAGAAATTTATTATTTGATTGTGCTAGTGGGGTCTCTTTTTTATATACTTCCATATGGTGCTGGTGTAATCGTTTACATCGGTGTGTGTTACGTCACAATATGCATCGTAATTAGTTCGTAATCTTGTCATGAGGCGAGGGCAGTCTGAGGACATTCTCTCAAGTCAATGGTTTATTATGGACAATGGATGGATATTTGATGAGTATAGAAAGATTGTTTGGATTGAATAGGAATATGGTAATGTTCGGTGCCATATTTTTTCTTTACTTTTTTATAATGGGAGCTTATTTTCCATTTTTCCCGATTTGGCTGCATGATGTCAATGATATCAGCAAGGCTGAAACTGGAATTGTCTTCGGCACTATTTCTTTATTTGCACTTCTATTTCAGCCAGTATTTGGGCTGATTTCTGACAAGTTAGGGCTGAAAAAGCATTTGCTCTGGATAATCATTGGACTACTGGTATTCTTCGCGCCCTTCTTTCTTTATGTATTGGCACCATTGCTGAAATTGAACATCTATCTCGGTTCTATCGTAGGGGGCATGTACATCGGTTTTGTATTTGCAGGCGGGGCTCCAGCCATAGAGGCTTATGTTGAGAAGATGAGTCGCTCCAGTCAGTTCGAGTTTGGCCGAGCAAGGATGTTTGGCGCAATAGGCTGGGCCCTTTGTGCCTCTATTGTAGGGATCATGTTTACCATCAACAATGAGTTCGTGTTCTGGATGGGGTCTGCTTTTGCTGTTGTAATGGCGGTTTTATTCTATTTTATCAACCCTGGTCGTGGTAGCACCAGTGAAGTGCTAGATAGTATTGGCGCCAATCAGAAAGGGTTTAGCGTAAAACTGGCAATGGGATTGTTAAAACAACCAAAATTCTGGTTCTTCACCCTCTATGTCGTCGGGGTGGCATGTACCTATGACGTATTTGATCAGCAATTCGCGAATTTTTTTACCGCATTCTTTGATACAAAAGAAGAAGGTACTCGTTACTTTGGTTATGTCACTACGATGGGGGAGTTACTGAACGCCAGCATCATGTTTTTTGCCCCACTGATTGTGAATCGAATTGGCGGAAAAAATGCCCTGCTAATCGCTGGGACCATCATGTCTATTCGAATCATCGGCTCCTCATTCGCCGAGACAGTTAGCCATGTCATTTTGCTGAAAACTCTACATATGTTGGAAGTTCCATTCCTGTTGGTCGGTACATTCAAGTACATCACTAGTGAATTTGATGTTCGCTTTAGTGCGACTATCTGGTTGATTGGCTATCAGTTCTTCAAGCAGCTAGCAACCATGTTTATGTCTGTGTGGGCTGGATCTATGTATGAGGTGATGGGCTTTCGTGAAACCTACTTGGTATTGGGCATTATTGCCGCAACTTTCACCTTTATTTCTGTCTTTACCCTCTCGGGAATGGGACCACTTGGGCTGTTAAAGGGTAGAACGATGGTTTTAAAAAAAGCCGCTAGTTACTAACCGACCATTTTGTAATCAGAGATTTGAAAAAGGTTATAAAAGATGAATAACAGTATGGCGTTACACCAAATCATTTGTCGTGCCGATTGGCAAACACAGGCTGTGACCAGTGTTAATCGTTTACCCACCCATACCCCCATGTTCAGCTGGCGCAGCGAAGCGGATGCCAGGGGTGATCTGGCCTCTTCCTCCCGTCTCTTGCTCGATGGCGAGTGGCGCTTCTCCTTCTTTGCCGCCCCCGAGCGGGTGCCCGAGAGCTGGCTGGCGCAGGATCTGGCGGATGCTTGCCCCATTACAGTGCCGGGTAACTGGCAGCTGGATGCCGCCTATCCGGCTACGCGGCCGCTCACCGATGACCCCATCTACACCAATATCAAGTACCCCTTTCCTTGCGATCCACCGCGAGTGCCAGCAGAGAATCCTACTGGCTGCTACTCCCGCGAGTTCGAACTGCCCGCCGACTGGCTGGCAAGCGGCCAGAGCCGGATCATCTTCGACGGGGTGAGCAGCGCCTTCCACCTCTTTTGCAACGGCCGCTGGGTCGGTTACTCCCAGGACAGCCGCCTGCCCGCCGAGTTCGATCTGACTCCTTATCTGCACACCGGTCGCAACCGGTTGGCGGTGCTGGTACTGCGCTGGTCCGACGGCTCCTATCTGGAAGATCAGGATATGTGGTGGCTGTCGGGGATCTTCCGCTCCGTCAGCCTGCTGCACAAACCGTCCCGCCATCTGATGGATATGCGGGTGGCCCCCGAGCTGGACGCCTGCTATCGGGATGGTCGTCTCAAGATTGCACTGCAGGTGGTCAATGGGGCCGGTCTGTCGGTGGAGGCCAATCTTTATGACGGTGGCGAGCGGGTTGCGACCCTGCGCCAGCCGATCGGCACCCAAGTCATTGATGAAAAAGGAGCATACGACGATCACGCCGAGCTGTGGCTCGACGTGGCAGCGCCGCGCAAGTGGAGCGCCGAGACGCCCCATCTCTATCGCCTGACCCTGACCCTGCTTGATGAGCAGGGTCAGGCCATCGAGAGCGAAGCGTGCGATGTGGGCTTTCGGGTGGTGGAGATCCGTGGCGGCCTGCTGCGGGTCAACGGTCAGCCGCTGCTTGTGCGCGGTGCCAACCGTCACGAGCATCACCCCGCCAAAGGCTATGCCATCGATCGCGCCACCATGGAGCGGGATCTGCTGCTGATGAAGCGCCACAACTTCAATGCGGTGCGCTGCTCCCACTATCCCAACCACCCCGACTTCTATCGCCTCTGCGATCGGCTCGGTCTCTATGTGGTGGACGAGGCGAATCTGGAGACCCACGGCATGACTCCGATGGGGCGGCTGGCGCGGGATCCCGCCTGGAGCAACGCCTTTCTGGAGCGGGCGACCCGCATGGTGGCGCGGGATTTCAACCACCCCTCCATCATCATCTGGTCGCTGGGCAACGAGTCGGGTTACGGCCCGGCCCACGATGTCATGTATGGCTGGATCAAGCGCAGCGATCCGAGCCGTCCGGTGCAGTACGAGGGGGGCGGGGCCGATACCCCGGCCACCGACATCATCTGCCCCATGTATGCCAGAACCCATCAGGATCAGCCCTTCCCGGCGGTGCCCAAGTGGGCGCTGGCCAAGTGGATCGGCCTGCCGGAAGAGACCCGGCCGTTGATCCTCTGCGAATATGCCCACGCCATGGGCAACAGTCTGGGGGGTTACGCCCACTACTGGCAGGCGTTTCGCGATCATCCACGCCTGCAAGGTGGGTTTGTCTGGGATTGGGTCGATCAGGGGCTCGACAAATACACCGCCGATGGTCGCCACTACTGGGGCTATGGCGGCAACTTTGGTGATGTGCAAAATGATCGCCAGTTCTGCTGCAACGGCCTGCTGTTCCCGGATCGCACCCCCCATCCCACCCTGTTCGAGGCAAAACGTGCCCAGCAGCCGTTCCGCTTCACCCTGCTCGAGCACACCCCGCTGCGGGTACGGATCGAGAGCGAATACCTGTTTCGGGAAACCGACAACGAGCGGCTTCGCTGGCAGCTGTGCGAGAACGGTCATGTGCAGCAGCAGGGGGAGATCTCCCTTGAGCTGGCGCCACAGGGAGTGGTCGAGTTGACCCTGAGCGGGACGCTGCCTCCCTTTGCGGCAGGCTCACTGGCCTGGCTCGATCTGGCCATCGTTCAGCCACAGGACACCCTCTGGTCGCAGGCGGATCACAAAGTCGCCCGTCAGCAGTTCACTCTGCCGACCCCCCTTGCCCTGCCTGCTCCCGCCGCTGCCGCCACCCTGAGCGAGCAGCCGGATGGCTGGTTGGTCACTGCCGCAAACAGCCAGTGGTGGCTCGACAAGCAGAGCGGCCGCATCACCAGTTGGCAAAAATCGGGGCAGGAGCAGTTGCTGGCGCCGATCATGGATCACTTCTACCGCGCGCCGCTCGACAACGACATCGGTACCAGCGAAGCGGATCACGCCGACCCCAACTCCTGGATTGCTCGCTGGCAGGGCTGTGGCCTCGGTCAGTGGCAGCACCGCTGTCTGGGGATCGCGGTCGCCGGAGGGGATATCCGGGTCAGCCATGGCTACTTCCACCGCGATGAGCTGCTGCTGGTGAGTCACTGGCATCATCACTTTACCGACGATGGCGCCATGAGCCTGGAGATAGAGACCGAGCTGGCACAGGTGCTGCCGTCGCTGCCGCGGATTGGCCTGCTGCTTCATCTGGCCGAGGTCCCGGCGCGAGCCGAATGGTTGGGACGCGGCCCTCACGAGAACTATCCGGATCGCCTGCTGGGCGCCGATCTGGGGCGCTGGAGCCTGCCGCTGGAGGCCATGCACACCCCTTACATTTTCCCGAGTGACAACGGCTTGCGCTGTGATACCCGCCAGTTGCAGCTGGGCAGCACGACGGTGAACGGCAGCTTCCATTTCAGTGCCAGCCGCTTCAGTCAGCAGCAGTTGGCCGCCGCCCGTCACCAGAGCGATCTGGTGGTTGAAGAGGGGCTGTGGGTCTGTCTCGATGGCGCCCACATGGGGGTGGGTGGGGATGACTCCTGGAGCCAAAGCGTGCGTCCCGAGTATCAACTGCTCGAGCGTCGTTACCGTTGGGGCTGCACCCTTTATTAAGTGAAGCCTGCCAGACCATCATGATGAAGCGCCGGGTATCATCCGGCGCTTCTATTTTATGGCGTGTTATAAACATACTTTCTACACCAGGTTAGATTCATGGAGAAGATTCGAGTTCACCAAGCTGGATATCTCATCTGATGGAGATAACAAACTCGTTATTTTCTGGTGTAGAAGCTATCTCATAAAAATCAAGTTTGTAAAAAGTGAGCCATGATGTTTCCCTTAGGGAAGTGTTGATTACTTAACCTCATCAGAACGGTTTTGCTATATTTTTATCGGAGGTTACCAAAAAACATTGCTGGCTTCATCACAGAGAAATATTTATCATACTCTTTATTAAAGATATTTATATAGAACTGTCACTATCGTGCAACCATGCCTATCAATAACATCAATATGAGATATAGCCTAGAGGCACAGAGTTTTAGTAATGAATCATTGTAAACACGACTCAGGTATATATCGTGTCACATGCAGCCAACTAATAACAATGCCAGTCATATATAACTGACTGGCATTGTGCATAGATAATTTAATACTGGTATTTAGTATGGCGACATTTTTTAGTCAATATATTTACCACCATACTTCGATATTAAAGCCGAAAGTCGCTTCGTTTTGACTACCGGCTTTATCGCCAGTCAACTTAACAGGTTTGCCATACACATCACCTTGACGACTCCACTCATTATCCAGTTCGGCATAGGTAGCAAATAAACGCAGGGTTGGTCGAGCCCAGACAGAGCGGCCAGCTTGGAACATTTGTGCCAACGTTACCTTGGAGAAGTTGTTCACACCTGAACCATTTTGAGCCTTGACGCGCTCGTAACCAATTTCAAGAGCCGTTGCTGTAAAGTCATTCCAACTATATTGCGGACGCATACCAGCACTGAACCAGTCACTGCCGTACTCATTATCAAGCTCTAGGCTTTGATAAGCTATTGAATAAAGAGCACTCCACTTGTCATTAAAAATGAGATCGCCATGGTTTATAACGCGGAAACTACTGCCATCATGGTCGACTCCAATCGCATATTTTACTGCTGATGCACCCTCGGCACTCATCAAACCGCCAGCCAATCCATCGATACCATACTGCATAGCGAACGTATTACTACCTAGAACCCACTTCTGCTGGTATAGCATGCTCAGCATTGCACCGCTATCCGTGATCTCCTGATTTGGATAACCTTTGTTATCAAACTGTTCGAAATGATCATTCTGGGCGAATACATAGTTCAAACCGAGCGTTATATGTGCACCACTGCTTATATTTATATCGGATAGTCGAACATCAAAGTGGTGTAACGAACGGATCTCGTCATGGTAGGCCCCATTTTCACCAAGGGCATTATAACTGCTCTCCGGGGTGAAATAGGCGAGATGAAGCTTGGTGCCGCTAACGTCAATATTTTCAATACCAAAGCCCTTGTTAGAGACATCCCAATACTTGACATCGATCATGTGAACTTCATGGCGCTGATAGAAGCGCTCCCCGGCCCAGACTACCGCGCCAGGCAAACTTGGCAATATATTATGAGCAGAAGACCAGACCTGTAATGTACCGACATCGCTCCACTTGTCGCCACTGCCAATATAATATGTGAAATCGAAGTAAGCCTCCTCTTGCCGCCACAAGTCAGCCTTGAAACCCAACTCCCACCAGTTCATCTCATTACCAAGACGATAGTTGCCATACCCCTCCTGGGCTCGTAGTACAGCATCCAGTTCTCCTTTACCCCCATTACGTTCATCGTTATTCGTGTTTATATTGCCCCACTTGGCATATCCCATAGTTGTGAAATTTTCAAATGCAGCCTGAGAAGACAAAGGCAGCATCGCTAATAAAAGCAGACTGAAGCAGTTTGATTTTTTTAGTTTCATGTATTTTCCTTATTTGTCAATATTAAATGGATTTTCTTTGCATCGTTAAGAGAATAAAAGGCACGACCTATTTCACCAGGTAACCTAGAGCTATTAATGTGAAAATGATGCGACTATCAGTGAGAACCTAAATGACGAACTCACTTATTTCTTGCAACTTGTTTTTCTCTATATTCAAACTCGACCCAGTGCGGCCAGTATCTCATCGTGAAATTTACCATTGAGCTTATAACTTGATTTATAAATCAGATAGCTCAGAAAAATTAGCAGACTCGGAATGCCTAACATCAAGACCTGCATTCCCAGCACAGTGCCTTCGCTTTGCAAAGTATTTGGGACATAGCCAACTATTGTTAGCCCAATACCAGTCAGGAAGCCGGCAAATGCACTGGCAGCTTTCACCAGCATGGTTTGCACCGAGAAGACGACACTTTCACTGCGCATGCCCATCTTGTATTCACCGTAATCAACCACATCTGCCAGCATAAGAGTTGACATCGCCAAGGCAAAGCCTGAGCCCAACTTCATTGCGGCTCCTGCCATTCCGATCAGTAGTGTATTCTCTGGCATAAAATGACCGGTAAGCAGCAAGATGACATAACTCATCAGTGGGAAAACACAAGCAAGGCGCCAAATCATGGGGCGAGATAGTTTGCTGACGATCAGTGGGAATAACACCAGTCCGATGATCTCGGCAGAGCCCGCAAATCCCATGAAGACGGCGAACATATCTTTATCGCCCATCGCATAAGTGAAGTAGTAGATAGCAAAACTACCGGCTAACTGCATTGCCAAGTTAAAGCACAACACAATACCTATCAAAGCCTTTAGTTGATCATTTTGGAAGATAATCGCTTTTACATCTTTAAAGTTGATCTTCTCAGACACCTTGGTCGCAATAGCGCTATCTTCTTTTACTTTCCATACGGTCAGCAAAGCACTCAAAATGAATATTAGCGCAATAATCATCGATACCTTGGCGAAGCCGGCACCACTATCGCCATCACCCAAAATATCGATAGCTTTCATGCCAAAGGCTCCCATAACAAACCAGGCAAAGCTTGCAAACAGGCGAGGGATCACCACAATCTGCTCTCGCTCTTTCTTATTGCTGGTTAGCGCGGGAATGAACGACCAGTAGGGAATATCCATGATTGTATATGTCATTCCCCAGAGGATATAACTGATAGCTGTATAAATGTATAGTGCGGTTCCTTCAAACTCATGGGTGAAGAAAACAGCTACCATCACGACTGAATTTATCAGGGTACCAATAACGATCCATGGTCTGAACTTACCATAGCGACTGCGAGTATTATCAACAATCATACCCATGATGGGGTCGTTGAACGTATCCCAAATTCTGGCGACTAAAAATAAAGTGCCTACGAATGCAGCTTCAAGGCCAACGACATCGGTATAGTAATACATTAAATAAATGTAAATTATCGAACATGCCAAATCTTTACCAAGGGCTCCTATACCATAGGAAAGTTTGGCGACATTGCTTATACTCATAAAGTTTCATCCTTATTGTGAGTGTCATGTGTGATTTTTCTTGATTAATACAATAACGTGAAATAATGAAGATTTAGTCTAAATATAATGAAAACCCAAAGGGTTATCTTGGCCGGTTTTTAATCATGTCGATGACATCGAGGACGGCCATAATTCAATGGCCGTTTCGCTCTGATTATTTGTGAATCGAGATAATTAAACTGTCAATTTATAACGCTGATATATCGATCAAGATGGCCGTAGTTGGATCAAGAATTGGCATTGCCAGACCTACTTGGCGCAGCCATTCGCCGCTTGATACGATACCAGCAAGGCTCCAGACGGGTTGCTTGTTAACCAGGCCATTATGAAAGTTATTCGGATGCGCGATGACGTTGACGCGATATTGTGTTTGCGCGATTAATCCCGGTATCCGTAAAGTGCCGCTGTGGGCATATGTAGGCATATCTAGCTGTGCAACCATCACTAATGCATGCTTGGCATCAGGAGTTATGACGGCATGGATTTTTTGAGCTTGTTGATCGTCGCTTTCAATACGGTAGGTGATTCCGCTATGAAGCAGGTTTCTATACTGCTTATGCAATGCGATGTATTTTGCAAAGCCAGCTTTCTCTTCGTCCGACTCTTTGACCGGATCGAGCTCTATTCCCATATGTCCAAACAAGGCTGTGATCCCGCGGAAGTCGATGTCGGATACTCTGCGAGTGGCATGGCAATGTCGAGCGCCAATATGAGAGCCCATCACTTCAGGCGGGAAAAAATAGCTAAACCCGCTCTGGATCTCCTGACGTTTGAGTGCGTCATTGTTATCAGATGGCCAGAAACGTTGCACTCGCTTTAGGATCTCATAATCGATACGGCCACCACCGGCAGCACATGATTCAATCTCGATATGTGGATGCCTTGTTTTAAGCTCGTCCATCAGTCGATAGACATTTTGTACCTGGCGTGTTTGGCAAGCTTGTCCGTGGTGAGCAGGCTGGACCATTTCACGGTTCATGTCCCACTTGAGATAGGCAATATCATAGCGGCTCAGCAGGTCATCAAGACGTTCCAACAAGTAGGCAAAGGCATCAGGATTCTGCAGGTCGATCAGATATTGGTTGCGACCTGTTGGTTGCTCATAGCCATCGAGTTCCATCAGCCAGTCGGGGTGTTGGCGATATAGATCAGAATCTTTGCTGATCATTTCTGGTTCAACCCAGATGCCAAATTCCATGCCCATGGCTTTGACATGTTCGATAACCGGCTGCAAACCATCAGGATATTTCTGCTTATCCAGGTACCAGTCACCCAGTGCCGCCCTATCATTGCAGCGGCCCTTGAACCAGCCATCATCAATGATGAAGCGCTCCACACCCATCTTGGCTGCCTCAGTGGCCATACACATGATGTAGTCTGGATCATGCTCAAAGTAGATACCTTCCCATGTGTTGAGATGTACCGGTCGGCATGTCTGATAGTTGCGTCGCTGCGGAAAGGTCAGGATGTGCTCACGCACAAACTGGTGAAATTGATGGCTCATGCCATTCAGGCCATCAGCACAATAGGTTGCATAGAGCCAGGGGGTCGTGATGCGTTCATCTTTTTGCAGGCAAATTTCCCCCGGGTAGTAGAGTGCTTCGGCCTGCAAGAAACGACGACCATCAGCCTTTACATCAACTCGCATTCGATGATTACCGCTCCAGGCCAGATGAGCTCCCCATACTTCTCCGTGCTGTTCATCAAATCCTTTGGTGCCGATGATGAGCGCCGGGTAATGTTCGTGAGACGTACGACCACGGCGGTTCTCTTGCTGGAATCCACCGTGCATCAGGATATGTCGATGCTGTTGGAACTCATTAACCCAACGCCCGTAGAATGACAAACACTCAATGGCGCGCATGGGTAATGGCAATGTTGTCGCGAGCCTGTTTACCGTGAAGGGCTCCTCGCTTTCATTGTTCAGGGTATGGCGCACGGCGACAATGTCAGAAAGAGGATCTATGGTGAGTTCAGTCAAGAGACACAGGCGAGCGACAGGATCATGACTGACAAGGCGTAGGGAATGTTCGTCGTGCTCGACAGACTGAATAGTGAAGACCGGAGACCAATCCTGACCATTTCTATGCCCTTCCAATGCAGGGGAGCTAAAGACGCCCGAACCGGAGTCCGGAAACAAAGTTAACGGGACATCGCAATCCAGTCGGCCAAAAGGCACTGGCCGATCAAGGGATAGGCAGCGCTCCGGGGGCGTCAATGTTAACTTGTTGCCCCAATAGATAATTTCAGCTCCTTGCGTCAGGTTAACGAGCATTTCCGTGCGTCGACCACTTATCTTGCAGATCTTTTCCATTTCTCTACCTTTGGCCTCTGAAAGAGGGGAGTAATTAATGCTGACGGCAGACAGAACAATAAAATGCCGATTAATTAATGTGGTTGGCGCAACAGTAGTGTAAACGATTCCACTGGTGTGACTAAAAAAAATCAATAGCGCTACCTGACTCACAAAAATGGCTTTTTTTTAGCCTTAATTGAATTTTATGGAGGAGTGGTACTGTTTTTTTTAGCACTGATGTCGTAAATGAAGAAAGAAAATAACCAATTGGCATAACATTAATTTATTATTTTAATATGAAGAGGTGTCGACCTCGTTTCTATTTATGGCGATGCACTCTCTTTTCATAGGAGGCACGAAAATTACTCGTGCTTTGCTTATGAAGTTTCTGTTCCGCGAGTAAATCACAGCTGATGTACTGTTTAATCGGAAACGTTTGCCAGAGTGGATCAATGTTCGAGCGGTGGTGACACAGAAATATACCAAGGTGAAGTAGGATGCTGATAAAAATTAAGATTCTTTGTTGGTGGATGTTTTTTGAACTTTAAAATGTATTAGGGGAACAGGGGTGCTCATGGACTGACATCGCAGCAAACCTGAACTCAAGCTGTATTATAAATAGATTTAATTGTGATGCTTGTCACGTTTTCTGAATTCCAGTTAAATGAGCATGCCTGATGCAATAGGGCTCAATGAGGTCTGTTTTGTTTGTGTTTATGGCTGATATAAAGAGAAATGCTATATGTATCAAGCTGATACCAAGGTGGGTTATTTAAATTAATTACATTTATTATTTATTTATTGTGACTTTAAAATTTAATATATAGATCTCAAATGCAGCCCCTCATATATAGTCCTGCCGCTAAAGATATACTCAAGGGTCTATTTATGAGTTTCACACCAAGTAAAGTCCATCAAAGCGTCTGGACTTATCTCTTTTTAGGACAGCAGGCATTATTTCCTGTGGCTTATGCGGCTGGGCAACTCTCCATGCCCGCAGCCAAGCAACCTGAACTTATCCGCTATCAGATCGCAAAGGGAGATACGCTTGGTTCTGTCTCACGCCAGTTTGGCACAACACCTCACCAACTGTTGGCATTAAATGGCAACCTGGCGCTAAACGCCCCTCATTTGCCGGTAGGTGACACTATCAATTTACCGCGTGCGTCCGTTTTACCTGCGCTGTCAGGCGCCAATCCACTGCATTTGACGGCGCCTACGCCAACCCCTGTGGATGTCGAGCAGAAGGTTGCCGAGCAGGCTGCCCGCTTGGGGCAGCTGTTTTCACCTGCCGAGTCAGAGATGCCGGCAGATCAGGAAAACCACAGTGAATTGGTTAAGGGGTTTAAACGAAGTCTGCGGCATCTACCGCCTTCCGCGCAGAGCGTTACACAGGATGCGACTGCACCGCATCATGGGTCAGAACAAGAGAAGCAGTATTGGCGTCAGCAACTGGTCACCCATTTTGAAGAGGAGGCCAATGCCTATGCAGCATCCTTGCTGGGGACGATGGGCACAGCCAGAACCCGGGTGACACTGGATGACGATTTCAATATGGTCACTGCCGAGGCGGATCTCTTGTTGCCGCTTGCGGAAGAGCAGCAGACCCTGCTGTTTACCCAGTTTGGTCTACGCCGAAATGGGCAGGCGCGCACCATTGCCAACCTGGGGGTGGGCCAGCGTCATTTCCTAGACCGCTGGATGCTGGGCTACAACCTGTTTGCTGATTATGACCTGACCAACCGGCACTGGCGTGCGGGAGTCGGGACTGAGGTGTGGCGTGACTATCTCAAGTTGGGTGCCAACTTTTATACACCACTGAGCAGTTGGCGTGACTCCCCACGGTTTGAGGGTATGGAAGAGCGCGCAGCACGCGGTATGGATGTGCGTCTTGAGGCCTATCTGCCGGCCTATCCGCAATGGAGCGCATCGCTCACTGCCGAGCAGTATTTGGGGGAGCGGGTTGACTTGCTGGGCGCAGATCAGCTTGAGCGCGATCCGCATGCCATCACTGCCGGTCTGCACTATAACCCCTTCCCGTTACTCAAGATGGATGTCGAGCAAGTTGAAGCGAGCGGCAGGCAACATGACACCCGTTTTACGCTGGGGCTGGAGTGGAAGCTGGGGGCCACGCTCTCGGACATGCTGAATCCGTCCCGTGTCGACAAGTCGCTGGCAGGTATGCGCCACGATCTGGTTGAGCGTAACAATGACATGGTGCTCGAGTATCGCGACAAGGTACTCCTCAAGGCCTCTCTCAACGACCAGTATTCTGCGGGAGAGGGGCAAGCCCTGACCTTGACGCTCAACATTCAGCATTCCCGCCAGATAGCCTCCATCCAGTGGTTTGGCGAGATCCTGGGGCTCAGTGGACTTGGCCCTGTCGATACGGTTGGGCAGGACAAACGTTCCCTTACACTTCCGGTCTTGCCCATCTATCGCATTGGCCAATCCAATCAATATCCGATCGTTGCCATCGTCACCGACATTGATGGCCATGAAGCCATCGCGGAAGGGGTTGTTGTCGTCTCGGAAGACTCTGGGCTGCAACCCGCTATTCAGTTGGCAGAACACTTTGTTCAACTTCGCCCCGGTGCTCACTACCACGTTGACTGGGGGGTGGTTGACCCCCGTCAGAAGCCTGCCAAAGCGCGAAATGGGATCCCGATTGAGAGTATTGAGGGGGATGTAGAAGCGGACCGCGATGGTTACCAGTACCGCTATCGCCTGACATTTCAGGGGCCTGCACAGGTACTGACGGGGCGTGAGCTGGTTGCGCCTGGGCAACCCAACCCCGGCACTCGGTATCGTCTGGATGTAGAGGTCACCTTCCCGAGTGGGCATGTGGCGCGTGACAGCATGGAGTTTGAGTTTATTGATGATGCAACTGTGCCGGGGGCCCCGACGTTGACAGTGACCGACAGCAATGGTGACGACAAGCCAGAGGCCACTGGTAAAGCGGAACCGGAATGTACGGTGACCATTACCTGGCCGGATGGCACGACCAGCACCACAACTGCAGATGAGGATGGCAACTACAGCCTGGAAGCCCCGACGGTGCAGGGGAGTGGCACCATTACCGCCACGGCTACCGACAAGCGCGGCAATACGGGGCCGGCTACCAGCGTGAACTACACCGACTCAACGGCGCCGGGGGCCCCGACGTTGGCTGCGACAGATCGCAACAGCGACAACAAGCCGGAGGTCAGTGGCAAGGCAGAGCCGGAGAGCACGGTGACCATTACCTGGCCGGATGGCACGACCAGCACCACGACCGCGGACGTGGATGGCAACTACACCCTGGAAGCTCCGACGGTGCAGGGGAGTGGCACCATTACCGCCACGGCTACCGACAAGAGCGGCAACACGGGGCCGGCTAGCAGTGTGAATTACCTCACGAGCTTGATGGGAGTGACGATTACCGGGCTGGTTAACGGCTTCCCTCAGGTGGGCTCTGTACTGACGGCCGTGCCTGACTGCGGCTCGAGCGCGTGCCGTGCAGGACTGACCTGGCAGTGGCAGGTCGAGGAGGGGGTCGGTACTGGACGTTTTGTGGATATCGCTGGGGCGACCAGTGTGACCTATTTACCCGTGCGAGAGGATCAGAAGAAACGGGTGCGCGTCATTGTTGCGGCGCTGTGAGCATCCGGAGTGGCGTTTATCGACGCCATGTAAGTCATTTTTTGTAGCCAAAAGGAAGAGAGCAAGTGATGAGAAAGCAAAAAATCGCGGTATCGATCGCAATGGTAATGTGGGGGGTAGCCAGTGGCGCCAGCGCGCTGACATCGGCTCCAACCGATACTGTGAAGGGGCGACCCCCAACGTTGACTGGAGTGTCATTCAACTATGTCGATGTCAACAACAACGGTCGAGTGGATGTAGGTGACAGCCTCAAAATTGAAGAACAAGGTTTTGATGATCCGGATATGGATGTTCAAGCACCGAGTGAGTACAAGTGGTATCGCGATGGCATTGATATGGGGGTAACCGGTGATAGTTATTCCCTGACTTTGGCAGATCTTGGTACCCAAATCACAGCAGGAGTGATTCCGCAAACCGATGCAACCACGACAGACCCTTATCAGGGGAATGAAGTTGCGGCGGCGGGGGGCTCTCCTGATGGCGATGGTTCTGTTGATGTGGTTGATCCCAATGAGGTGGATGCCGTCGAGATCGTCATTGCGGCCACTGACGCTGCGCTTGGTGGCAATCCGATTGTCTCGACCGAACTCAGGGCCAAGGTCACTACCAGTGCCGGTGGGGTTGGGGTTGCGAGTGATTACAACTACACATGGCAAATTGAGGATGGTGCAGGTGGCAACTACATCAACATTCCTGGGGCTGTCAGTGAAACCTACACCCCAAGCAAGGATGATCAGAAGCGCAAGCTGCGGGTTGATGTCACCAAGAAGTAAAGCCATCACCAGCCCCGGCTGGATGGGCATGATATTCGGACCATCGCCCGCAGCAAGAGGTTGATGGTTATCGGATGGATAACGGGTTGTCCTGCCTTGCCAGGGAAGGTGAGGTGGGCACATCAATCAGTAATACAGGGCGCCCGCGGGCGCCCACCATTTTAATCAGCTTGGCCTGTAAAAATGGCGAGGCTGGCTAGTTACAGCAGGTGATGGTGCTGTCGTAAACCGGAGAGTGTTTGAATGAAGGTGATATCTCGTTATTTGTCATATCTGGCACTGTGGCTGGTGCTGGGGCAAACGACAGGAGCAATGGCCGAAAGTGCCAACACCCTGTCGGTGCAGGGGCGTGCGCCAGTGGCATCTGGCGTGACACTGACTGGCCCGGCGGCGCCCTTGGTGGGGGATACCCTGCTGGGAACATATACCTTTAATGACCAGGATACTGATGAGGAACAGGGCAGTGTATTGCGCTGGCTGAATAATAGTGACATCGAACTCGCCAGAGGTGATCGCTATCTTTTGACCGATGCCGAGCGTGGCAAACAGCTTCGCTTTGCGGTCATCCCGGCCACCAATCCGGCGGTGACCGATCCGTCCGAGGGGGTCGAGACAAGCAGTTCGCTCTCTGCGGTGGTGCAGGGGCGGCCAGACCCCGCCAAATCCACCTTCAGTGTCGACAAGTCCACCATAGTGGCGGATGGGGTTGATAACGCAGTTTTGACGCTGACCCTCAAAGACGACAATCAAACACCGGTAATCGGCATCAGTGATCGGGTGGAGCTAGGTTATAGCGGTGTGGATACAGATGTTATCTCCCTGATGGAAAACGACCGGGGCAATGGCATCTATGAGTACATCCTGACGGGGACCAAGTCTGGCGTTGTCACCCTGATGCCACAGCTGGATGGCGCTCCCTTGACCACACTTCCTCCATCACTGCAGGTGACTCTGGCCGCCAACCCTGCCACCGCGAGAGTGGCCCAGCTGGTGACCACCACTGACAATCAGCCTGCGGATAACGTCAGCGCTGACCTGCTGACTGCGACTGTGCATGATATCGAGGGGAACCCCATGCAGGGCGCTAGCGTGATATGGTCGCATGGCAGCACCACGGCAACCTTGGGCGCAGCGACAAGTGTGACCGACAGTAATGGTCTGGCAACAGTGACCCTCATCAACACCCAGGCTGAGACGGTCGCCGTGACGGCAAGGGCTGAAGCCAATTCCGGTGACACGGGCATGACCAGTGATGCCAACTTCGCACTCTACCCGGTGCTCGATAGATTAGCCGTGGGCACCAATAATCAGCCCGCCAATAATAAGGCCTTGAACACAATAGTGGCCACATTCAAAGACCTTGCTGGGTCGGTTCTGGCAAATGTGCCGATCACTGTGCAGTTCAGTGCTGACAAGGGCACCGCCACGTTCGATAACGAGTCGCCATGGACGACCACTACCAATGACGTTGGTGAGGTGATCGTGTCACTGCGCAGCAGCGTGGTTGAGGATGTGGAGGTGACGCTATATGCGAAAAATAGCGATACCGTGCAAAAAGCGGCAACGGTCAGCTTTACAGAATTGATGATAACAAGATTCCTCAAGCCGGATCCGGCCACCATGAATTGGCTGGATGCCGACAACTACTGCAATAGCATCGGACGCCGTCTACCGACGGTAGCTGAATTGCAGGCATTGTTTGTCGAGATATCTCCTTCTTCTGGTGAGAATTATGCCTTGTGTCATGTTCATGGATGGCCACTGGCTAACAAGTGTGGTGGCTCTTTCGATGACTATTGGACGAGTGAGACGTACGACCCTCTTGCTGTTAGTGCACATGCCGCCGTCTATATGCACACAGGTCTCGTTGGTGGATTCGGTGACACACAGCCTAGCCAGGTAGCGTGCATACGTCGTTGAGGAGGCCTTGTTTCCCGGAACGATACCGATTGAATGGAACTAACCGGGGATAGTGGTGATGTGATCACCATTATCCCCTCAATTTTGCACTGCGGTTATTCACGCCATCACTACTGAACAACAAGGGTGATATCCATATACTACAGCTCGTTGAGCTTGGAATGGTTATAAAACCAACCCCATGCAGAAGTACAAATATGAAAGCTATCAGAGGACGGTTGTCGAGTTTTAATATATGTGGCTCAAAAAATAGAGCCTGAAGAATTAAACTTCACGTTGTAAAAAGATCATTCTTGGAGATTCAATCATTTGTATGGTTATCCATAAAATCGCATTAAATCAATGCGTTATGTTGCCATCATCTGTCTTGGTGAGTGGTTTTTATTATTTTATTAATCATCATCTTTTTGATGGCTCAACTTAAAATCTCAATCTGCCAAATTTGAAACATCATAGACCGGTCAGATTGGGGATGAAATGGAACAGGATAACAGTTGGAACATCGGTGAGGATGATATTGAGTGGTGGAATAGCTACACTCGATTATTTGTACAGGATATTTATAGCAAAGACCCTAAAAAAAGAATGGCTGGTTTCTATTTTAGACCACTCAGTATGGAGGCGGCTTCATTCTATCATTCCTGTGATCACGATTTGCTTTTGATGATCACCTGTGTACAAATGTCACTTCTTGAAGAGTGTTGCAAGGCATATCATCAAGCTGGACGTCGGCCATGTCAGTTATTTTTTAAGGCTGAACCACGAGTATTATCAAAAATATCTAGCCAGCTAATAGCATTGATGGATAGTCTGCGCTCTCAAAAGATAGAGTTGATTCTTGACTTGAATTTACCATATCATAAAAATGATAAGGAGTGGCAAAAGTCACTATTTAAAATAGTCGATAGTGGCCATATGGTTTGTCTGGGAGGGTATAACTGGAAAGATAACGAACCCAGAGATTTCCAGGTGGTTAAAGAACTATTTAAATATGTCAGATTAGGACCGCCTCCGTCTAATTTGGCGGAAGTTAATCACTTTATTGATACCTGCTTCTATGTTAAAGAAAAACTGGCAATGCAACTCATATTAGATAGAGTGCAAAGTCAGACAGATCTGGATATAGCTTGTCGGACACCATTTTTTGCATTGATGGGCGATTATATTTCAACTGCTCATTTAGCAAAAAATCTGGATGATGTCTCCTATAAGGTCATGTTATGAGTGCCATCAAGAATACTACACTTGTTATTGCATTGTGTACATTAACACTCTGTAATATGATTTATCAAGATGTATTCCATACATTGAAAAATGATGGGCATCATCATTCTGAATACAGCATTATCTGGGCACCTAATGCTTATCTGGTATTTTTTCTATGGGCATTTGGTCGCTGCATAGATAAGACAATATCACTAATATCAATTTTCATGACAGTAATAGGGTTCAACTTACTCTATTTTAGTAGCCAAAATTATCCTATGGGAATGGGGTCTTATTGGTCATCATTGATAATGTATGCTGTCAATAACACTGTATTTATCATTGGCTTTCTATTTGTGTTGAATTTTTGGCAATCATCAATATCTTTTCTTTCAAAAGACAATGAAGTGCTATCATTTTTATGGCTCCATTTTGGTGGAGCCTTATGTACTCTTATTGCAAGTGTATCTGTCCTGGTTTTCCCTAGTTCCTCAGAAAAATTGGTATATCAGCTGTTTTCCGCAAACCTAATGGCATTTACCTTTTTTACATCATATCTTTTTTTGTCAGAGCAATTCATTCCTGACAACAAAAACCTGAAGATGATGAACTTTTGTTTATTGGTGTCACTGTCATCAATTGTTTTTTTTATAGTAAATGAGTTTTTTCATACCTTATCAAAGGAAACGTTTGCATTAATCTTGATGGCATCATTTATTTGTCTTTTTATTAAATCCAGACCCTATGTGAGAATTGTTATTGCGGCGTTGGTCTCAGCTTTTTGCGCTGCTGTAAATGTAGCTTTGGATTTATCTCTTTATGATTTTATTTTATTTTACAGTATATGCATTAGTACCAGCATTATCTTGATAATGCGGAAGAAAGAAACACACATTATACATGCGCTGCAGAAAACGGTAGATGAGCTTAGAAAAAGTAAACTAATAGACCCTTTGACTGGCTTGCTTAACAGAGAGGGATTCAGGAGCGTATTAAGTGAAAAATGTAACACCAATGAAGAGTTTCTGGTCGCATATGCAGACCTTGATAAATTTAAAGAAATTAATGATTTTATGGGACACGCTGCAGGTGACCTTGTATTAAAGATATCTTCAGCAAGAATGTCATCAATCTTAGGTATGAATAGCCCTGTCGCACGCCTTGGTGGTGATGAGTTTGCTTTTGTTATTCCTGGTGAGAAAAGTGTAGCCCTGCAGCGTTATCAGGAACTAATCGAAAAAATAACGCAGCCCATCGCAATAGGAGAGCGCACATTTTCAATTGGTATTTCTATTGGAGTTAGCGCTTATCCTCATCAAGCAGTTACAGTAGAAGAGTTGCTTGATAAAGCGGATATGGCCATGTATGCAGCCAAATGCTCCCATGATCGTGCGCCAGTGTATTTTGAAGAAAAGATGGACTACCGAAAAAATCATGAGACATTTTATTTGCAAAGAACATTTAATATAGAGTTAATGTTGGGGGAATGTTATGCGGTATTCCAGCCGCTACACGATATTGAGCAGGGGAGAATAAAGTCATTTGAAGCATTACTGCGACATCCTAATTTTAGCACGGTTGATATAATTCAGTGGGCTGAAGAATATGGCCATATGAATGCACTGTTTGAACTTATGGTACAATGCGCAGTAAATTTTATTCTAAAGTCAGGTTATCCCGTTACAGTCAACATATCTCCCTCTCAGATCATCTTCAATTGTGGGATAATTAGAAACTTAATGGAAAAGGTGATCATAGAATGTAAATTGCCACGAGGTTCATTAAATTTAGAAGTTACTGAGTCGGTACCAATCGTTGAGCAGGCAGTGTTCATTAATGCGGTTGGCCAAATAAAAGAACTCGGAGTAGAAGTTTACCTTGATGACTTTGGTACTGGCTATGCCTTTTTTTCTACACTAAGTATGGGGGCTTTTGATGCAATCAAGATTGATAGGAATCTAGTGTCTGGCATTAATAACTCACTATCCATGCAGCGCCTTTTGAACTCCATATTAACTTATGCGAACGAAGCGGGTATGTACGTTATCGCTGAGGGTGTTGAAGAAGAAGACGAGCTTTGGGTGTTGAAAAACTTGGGGGTAAAATATGTGCAAGGGTACTATTTCTCAAAACCAATGAAAGAAGAGGCCATGTTAAGCTACATAAAAGATTGGCTCTAAGCCGATAAAGAAGGCGTCAATCGATATAAAATTAAAAGCTATGCTACTTAATATCATTGGCTAGCAAGAATAGCATTACCAAAATCCCAACTTGCCAGCCATATTTACCTTGTAAACACGATACGATGGGTTTCTTAGAAGAACCCAATCGTATTGCCCCGCATGAATTTGCTTCGCCGAGTATATATGAGCATCGGTAAACCTTACATTTAGACCATCATCAAAATCGAATATAGGTTTGGATAGTTCTTTTGAATAAACTACAAAAAAAAACAAATCGTCTTTCTTTTTTGCCAAGATTCCTTTAAAAAGTTTTTTCTCTCCACTAATCTTGTTCCATGCGATTGTTTCTACAATGCCGAATCGACATGTGCTTATATATTTCATCTTTACATCATTTGCCTCTGAGTTATAATTGCACCCCATACCATTGATAACCGGAATAATAATATAAGTATGGAGGACTATGAAACTAGTCAACGCTATGAACTTTAATGTCTTGATCATTGTTGTCATATCCATAAAGATAAAGACCAGATTTCTTTTGTATATTGTCAGATATTGACTTTTGCTTGCTTTTATTTAGCTCAAAAACGCCACATATCTTTGTTTTTTCACTTAACTGATAGCAGTAAAGTTCACCTGAAGAAAAGAAATATATGATACCTAATGACAGGATCGCTACGCAATACAGCGAGAATAGTGTTTTGACAAATATTTTTTTAAAATAACTGGCATGATTTTCTTGCGCTATGATCTTTGCGTTAATTTTGGCCATATCAATAATGGCCTCATCTACTTCATCTGAACTTGATTCGGTTGTTTTATTCTCTGTATTTATCTCATTTTTATTTTTTGACGAGTCACAAGGAGGTTGCAGAGCAATCATGCTAGATTGGATCTTGTCTGCTGCGCCATGAAGTATATAACCTCTCCGGTGAACGGTTTCTATCTTAAAAGCCCCGTCAGTTTCTTGTAGTACTTTTCTGATGTTTTTTATAGCAACTGCCAATGAATTGGGAGAGACGAACTTGTTAGGCCACCCTTCTTCAATCAGTTCCTCTTTACTGGAAAACTGATTTAATTTTTTTAGTAAAGCGGTAAAAATCAGTGTCTCGCTTTTGCTTAATCGAGCAATCACTTCTGAGTTCCATGTGACGTCACCTGAGACGGGGTTGTAGTCCAGCATGCAAAACCACCAATGATTAAATTTTACGTTATAAACAAGGCTCTCATCCAGTGAAAGCTAATCCTTAGACCTCTATCTACGATAGCCTTACTTTTAGTTATTCTATAAGTAACATTACTATAGTTGCAATACTCTTATTCAAGCACCCTGTATATTATTCGTTCTCAATAGTGAGACATCGCTCATCATAGTTTCAGTATTAATTAGTTTATCTAATCCATTAATTATAAAAATTTTAAGTGAGGTGTCTCACTATAAACCTTGACACAAATCTTAACCGTTTATTTGTTGCGTAGTTTTACAACAGATGGAGATGTTTATAAAGAAAAATAAGCAGGATGTGAGAAGTTGCTTTGATTGTCATCTGAATATTTATTGTTGTGGTAAATTTCTTGGTGTTATATTAACTTGTTAGTGGTTGTTGATAATGCTGTTAAATATATGCCAGCTTGACAATAAATATTAAATCATGTCTAGTTTAAATCTGGCTTGATACGTTATGGTAAATAAAGCTATCAAGTGACTGGTAGACATATCTAATGTCGGTTCCTGAGATAATCAGAGGCGGTAACGTAAAAATACAGTTATCAAAGCTGGTGACAACTCTCTGCGATGATCTGGCAAATAGCTACATAGCTATCGGATAATAGATAGATCTAAATTAACTCCCTATTAAATCATATCTTTTCATGTAAATATGCGTCGAATCAGCATTATATTTAACCAGCATTGTATTCTTTATGTCATGTGAGGATACTCATGAACTCTTTTTATATATCAGTGATATAAGATTAATTAAGTCGTTATTTCATGGTTTTGAGTATTGAATAATACAGGAGATGGCCTTTGAAAAGGTTGCCTGTTACTGAGCATTCGGAGTGATGAATGAACAATGAAATTACTATGACAGATGAGATGGTGTTGGTGTAACTAATTGAAAAGAAAGGATTTTTTATTTTTATAAATTTATTATTTTAGCATCACTACATTTTGATTAAAACATAGGATTATTGCTGCTTAGTTATCAGGCATATGTGAATCTGTATTGGTCGAGGTGAAATGATATGTATATAAAAATGGTAAATAGAGATAAGGGAGTTACCTTTGATCTTCAAAATGGTATTGTCGAATACAAAGCATTGGGGGGATTGTTGGTACAGTCTAGGCTGGGTAAAAAAGACAGGGATGTATTGATTTATTTGATAAATAACGTAGGGCGATTGATCTCAAAAGATGAAATTTTACATAGTGTATGGACTAATCGTATTGTCTGCGACAATACCGTTTCGGTTTCATTGTCAAATATTAGAAAGTTCTTGAGGAAAGCAGATGAAGATTGCTCATGCCTGACAAATGTCTCTGGGTCTGGTTATATATTCAATCCAGCCAAATCGGGATTTAGATTAGAAAAACAACTGAAAGTAAATGAGTTTGCTGTTTGATTATTGATATTTATTGTCGGTGCTGGTTATTAATTATATTGGTGAGGCCATTGCTGTAAGGGTTACTGTTAGTATGAAATAGTCGTGGCAAGCTACAGTAGCCCAACGCCATTTCACGAAAAATACTGAAGCATGATAAAGTTCAGGTATGAATACGCTGTCAAGCCTTATTTTAACTATCTTGCCAATCAGGAATTATATTTTTCGGTTTGTGGAGCGTGGAATATTATTGTTTTTATCTATGGATAACTGCAGAAAATTAATGCCTGGTTGTACAGCTCAAAGATGTGATATCAACATGCACGATCTCTATTTGTTCTCGCTGGTCACCAAGACAGAAAACCTGATTGATGAAGACAGCATAACCTCTCGCCTGCTTTTCATATCTGAAACCTCTTCAGCCATCCGAAGCACCGCGCGACTGCATTTAGCTGCAATAACGAGCTTTGTTTAACACCAGTGTGCGGAACCTTATGGTGTCGCGACTGCTCGCACATGCTGTGCGATGACCGCTTTTATCCTTCTACGCCGGTTGGGTGTATCCCGGCAATCCCATCGAGCAGCAGGTCTTGTTCGCGTGAAAGAGGCCCGGTTGAGCGGTAGTAGGGATACAAGGGCTCTATAAGCCTCTTTGCACTGCTTTTTGCAAAACCGTGATGAGGTAAACCATGGGATTAATGACTAGATTTATCAGTAGCAAGGAGTAAAACGACACCCTTGCATCATCACAAAACAGCATGGGACAGGGATCATGAACAGAGCGCAGGAAGCCGGTTCGTGCTCGCTTCAGGTGGATCTCAGACAGGTCGTTTATGCCTTGTCTGCGTCACTGGATCTGGTAGGAATTGGCGATGTGGCCCATGGTAAACGGGTCGGGATCATGGCGGCCGAGTGTGGTCGGGTATTGGGGCTGGATACAGCTGAATGTTGTTTGTTGTTTGAGCTCGGCGTGCTGCACGATATTGGTGTCTCCTCGACCATCACCCATCACCATCTGGTTAGTGAGTTCGATTGGGAGTCCTCCCAGCGTCACTGCGAGGTAGGATATCAGCTGCTCAAGGATTTCCGCTTGCTGGCCCCGTTGGCACTGCCTATCCGTTATCATCATACCCACTGGCATCTCTTGCGCGAGATGGCCGATGTGGACCCCCAGGTTGCTCGTCAGGCCAACCTTATCTTTCTGGTGGATCGTTGCGATGCGCTGGCTGCCCCATTCTATGGCGATGGCTCATTGTTAATGCATACACACGAGATCCGTGCTCGCCTGCAGGATTGCCGTGACGAATTCTTTGCCACCGATCTGTTGGATGGTTTTCTCCAAGCCTCCCGCTCGGAGGCGTTCTGGTTGCAACTGGAGGCGCGAGCCATCAATGATTACATGCACGAGATGCTGAGGCAGCGGGAGTCCTGCATCACCGATAATGGTGAGCTAAAAGCGTTGGCCAGGATCTTCTCGGGTATCGTTGATGCCAAAAGTCCATTCACTATGACGCACTCCCTCGGAGTGAGCCGTCTTTCGCGTGCCCTGGCCGAGCGGCTGGGGGTTAGTAGTGTCCATTGTGACATGCTCGAAATTGCAGGGCTGTTGCATGATCTCGGCAAGTTGAGGGTTCCTGATGAAATATTGGACAAACCTGCCGGCTTGACGCCGGAGGAGCGGGCAATCATCAATACCCACAGTTTCGAAACCTACCAGATCCTGCGTCATATCGAAGGGTTTGAGGAGATAGCCTGCTGGGCGGCCTATCACCATGAGGAGCCTGACGGGGAGGGCTATCCGTTCCATCTGCCGGCATCCGCCATGGCGCTCGAAGCGCGCATCCTGCGGGTGGCCGATATTTTCCAGGCCATGGTGCAGGACAGACCTTATCGACGTGGGCTGCCTGCTCGTGATGCTCTGGCTTTTATGCATCAACTGGCGGCTCAGGGTCGGGTAGATCCTGTCGTGGTGGCGACGTTGGCGGATTATCTGCCACAGATGATGGCTGCGGCCATGCCGGCCAATGAAAACAGATATGCAATCGGTTGATGGGGGAGGAGAGGCTGACCCATCCGGCAGTGAGCCAGCTATGCTTGGAGCAAGCCGTGCGTGGTGCCGGTACTGACGCGCAAGACGCCAGCCTGATTGGACTATGGATAGGGGAATTGATATGGAATCGCTAAAAGCCAGGGATTATATGCAGAGCAGACCTATAACCTTCACTGCAGACATGATGGTGCAGGCTGCGGTCGAGAAATTTTTGAACAGTCATCAGTTGGGAGGGCCAGTGGTGGATGGGCAGGGACACTTGATCGGCTGGATCTCCGAGCAGGATTGCATTGCAGTGATGCTCAAGGAAGCTTATCACTGTGAGCAGGTCGCTCAGGTCAAGGATGTGATGCGCAAGGAGGTACTGACTGTTGAGCCAGATACCAGCATCCTCACCCTGGCGGAGATGATGATGGGACAGAAACCCAAGATCTATCCGGTGGTGGAGGAGGGCAGGCTGCTCGGGGTAATCAATCGCCATAATGTGATGCAGGCTATCCATGCCCAGTTGACCACCTGTTTTGTACACAATCACGGCTAAGGGCTGACCGGATGCAACATGCAACAGAAGCAGGCCAATGGCCTGCTTCATTGTTTTGGGAGATGGTGCGTTCACCCATCCGTAGCCTGGTATGGAGGCTAATTTGCCTCTCCAGTGTCTCATGTTAAGGCTTGCACCTGCTGTCTGTGCTCTTTAGGATCTCCCCCAGCTATCGATATGGCCCCCTTGTCGGGCACTCTTTTAAGGAATTCGTACCTTGTCTCTCTCTATCGAGGCGCTGCGCCGCCGTCTCTCTGCCTGCATGAACCTCGACGCCCGCCGTCTCTCCAGCCGTCTGCACGGTGCCAAGAAGTTGCCCGAGGGCAAACAGGCTGCGGTACTCGAGACCATTGCCGCCGATCTGGATGCGGCGCAGGCGCGTTACCAGTCCCGTTTGGCGGGCGTACCCAAGGTCACCTATCCGGACAACTTGCCGGTCAGTCAGAAGCAGGCGGAGATCGCCAAAGCCATTGAAGAGCATCAAGTGGTGATCATCGCCGGCGAAACCGGCTCGGGCAAAACCACCCAGATCCCCAAGATCTGTCTGGCGCTGGGGCGCGGGGTGAAGGGCTTTATCGGCCACACCCAGCCGCGTCGTCTGGCGGCCCGCACTGTGGCGGCCCGTATTGCCGAGGAGATGGAGTCCGAACTCGGTCACTACGTGGGTTACAAGGTGCGCTTTACCGATCAGGTTAGCGAGCAGACCCACATCAAGCTGATGACCGACGGTATCCTGCTGGCCGAGATCCAGAACGACCGGATGCTCACCCAGTACGACACCATCATCATCGATGAGGCCCACGAGCGCAGCCTCAATATCGACTTCATCCTGGGCTATCTCAAGCAACTGCTGCCCAAGCGCCCGGATCTCAAGGTGATCATCACCTCGGCCACTATCGACCCGCAACGCTTCTCCCGCCATTTCAACAAGGCGCCGGTGATAGAGGTCTCTGGCCGCACCTATCCGGTAGAGGTGCGCTACCGCCCGCTCACCAGTGATAAAAGTGAAGGGCTGGAAGAGCGCGACGAACTGCAGGGGATCTTCGACGCGGTGGAAGAGCTGGCCCGCGAGGGGCTCGGGGACATCCTTATCTTCATGAACGGTGAGCGGGAGATCCGCGATACCGCCGATGCCTTGCGCAAGCTCAACCTGCGCGATACTGAGGTGCTGCCGCTCTACGCCCGCCTCTCCAACGCCGAGCAGAACAAGGTGTTCCAGCAACATGCCGGACGGCGCATCGTGCTCGCTACCAACGTGGCGGAGACCTCGCTGACGGTGCCGGGCATCCGTTACGTCATCGATCCGGGTACCGCCCGTATCAGCCGCTACTCCTGGCGCACCAAGGTGCAGCGCCTGCCCATCGAGCCGGTTTCCCAAGCCAGCGCCAACCAGCGTAAAGGGCGTTGCGGTCGGGTGGCGGATGGTATCTGTATCCGCCTCTACTCGGAGGAGGATTTCAATAGCCGTCCCGCCTTTACCGACCCCGAGATCCTGCGCACTAACCTGGCCTCCGTCATCCTGCAGATGCTGGCGCTCGGCCTTGGCAATATGGAGGCCTTCCCCTTCGTCGAGCCGCCGGAGTCACGCCATATCAAGGACGGCCTGACCCTATTGAAAGAGCTGGAGGCGGTGCGCGAGCTGCCCGCCACCGGCGATCGTGAAGCCAAACTGCAGCTGACCGATATCGGTCGCCAGCTCTCGCGCATTCCCCTTGATCCGCGTCTGGCGAAGATGGTGATCAGCGCGGCGCAGACCGGCTGTTTGAGCGAGGTGATGGTGATCACCTCCGCCCTCAGCATTCAGGATCCCCGCGAGCGGCCCATGGAGAAGAAGCAGGCCGCCGACGAGCAGCACAGACGCTTTGAGGACAAGGATTCCGACTTCCTCGCCTTCGTCAATCTGTGGAATTACCTGAAAGAGCAGCAGGATGCCCTGGGCAGCAATCCGTTCCGCCGCATGTGCCAGAAGGAGTTTCTCTCCTACCTGCGGGTACGGGAGTGGCAAGACATCCATTTCCAGCTGCGTCAGACGGTGAAAGAGCTTGGTTTTAAAGCCAACCATGAACCGGCGGATTTCAAGACGGTGCATTGCGCGCTGCTGACCGGCCTCTTGAGCCATATCGGCAACAAGGATTTGGAAAAGCCCGAGTTCCTCGGTGCTCGCAATGGCCGTTTCCACCTCTTCCCAGCCTCGGGCTTGTTTAAAAAGCCGCCCAAGTGGGTGATGGCCGCAGAATTGGTGGAAACCTCGCGTCTCTACGCTCGTATCAACGCCAAGATTGAACCCGAGTGGGTGGAGCCGCTGGCGGGGCACCTCATCAAGCTGCACCACAGCGACCCCCACTGGTCGAAGAAAAACGGCGCCGTGATGGCCAAGGAGAAGGTGACCCTCTATGGCTTGACTCTGGTCAACGAGCGCACCATCAACTTCAGCCGTATCGATCCGGCGCTGTGCCGCGAGTTGTTTATCCGCCGCGCCCTGGTGGAGGGGGATTTCGAGACCCGTCACCGTTTCTTCAGCGACAATCGCAAGCTCCTGGCCGAGGTGGAGGCGCTGGAACACAAATCCCGTCGTCGCGACATCCTGGTGGATGACGAGGACTTGTTCCGCTTCTACGATGCCCGCTTGCCGGAGGAGGTGATCTCCGCTCGCCATTTCGACAAGTGGTGGAAAGAGGCGCAAAAGCGGGACGCCGAGCTGCTCAACTTCGAAAAAGAGATGTTGATGAAGGGGGATGCTGCCCACATCAGCGATCTCGACTACCCCAACTTCTGGCTGCAGGGGCGCCTCAAGCTCAAGCTGACCTATCAGTTCGAGCCAGGGGAAGCCGCCGATGGCGTGACCCTGCATATTCCGCTGCCGCTCTTGAATCAGGTAGAGGTGAAGGGGTTCGAGTGGTTGATCCCGGGGCTACGTCACGAGCTGTTGGTTGCCCTCATCAAGTCGATGCCAAAGCCGATGCGCAAGAACTTTGTGCCAGCGCCGAACTATGCCGATGCGCTGCTCGCCAGTATCAACCCCGAACAGGGGCCGCTACTGGACGAGATGGAGCGCCAGCTGCGGCGGATGACTGGCGTGACCGTGCCCCGTGAATCCTGGGACTGGAATGCGGTACCCGATCACCTGAAACTCACCTTCCGGGTGGTTGACGACAAGCACAAGAAGGTAGCGGAAGGCAAAGATCTGGAGGCATTGAAAGAGTCGCTGCGTGGCAAGGTGCAGGAGACCCTGTCGCAAGTAGCGGACGATGACATCGAGCAGTCCGGCCTCACCCTGTGGAGCTTTGGCGAGCTGCCGAAGGAGTACAGCCAAAAGCGCAGCGGTTTCGAGGTGAAGGCCTATCCGACGTTAGTTGATCAGAAGGATTCGGTCGCCATCCAGCTGGTGGAGAGCCCGGTGGTGCAACAGCAGCTGATGTGGGCCGGTCAGCGCCGGTTGGTGCTGCTCAACGTGCCATCGCCCATCAAGTACCTGCAGGAGAAGCTGCCCAACAAGGCCAAGCTGGGGCTCTATTTCAACCCGTTTGGCAAGGTGGCGGAGCTGATTGACGACTGCATCGCCTGCGGCTGCGACAAGCTGATCGAGCAACATGGCGGGTTGGCCTGGGACGAGGGCGGTTTCGAGGCGCTCAAGGAGTATGTCCGCGCCGAGCTCAACGATGCGGTGGTGGAGGTGGCCAAGCAGGTGGAAGCCGTGCTGACGCTGTCCCACGAGATCAAGAAACGGCTCAAGGGCAAGATGCAGCTCGACACCGCCTTTGCCATGTCCGATATCCAGCAGCAGCTGAGCAACCTCATTCACAAAGGGTTCGTGACCGAGACCGGCTGGCAGCGACTGCCGGATCTCTTGCGTTACCTGCGGGCCATCGAGCGTCGTCTCGAGAAGCTGGCCATCGATTCCAACCGGGATCGGGTCTACATGCTCAAGGTGCACAGTGTGGAGTCGGAGTACAAGGCGCTGCTGGCCAAGATCCCCAAATCCCAGCTGGTGCCCACCGAGGTGGCCAATATCCGCTGGATGATCGAGGAGCTGCGGGTGTCGTTCTTCGCCCAGAATCTGGGCACCCCTTATCCGGTCTCCGATAAACGGGTGCTTAACGCCATCGCTCAGTGCTAAGCTGCTATCTAACTGTTTTAACAGCATGATAGCGCGTGATAAGAAGGGGTTGCCGGTCAGGTAGCCCCTTCAAACCGCAAGTCAGGGAGGCAAGGATGCTGGGGGTCTGGTTGAGTGTGGCGCAGGTGGTGATCAGCGGTTATCAACCCATTGCGGAACAAACCTGGGTGCAGTTGAACCCGGAATATTACCCGCTGGCGCGCACGCCACCAGCGATGTTTGTGGCCTGGCGTGGCAATCAGTTTCCGCCGCTGGCCCAAAAGCAGAAGCATGGTCGCTGGCAGATCCTCTTTCCCGCTCGGCTGGTCCCCCCTTTCGATCTGTTCGAGGGGGAGGCGCAGCTCTCCAAAACCTATCTGGCAAGACTGCGGCGCATCGACGAGATGGCTTACGGGGTCGCCCCCGGCCAGGTCGCTGCAACCGTGCAGCATGGCAGTGTTTCACCTTTTGAGCCATCGCAACTCATAGCGCCCTTTATCGCCGAGTTCAACGTTCCTCGTGCCATGCCGGTTCAGTTGGCGGTCGCCCCCCGCTACGAAGCAGAGCCATTGCTGGCGTTGCTTGGTGCCGCAGTTGGCGAGAGGGGGAGTCGCAGTGATGGTCTGCTGGCGGCCAGCGTGTCATCTGATAGCACCACACTGACACTCTCTGCGCCGGCGGTTGGCGAGGGGCGCTCAGTGTGCCATCGGGTCGCGGCGGGTGAGACGCTGTGGCGCATCGCCAATCAGCTATCCAGCAGGGTGGGGGCAGATACTTACAGCTATCTGCTGGCCTTGGCCGCAGAAAACAGGGCGGGCCTCGGTAACAGTATCCGGGTCAAAACCGGGGAGGGGCTCTACTGTCCTCGCGCCGAGACGCTTGCGCAGTTTGATGCGTTGAGTCCGGCCCAGCGGCAACAGCAATTTGCTCGTCTTGAGCAGGGGCGTTAAAGCGCGGGATGAGCCTTGTATCCGCTATTGGCCCATGGTAGTATTCGCGCTCGTTTTGCGAGGTGCTGACCGGTCGCAGTTTGCACCATACATTCCTTTAAAAGAGATACATACTATGTCTTTCGTATTCCAAGCTGAAGTCCGTTCTGACCTGGGGAAAGGTGCGAGCCGCCGCCTGCGTCAAGCTGACCAAGTTCCTGCCATCGTTTACGGTGCAGGCAAAGAAGCCCAGTCCATCACTGTTGACCACAAGAAATTCATCCTGGCCCAAGAAAAGCCGGAATTCTATGAGTCCGTACTGACTCTGGTTATCAACGGCGAAGAAGTTAACGTGAAAGTGAAAGCTATCCAGCGTCACCCGGTACGTTACAAGCTGGTTCACCTGGACTTCGTTCGCGTTTAATCACGAACCGTCAGGTAGCAGAAAAGCCACTCTCAGGAGTGGCTTTTTGTTATCTGAAGCATGAGAAGGGGATCTCACGGCCCCCTTCTTTAACGACCCAGTTGCTGCAATGCCTGTTGACAGCGCCGCTCCGCGGCATCCAGCTCCAGCAGCACCATCCTGATATCTTCCATCTGCTGCTGCAGCGTCTCCCGCTTTTCGGTAACCAGCCCGAGCATGGTTTGCAGCTGGGTGCGGCTGCTCTTGTCGGCATCATAAAGATCAAACAACTCCCGGATCTCGGCCAGACTGAAACCGAGCCGCTTACCACGCAGGGTCAACTTGAGACGAACCCGATCCTGCTTGCTGTAGATGCGGGTCTGCCCTTCTCTGGCGGGATTGAGTAACCCTTGATCCTCATAGAAACGGATGCTACGCGTCGTAATATCAAATTCCCGAGCCAGTTCACTGATGCTGTAGCTCCGGGCTTCATCCTTGTTTTTGTTCATATAAACTTCTTGGCGAGCTAAATCCTGCTGGCACCTTACCTAAACGTAAACTGCACTGCAACTCTTGTTCCCATGGCATAGAAAACCTATGTTATGACCAGGTAACTAAAAGAGGCGGGCAAATGGATATTGCAATTGTGGCGGCAAAACGTACGCCAATGGGGGCGTTTCAAGGGGCACTGGCAGAGGTGGCGGCCCCGGAGCTGGGGGCCTGTGCCATTGCCGCTGCGTTGGCACAGGGCGGGCTTGTTCCCGAGCAGATCGATGAAGTGTTTATGGGCAATGTGCTCTCGGCAGGTGTGGGACAAGCGCCGGCAAGGCAGGCGATGTTAAAAGCGGGATTGCCAGAGAGTGTGCCTGCTACCACGGTCAACAAGGTGTGTGGCTCCGGCATGAAGGCGGTGATGCTGGCGGCAGATTCCCTTCGTCTGGGCGATAACAAGGTTGTGGTGGCTGGGGGGATGGAGAGCATGAGCAGGGCCCCCTATCTGCTGGATAATGCCCGCAATGGTTTTCGGATGGGCCATCAACAGCTGTTTGATCACCTTTTCCTCGACGGATTGCAGGATGCCTATGATGGCCAGTTGATGGGAATACACGCCCAGCGCAGCGCCGATCATGCCAGTTTGACCCGCATTGCCATGGATGAGTTTGCCCTTGCGTCGTTGCAGCGTGCCCGCGCTGCGCAGCAAGCCGGCGCGTTTGCATCCGAGCTGGCAAGTGTCTATCGCGGTGATCGCTTGTTGCTGGCCGAAGACGAACAACCGGGCAAAGGGAGGCCGGAGAAGATCCCGACCCTGAAGCCTGCATTTGGTAAAGATGGCACCATTACGGCGGCCAATTCGAGCTCCATCTCGGACGGCGCGGCGGCGCTGATATTGATGGATGGTGCCACTGCGCAAGCTTGGCAGGTACCTGTATTGGCGCGGATCGTCGGTTATCAGAGCCATGCGGCATTGCCGGCCGAGTTCACTTCCGCTCCCGTTGGCGCAATATCCAGACTGCTGGCTCGTCTCGACTGGTCAGTGGATGAGGTTGACCTGTTCGAAGTCAACGAAGCCTTTGCCATGGTCACCATGCTGGCCATGAGCGGGTGCGGGATCCCCCATCACAAGGTGAATGTTCATGGTGGCGCCTGCGCATTGGGTCACCCGCTTGGCGCGAGTGGAGCACGTATTCTGGTGACGCTGATCTCGGCATTGAGGTTGCGGAGAGGGAGACGAGGCATTGCGTCTCTTTGTATCGGTGGCGGAGAGGCGACCGCTATTGCGGTAGAGATCCCTTAATCGCCGGTATCCATCGCTTGCAGTTGCTCGTTCACCCAGGTCGTTGCCGCGAGATAAAGGTGGCTTACCTTATCTTCATTCAACCCCAGGCGGGCTGTTCGGGCCGTGACTTTGGGCCAGTTGGCATTCTCGTAGTCTTCACAAAATGCGAGATAGAAACCGAGAGTGCCTTTGCGCTCGAGCAGCGCCAGCCGGATATCCTCGATCAGGGGGATAGTCCCCAGCAGCTTGTCCATCGGCTGCTCCATAAGCACATCCAGTAGCGAAAAGAGACCGGTGATAAACGCTTGCTGAGCCTGCAGGGTCGGCGCATGGGTATGCGCCAGCAACTCGCAGAAACGGGCACGGATCATCGACATCTGGTAGAGCTCGGCACTTTTCCCCTTGCCTGCACTGGTCGCAGCCACCAGTGAAACAAAACGCTTTAGCTGGGTATTGCCCAAGTATATCGCAGCCTGGCGAAACGAGGAGATGGGGTTGGCATGGCCTTTGAGATGATTGACATAGCGCAGCAACTTGAGTGACAGAGAGATATCCTGGCTGAGCAGTTGCTCGATCTTGTTGATATCGGGTTCTGTCTCGTTGACCACATTGAGCAACTGCATGACCACGACCTGGGCGGGCTCCATAGTGGCTTGTTTGACCATCTCGGGGCGGCTGAAGAAAAAGCCCTGAAACAGCTGGATCCCCAGCTTTTTGGCTCGTTCGAACTCAGCCTTGTCCTCAACTTTTTCTGCCAGATAGGTGAGTCCCAGCGCCTGATGGCGCTTGATGAACACCCTGATCTGCAACAGGGGCGTGTCACGCAGATCAAACTTGATGATGTGGATAAACGGGAGGAAGCGCTCCCAATCCGGCGACATGGTGAAGTCATCGAGTGCCAGCTGATAGCCCAGTTTGTGCAACTGCTTCACCTTTTCCAGCAGGGCATCATCCGGAGGGGCATCCTCCAGAATTTCGATCACCACCTTTTCGGGTGGCAGGCACTCGGCCAGTCCTTCCAGTAACAGTGAGTGGGGAAAATTGATAAAGCAGGGGCGGCCACCCAACAGCTGATCGATATTCTGTTGCAGAAACTGCTCGACCACCAACCGGGAGGTGGCTTGTTGTGAGGAGATGCTCGGGAAGACATTATTCAGGCTATCGCGAAAGAGCAGCTCATAGGCATGGGTATTGAGGTCTCTGTCGAGGATCGGCTGTCTGGCTACGTAGGAATACATGCCTTGCTCCAGTATGGGTACTGGGTTGATTTTATGGTGTTGCAGAACACTATGCCAGTTTTGACCCTGTTCGGTAAGGCAATAATTGGCATAGTGTTTTTCTGCAGGGAGGGAACTTAGAAGAGATAACTCATTTGGGCGCCAGCCAGCCAGGCATCTCCCTCGGAGGTGCCCTGGAAGGTGGAGGTGCTCTGCGGGTTGCCCGGTTGCAACTCCATTTTTTCAGTAACATCAACCTTCTTGCCATCGATCAGGGTTAACCCCAGATCCATGGTCAGGTTGGGGGTGAACTGATAACCCATCCCCAGGCTGTACCAGATCCGGTCGGCATCAGGAATGGAGATAGTACGGCGATCCGCTGGTACCGGGCTCGCATCGTAAGCAACTCCCGAGCGCAGCTGCCACTGGGGAGTCAGTTGATAGGTCATCCCGATCGCATAGCGCCAGCTATCTTCCCAGTGTTCATCCTTGATATGCATGTTGGGCAGTGTATCCAGATCGGCTTCCAGCTGGACAAATTTGCTCCAGTTGGTCCAGTTCAGGCTGCCATGGATCGCCAGTTTTTCGGTCAGCTGGTGAAATGCAGCAAGCTCTGCCGTTGCGGGTAGCGGAAGATCCAGAGAACCTGTGTCTTTTAGCTCCTTGCCGTTGGGCAGGCCAAGAATGGCATCACCCGAGAGTGTCAAATTGACATCGTGGCGGTATGAGAGCCCAATCCGGGTTTGCTCCGACAACTCCAGCAAGGTGCCGACATTCCAGCCCCATGCCCAGCCATCCCCTTGCAGATGTTTTGCTATCAGATTGCGAGAGGGGAAGGTGCCACCGACTTCGCCCTCGCCCTGAATAGCAGAGATCCCTGCGCCAATTGACCACATCTCATTGATGCGATAGGCAAGAGAGGTTCCCAAATCCATGGTCTTGATATCGGAAACATTGCCAAAGTGGCCGGCACTGTAGTTATCCGGCATCTTGATGCCAAGACCATAGTAAGAGGTGGCCGAGAAGCCGAGGCGCCACTGCTCATTCAGCGGGATGATGAGATAGGCGTTGGGCACCCAGGCCGAGGCCGCGATATCGTGTGCACTCGCATCGGAGGTGACGATGCCGGCTTGCGTCGGCAAACGTGTGTGGCCTTCGATATTGACGTCAGGGCTGACATAGATAGCTCCGCCAGACAGCGCCATCTGATCGAAACGGGTCATGGCTGCGGCATTGCGGGAGAGTACGCTGGCGTTATCCGCAATGGCGGCTTCACCGGCAAAAGCGCGTCCCAGGCCCGTGGCGGATTGTTCAGCCAGCTGGAACCCGGCGGCATGGGTTTGACCCGCGATCACCAGCAGGGCGATGGCGGACGGTTTGATGATGGAATGCATGGGAAAATCCTTGCTGTTACCCGAGGTTTCAATAGGTCATATGGATGGAGGCAGGATTTTATATGGTATGACCAGTAAGGCAACGCTCATGGTGGTTATCCGGAGAAAACAAGATTTAATGCTGGGATGATGTAGTCTAATAGCTTGATTGAAAAAGAAAAATAAACACGTGTGTGCTACAGCTGTGCGCTGAAACTGTTTTTTCGGATAAAAAAAGAGCGCCTGTCGGCGCTCTTTTCGGTGGCGTTCTAATCAGAACTTCATATTGAACTGGGCAGAGGCCAGGAAGGCATTGCCGTGGGAGGAGCCTTTCCAACGCAGAGGGTCTGAGTGGTTACGCAGACCTTCGTTGACATCAACCTCTTTACCGTCCAGATAGGCCATACCAAAGTCAATGCTCATATCAGTATTGATATGGTAGGTCGCGCCAGCGCTATACCAGACACGGTCAGAATCCGGGATGCTCAGGCTGCGGTATTCGGGCTCGATTGGGCTGTTGTCATAAGCAAAGCCAATACGCGCTTCCCAAGCCGGGTTGATATACCAGGTACCGCCGATTGAGTAACGAGTAGAGTCTTTAAACTTCTCATCCTTTTGCAGACATACGCCGCCAGCGCATTGGCCGCTGGTTGCTTTCAGCTCCTGGAAGGCACTCCAGTCAGTCCAGTTGACAGAGTAGTGAACGGCGAATTGCTGATTCAAACGGTGATAACCGGCAAACTCGGCCTGAGCAGGGAGATCCAGTTTCAGATTGCCATCAACAGTGCGGTTCCCTGAAGTGAGCCCCTGGAAGTCACCATCAAAGCTCATATCGACCTGTGAACGGTAGGTCAGAGCAAAGCGATGGTTCTCATTGACTTCGTACAGAGTGCCAACGTTCCAGCCAAAGCCCCAGGTATCGCCTTTCAGGTGAGCCAAGCGAGTATCTGTTGCCAGCGGGCCACCCTGGCTCGGTGGGTTCAGCGGACCCAGCAGACCAGCATAGCGGTTGAGTTCGGCAGCACCGTAAACGGCGTTGATACCGGCACCCACACTGAAGTGCTCATTGATGCGATAGGCGATGTTCGGGTTGATATTGAGAGTCATCAGTTCAGTATCACCGGCACCGGCACCAGCCGGGAAGGTTTTGGAGTACTCGGTAGATAGCCCGTAATTTGAGAAGAGGCCGATACCCCAAGCCCACTGGTCATTCAGCGGCTGAATAAAATAAGCGGCAGGAACGAATGCTGACGGAGCAATACCTGATTCGCTGGCAGGAACTGTACCCAGAGGCGTAGCAACGCTGCCATTCACATCGACATCCGGCTTGATGTAGGTGCCGGAGACAGAAACCGCCATCTTGTCGAAGGTGGTCATGGCAGCCGGGTTACGGGCCAGCACGGAGGCGTTGTCGGCGATAGCCGCTTCACCGGCATAGGCGCGACCCAGACCGGAGGCCGAGTGCTCGTTCAACTGGAATGCCGCGGCATGGACTTGACCGGTGGCCAGCGCGATGGTGGCGGCAATCAGGCTCTTCTTGAAAATAGTTGTCGTCATGGTGTTCTCTCTTGTAGGCAGATTTTTTTGCCGATATTGGCTGCACGTTCAATGCAAACCTCGACAAAATCCGTTTTTATTTCAGCTTCTTCCCAATCAATTCTGGCGTGATTCTATGGATCTGGTAGGAGGTAAGAAATCAGACCAGTGACAGCAGAATACATAAAAGTGATCGATGTGTTAATCATTTGTTTTAACTTGCTGTTTAATTCATCATTTTCAGGGTCTAAAGGCGGAATATTGACCTGGATTGCCGATCTCCGTCACAAAAATAATTTTGTCAATTTTTCGAAATCTTGAGGCAAATGAGTGACAAAGGGGAGTAAACAGGGAGGGAACAGGCAGCGTCTCGTGACCGCCGCCTGCTATTGAGGATGGCTCTGAGGTTGTTAACCAGCGATGTTAAATGTCCCACTGCAGACGTGACTGCAGGGCGTTGGCAACAGGGGCAAGTGGCTCTTTCATCTCGCCAATCAGTACCATATTGGCGCCTTTGAGCTGGACTATCTCCCCTTTGAGGGTGCCATCATCAAAGGTGTCCTGTTGCAGGGTTAATGGCACATGTTTGGGCACTAAAAAGAGAGTGACTGGCCCCATCTTTCCCTGGATCACCATGTGCAAGGCCGGTCCCTGATAAAACGAGCAGTGATTGACATAGGTCACCTTGAGTCCATCCATCCCGCTTAAGGTGGCGCCATACTTCTCCATCTTGGCATTGATGCTATGCAGATTGACCTGCTCATCGACACCTTCAATAAAGGGTTCTTCACCATAGACATGAGCCATCGCCACCTGTGCGAGGGAGAGGGCCGCAGGAGCCGTTTCTGGCAGCGTGATCCAGCGGGTGCTCATTCCCAGCAGGAAGGCGACCGATGCAGCCAGGGCGATCTGGCGCCAGGATGTCGATGTCCGGATCTTGACCGGTGCCGTGCCAAGGGGGCGGGATGGCGGCATATCATCTGGCGCGTCACTGTCTTGCAGCATGGCTTGCCTGAGCAGGATCCGCTCGGCCAGCCCGGCGGGAACCTCTACCTGCATGGTGCGCTTGAGGCTTCTGTCGAACTGCTTCATCTCGTCGAGGTAGTTCCGATTGGCCTGGCTTGCTTCAGCAGTTTTGAGAAAGTCCGGTTGTTGATCGTTGGGCTGGATCATGGCGTTGCGGCGAAATTCGAGTTCATCCATGTCCGTGTCCTCTTGCTTGGTTCTTCTGCTCCATCGCCTCCTTGATCTGGTTGCGGGCGCGAAACAGTCGGGTCATAACGGTGTTCTTGTTGAGGCCGAGCATCTCGGCAATCTCCTCACCACTGAATCCTCCCACGACTTGCAGCAGCAGTGGCTCCTGATACTCCTCGGGCAACCGGGCGATGTGACGGTGCAACCACTCGTTCTCCATCTCCTGTTCGCTGTGCAGCGCATCGTGCTGGGGTTGAGGGTGATCGTCGAGATCAATCAGCTCCAGCTGTTTGCGTTCAAAGCGGCGGGCGTTTTCCCGTCTGAGGATGGTGATCAGCCACCCTTTGGCTGCCTTGTCATCCTGCAGGGTGTCGATAGCCTTCCATGCACGCAGAAAGGTCTCTTGCACCAGATCTTCCGCTACGTTGGGATCCCGGGTCAGCCAGTAGGCATACCGGTAGAGATCGCCGTGCAGCGCATGAACCAGTGCTTCAAATTTGGTTTGTTTGTCAGCCATGGGATCAGAGACCGGCGAAATGGCCGGATCATTTCCACCAATATGCTGCTGAGCACGTTTTTTTCTAAAAAACAGCTGTGCCATAGAGCAATCCTTGTCAGGGGGCGTGGCGGCGGGAGCGGGAAATCCCGTGCGCCAGCAGGTAAATCAGGTGCGCAATACCGGCAGCTTCATCTGCCCTGAGGGTACGCGCCAGAGCGCGCCACTCGATGGGGGGGCCAGAAGAGGGTCGTGAAAAACAGGCTCGCTCGAGTGCGGCTAGCGCGTTGCCGAGCCGATTATGCCCAGCGTCAGGCAACTGGCCTAATTGATAATAGGAGACCTGCCAGCGCAAGGTCGCCCACCGGATCAGCGTCTTGCGACTGGCATCCGGCTGGTGTCGGGCAAGGGCTCGTTGCAGTTGATAGAAGGCGCGCCAGCGGGGCCAGTGGCGCCATAGCGCACGCAGCGTTATGGCCAGCACGACCCACCAAAGGCTCTCTCGCAGTGCCATCTGCGATGTCTGCTGATCAGGTTGCCGATTTGTCGTTGCCTGAAACGTCAGCGTGATGGCAGGTAGGCTGGCCTGCTCAATCCGGCCACTTTGGGTATTAAACCAGGGCAGATCAATGGGGGGCAGCTGGTAGTCGCCGCTCTGCTCCGCGACCAGAGTCTGGCGCCACTGTCGCTTAAACAGCAGCTTGCCATCTCGGTAACGCTCCTGCTGTTGCTCGCCATCGGGATGTGCCTGTATGCCGCTTGGCAGTTGATGGGCCATCAGGGGGGCAAGCTGTATCTGGGCACTGTCACCATTTTCCATGGTCAGGGTGAGGATCCGGATCAGCGGTTCACCCACTTCCCCCGTGGTGGCCGGTTCAAGTCGTTGACTCAGGGTCAGCCGGGTGGCCACCGGCGTGGCGGGGGCCTTGTCGACCCTTACCTCGAGCGGTGCCGCGCGGGCCGAGAGTTTTTGGGGCTTGCCCCCTTTCTGCGTGAGCTGCCCCTGCAAGCGGGGCGAGTCGAGGTGCCAGAGCCCAGGCGCTTTTGCCTGAACGAGCCAGCTGCGGGTGAGCCTGCCGGGCAGACCAGCCTGAGCGGGGGCGATCCACTCGTCGCGACCGAGGCGACGGATAGTGAAGTGGGCAGAGCTGAGTTCGCTCAGGGCCGGGTTTTGCATACTGGTGGGCAGCCATAGTGTCAGCCGGTAGATCACAGGCTGGCCGGGATAGAGCGGGCCCTGATGATCAAGGCTGGCCTGCATCTCGAGGGGCGAGGGGGCTGCGGGTTGCGGCAGCGCCGCTGTTTTCACCTCTCTCAATGGCAGGGTGAGCGAGGGAGTGAACTCATTTCCCAGCTTGAGCGGGGCAATCACCACCTTTGTATTAGCGGGTGAGTCGCTCTGGTGCAGCGGGATCTGCCAGCGAGTCAGTTGTTGTACCGGGGTGGTGACCCGGCTCATGGTCACTCTGCCCACTGCAAACTGGCGCAGTAGGGGGGTGATCTCCAGTTCGCTGCTCTGGCGCTCGCCATCCGCTTCGATGATCAGCAGCCAATCGCTGGAGTCGGCCCCCGGCAGCAGCTCTGCCCGTGGGGGCTGGGCCCAGCAAAGTGGACTCGCCAGTGCGAGCAACAGCCCCCATCCTGCCCGCGTCACCAGGGTTCCTCCACCTTGATCAGATCCCGGCGCAGCGCCTCTTTGCGCAGTCGCTGCTCCAGCAGCAACACCGGGGGAGAGGGGGGCAGGGGCATTGCCGTCGCCTGCTGAGTTGCCGATGGTTCGGGTTGCTTGCTGTTGCTGGTATCGGGAGCTGCGGTCGCTCCACCCTGTAACAGAGAGAGGTTATAGAGCGCATCTTCATGGCCGGGTTCAAGCGCCAGAGCGGCCAGATAGGCCTCTTTGGCTGCGGCAAACTCCCCCAGTTGCAGCAGGGCATTGCCGCGGTTGTAGTGGGCAGTGGCGCTCGCCGCTTCCTGATAGGCTGAGATGGCTTGCCGGTAGGCACCAGCTCGATACCAGGCGTTGCCGCGCCAGACTGGATCGTTGAAGGTGCGGGCTGCCCGCTGAAAATCCCCCTCTTGATAAGCCTGCATCGCTTGCAGGTCTCCCCTCTCTGCCGCTTGCAGGTCTTGTGGCGCAAGCAGCTGAGCACCCACCATCAGCGCCATCATCAACCGGGCGCCGACTCTGGCCAGCAAGGCCAGTGGTAACAAGGGGATCAGCAGCCAGGGGCCAAGATCCAGTGGTGCCGGGGTGAGGGCCGAGGTCGTGGTGGGGAGGGAAGCAAAGCGGGGTGTGTTGCTGCCAAGCCACTGCAGCTCACCGCCGAGGCGATTGGCCAGTGCGGCAATGGCCTGACTATCGGGGGCGGGCAACTGCGCGGGCATGCGGGCGGCAAACCCCAACTCATTGGCCGGAATGGCGGGCATGGGGGCCGGTTGACCACTGCTGGCAAGCAGAATATCGAGGCGTGCCGACTGGGTATCGCGGCAAAGAAGGCGTTGCTGGCAGGGCCACAGGGCGGCGATTTGGGTCATCTGATTCCGGGTGAGGTCGTCGGTGATCAGCAGCAGACGCGCTTGTTCTCCAGGGGCCAGCTGCTTCATGGCAAGTTCCACCGCCCGTGCCGGGTTGCTGCCCTGCAGCGGCATGATATCGGGGCGCAAGTCGGGCAGCAGCAGCGAAAGGGCTTGATGATCCCGGGTGGGCGGCATGGCGAGGTAGGCATCGCCTGCGTAGAGGATCAGCGCGATGCGCTCGCCCTGAGCACGGCTCAGCAGTTGCTGCAACAGCCACCTGACCCGGGTCGCCCGATCCGGTTTGAGGTCGGTGGCGGTCATCGAGCGTGACAAGTCGAGCAGCCAGATATCGAGCGGCGCTGCAGGCTGCTGTTGCAGCTCGCCGCGCAGTGCCGGTCCGCTCAGAGCCAAAATGACGGGCAGTGTCGCCAACCAAAGCCAGGGGCGTTGAGGGTGGGATGCTGGCAGCAGATAAGCCTGCATCGCAGGTGCGAGCAGCGTGGGCTTGCGACGACGGCGCCACCCTTGCCAGAGCCAGGGGATGAGTGCGATCAGCCACAGGGGGCGGAGCAAGATCAACTCCATCTGCGTGCGCCTCGTGTCAGCCAGCTACGCACCATGCGAAACTCCAGCCTGCCGTGCCCTGACGGCAGAAGCAACAAGCCACAAAGCAGTGCCAACGGCCAGGGGTAGAGCTCGATCACCGGCTGGTACTGGGCAATCGGCATGGGGGCAGGTTCAAGGGCATTGATGGTCACGTTGATGGCATCGAGATCGCTCTGGGTGCGTGCCCGAAAGTAACGCCCCTGGCCTGTCTGTGCCAGCTCTTTCAGGAGCGGCTCGTCCAGTTCGCTGCTGGGATCGGCCTGACCGCTGCCCGCCTCATCGTAGGGTTGAATAAAGTTATCGGGATCGGCCCCGACCCCCAGCGTGTAGATCCGTATTCCCTGCGCTGCGGCGAGTTTTGCCTCCTGCAGCGGGTCGGCATTGCCTGCGGTATTGCGGCCATCAGTGACCAGCAGCAGGGCGGTGGGGCGACCCGGATCTCCATGCTGACGTGCCAGCTGGATGGCTTCGCCAAGGGCGGTGGTTCGGCCGACAAGATCAAAATCGAGCTCGTCGCTCAAGGTCAACAGCGCCGGGATCTCCTGAGTGAGGGGAGAGAGCAGGTAGGCGTGATCGGCAAAGACAATGAGGCCCACCCTGTCTCCGGCCCGTTTGGCGATCAGCGTCTTGATCTGCTGGCGCACCGCCGTTAGCCGTGCTTGCTGCTCGCTGTTATCGAGCATATCAGGGGTGCGCATGCTGTCTGACAGATCCACCGCCAGCAGCAGATCCCGACTCCCTTCATATTGAATAACCGGTTCTCCCCACCACTGGGGGCGGCAGAGGGCGAGGATAAGGGCGCACCAGAGCAGCATGGCGCGCCAGAGCGGTAATCCGGCCTGAGGACGCAGCAGCGCAAACCCGGGGTGAGCCAGATAGCCGCGGCGCAGGGGCGGCAAGCCGAAGCGCACCAGCAAGGGCAGTACCAGCGCCAGCGCAAACCAGGGCCAGGCCAGGATCATGAATGCCTCCGTGAGGTTTTACGCCCCGAGCGGGGAGAGCGTTGCAAGAAGAGGGTCTGACCCCAGCGGCGATAATGTTGCCGCAGTTGTTCGCTCTGCTCGCGAGTCGGGTTCTGGCTGCCATAGAGCCAACTGCTCCAGTGAGACGAAAACTGGCTAAAATTGCTGCCGCCGTGACGATCGACGAAGACGAGCCACGCCTCTCCCTGCAATTGGCGCGCCTCGGGCCAGCGTTGCAGTGCTTCATGACGCAGGGCCTCCTGTATGCGTGCCACCAGCAGCGCCGGATCTCCCTCCAGCTGATGACACCAGCGGCGGTAACGTATCACTCTCCGGGCAATCAAGACGATCAGCAGCAGCAATAACGCTGTGATCAATAGCCACAGTAGCGCCTGCACTCTGGGATCAAGACTCTGTTCAATCAGATCCGGCCCAGGGTGGATGTCGCGCATCAGGGCGGCCAATGGCGGAGTGATGGCCTCGGAGGCGGGACTGGCGCTGTCGAGCTCGGCGGGGGAGATCATCCCTGATGACATAACCCCTCCTGCCACTGCTGTTGCAGCGTCTGGCCGTTATCGAGCAGGTAGAGGCGCTGTACCAGCGGCAGCAACTGCTGCTTGCCGTGGGTCAGTTGCTGTTCGGCAGCTTGCTGGTAGCGGCGGGAGAAACCGGCATGGCCCCCATCCAGCCAGCCCTGATAGTGTTGTCCTGGCCGATCGATAGCCACTGGCAGCTGGCCGTCAGGGGGAAGGGCTGCCTCGAGGGGGTCACGGATCTGCCAATAGTGAATATCGTGGCGGCGGGAGAGCAGTTGCAATTGCTGACAGAGCGCCGACTCGCAGGATCTGTGATCGGTGATGATCGTCAGCTTGGCACCGTGAGGCAGCTTCACGCCGGACAAGGTGTCGCCCAGCGAGTGAGAAAGCGCCCGGCGGGCCAGCCCTTGCTGATAGTGATGGCAGAGGGATTCGAGCAGGGGCAGCACGCTGCCGCGCTGGCTCTGGTGATTTGGGATAAGCCCGTGGCAAATCAGGGTGTTGTGCAGCTTCTCCCCTTGCCAGATCAGGGCTGCAGCCAGCTCGCACCCCAGTCGCGCCTTGAGCTGCAGTGTGGAGCCGAAATACATGGCGGGAGAGAGATCGAGCAGCAGCCAGTGCGCCTGATCCAGCTCCTCGCTATAGAGGCGGGTATAGGGACGACCGAGGCGTGCGGTCACTCGCCAGTCGATATGGCGTACCTCGTCACCAGCCTGATAGGCGCGCAGCTCCCGAAACGTGAGTCCGGGAGAGCGGCCCGGTTTGCCGCGTTCGCTGCTGCTTCTGCCTGCGTGAGGTGGCTTCCTGGCCTTGGCCCATAGCCGGATATTGAGCAGCCGTGGCAGCGACAGGGCGATATCGGGATGCAGACCGGGTTCTAGGGGCATGGCACCTGATCCAGCAGTTGAGCGATCAGGATATCGTTATCCAGATTGTCGGCCAGTGCCTGATAGCTGGGAATAAGGCGGTGGCGCAGCACCGGATAGGCTTGCAGCTGGATATCTTCCGGTAGCACATAATCTCGTCCGGCAAGCCAGGCTCGGGCGCGGGCGGAGCGAGCCAGCCCCAGCGTAGCCCGAGGGCTGGCCCCCACGGCAATCAATGGCTCAAGGGCAGGGCAAAGGCCGCTGCCCGGGCGAGTGGCGCAGACCAGCTCCACCAGATAGTGCTCCAGTCGGCTTTGCATGGTTACCGCCAGCACTTCGCTGCGGGCACGCTGCAAGCTGGTCTGACTCAGGGTCACTGGTGCCGCGCCAAGCTGTTCGCCGCTGGCGTTGAGCTGCAAGATGGCGAGCTCCATGGTGGGGCTTGGGTAATCCACCATCAACTTGAGCAGAAAGCGGTCGAGCTGCGCCTCCGGCAGGGGATAGGTTCCCTCCTGCTCGATGGGGTTCTGGGTGGCGGCGACCATAAAGAGAGGTGGCAGCCGCCAGCTCTTTTTGCCCACGGTGATCTGGTGTTCGGCCATGGCTTCCAGCAGCGCTGATTGTACCTTGGCTGGCGCCCGGTTGATCTCGTCTGCCAGCACCAGATGGTTGAAGAGGGGGCCTGGCTGGAAAACAAAACTGGCATCCTGCGGGTGAAACACCTCGCTGCCGGTGAGATCGGCAGGAAGCAGGTCGGGGGTAAACTGGATACGGGCAAAGCGCCCTTCGACGGCGCCAGCGAGCGCCTTGACGGCGCGGGTTTTAGCAAGGCCGGGGGCCCCTTCGATTAACACATGTCCTTCACATAACAGGGCAATCAGGAGCCCTTCTATTAGCTCCTCCTGCCCCAGGATCTGACTGCCAAGATAGTCCCTAAGTGCTCTGAACTCGGCCGCTGCCATGCGATAAACCCGTTGTTTTTATGGAAGTTGATCTTTTTATACTCCAGTTGCTCCCCAAGGGCGAGCAAAGGGGCCTTGCCGTGCTTAATTTAGTTTCAATCAGCTGTATGAAACTTGTGATTGGATTGTTAAGATGTGGCGCAATGAGGTCAGACCTCTGCCTTTTAAACCAAGGAGCCAGGATGAAACAGCCATTGAAACTGACGACTCGCCAGGGCGAACGGATTGCCGTCGTGGCGGGGCTGCGTACCCCCTTTGCCAAGCAGGCCACCGCCTTTCATGGCGTGCCTGCAGTCGATCTCGGCAAACTGGTGGTGAGCGAGATGCTCGCCCGTACCAATCTCGATCCCAAGCTTATCGACCAGCTGGTGTTTGGTCAGGTGGTTCAGATGCCGGAAGCCCCCAACATTGCCCGTGAAATCGTGCTTGGCACCGGCATGAGCGTCAATACCGATGCCTATAGCGTCTCCCGCGCCTGCGCCACCAGTTTTCAGGCGGTGGCCAACGTCACCGAATCCATCATGGCGGGCACTGTGGATATCGCCATCGCTGGCGGTGCGGACTCCTCCTCCGTGCTCCCTATCGGAGTGAGCAAGAAGCTGGCCCGTGCCCTGGTGGATCTCAACAAGGCGCGCAATCTGCAGCAGCGCTTCAATATTCTACGTCAGCTGCGGGTCAAGGATCTGCTGCCGGTGCCGCCTGCCGTGGCGGAATACTCTACTGGCCTCTCCATGGGACAGACCGCCGAGCAGATGGCCAAGAGTCACCAGATCAGCCGCGAGGCGCAAGATGCGTTAGCTCATCGCTCCCACACTCTGGCCGCGCAGGCTTGGGCCGATGGCAAGCTCAGTGGCGAGGTGTTTACCGCCCATGTACCGCCCTACAAGTCGCCGCTGGAGCGGGACAACAATATCCGTGAAAGCTCGGATCTCGCGAGCTACGCCAAGCTCAAGCCGGTGTTTGATCGGGTTCATGGCACAGTGACGGCTGCCAACGCCACGCCGCTGACAGATGGCGCTGCCGCCGTGCTGCTGATGCGCGAAGGGCGGGCGAAAGAGCTGGGCCTCAAACCGCTGGGCTATATCCGCAGCTTCGCTTTCTCGGCCATCGATGTGTGGCAAGACATGCTGATGGGGCCCTCCTACGCCACGCCGCTGGCGCTGGACAGAGCCGGCATCACGCTCAGCGATTTGACTCTGATCGACATGCACGAAGCCTTTGCCGCCCAGACTCTGGCCAACCTCAAGATGTTTGCCAGCCACGAGTTTGCCCGTGACAAGCTGGGCCGCGATCAGGCCATCGGCGAGGTGGACATGGAGAAGTTCAACGTCCTCGGCGGTTCGCTGGCCTATGGCCACCCCTTTGCCGCGACCGGTGCGCGGATGATCACCCAGACCCTGCACGAGCTGCGTCGTCGCGGTGGGGGATTGGGGCTCAACACCGCCTGTGCGGCGGGTGGATTGGGCGTGGCTATGGTGTTGGAGGTTGAATGATGAGCGCTAAGACTTTTTCCCTGGATGTTCGCAAAGATGGCATCGGCATCCTCACCATGGATGTGCCGGGCGAGAGCATGAATACCCTGAAAGCCGCCTTTGTCGAGGAGATCCGCTCCGTACTGGACGAGGTAAAACGCAACAAGGATTTGATCGGGCTGGTGATCACCTCCGGCAAGAAGGACTCCTTCATCGCCGGCGCTGACATTACCATGCTGGCCGCCTGCACCAGTGCCAAGGATGCCGAGACCCTGTCACGAGAAGGGCAGGAGATCTTTGCCGAGATCGAGGGGCTGACCATTCCGGTGATCGCCGCCATTCATGGCCCCTGCCTCGGTGGCGGGTTGGAGCTGGCGCTGGCCTGCCATGGTCGGGTGGTGACCGAGCACGGTAAAACCGTGCTGGGATTGCCGGAAGTGCAGCTCGGTCTGCTGCCGGGCTCTGGCGGTACCCAGCGTCTGCCGCGCCTTATCGGGGTGGCCAAGGCGCTGGATCTGATGCTGACCGGCAAGCAGGTGCGGGCCAAACAAGCCAAGAAATTGGGGCTGGTGGACGATGTGGTGCCGCCGTCAATCTTGCTGGATGCTGCCATCAAGCTGGCCAAGAAGGGCAAACCGCGCCATCAGTTGAAACGGGATCTGCAGGGCAAGGTGCTGGAGACCAACAAGCTGGGTCGCAAGGTGCTGTTCGATCAGGCCAGCAAGGGGGTGAAAGCCAAGACCCGCGGCAACTATCCGGCGCCGGAGCGGATCCTGGACGTGGTACGCATCGGCGTGGAGGAGGGGATGAAGGCCGGTCTGGCCGCTGAATCCCGCCACTTTGGCGAGCTGGTGATGACTGCCGAGTCTGCCGCCCTGCGTTCCATCTTCTTTGCCACCACGGAGATGAAGAAAGAGGTCACCTATCAGGGAGCCGAGCCGCGCAAGGTGGGCCATGCCGCCGTGCTGGGCGGTGGTCTGATGGGGGGCGGCATCGCGTTCGTCACCGCTACCAAGGCGGGCGTGCCGGTGCGGATCAAGGATGTGGCAAGCGCCGGGATCGGCAATGCCATGCGCTACAGCTATGACATTCTGGCCAAGAAGCTCAAGCGCCGTCATATCCTGCGCAGCGAGCTGGAAAAGCAGATGAGCCTGTTGACCGGTACCCTCGACTACTCCGGTTTCCACCGGGTGGACATGGTGGTGGAGGCGGTGTTTGAAGATCTCAATCTCAAACACCAGATGGTGAAGGACGTGGAGCGTGAGTGCGGTGAGCACACAGTGTTTGCCTCCAACACCTCTTCCTTGCCCATCAACCAGATTGCGGCAGAGGCGGCGCACCCAGAGCGAGTCGTGGGGCTGCACTACTTCAGCCCGGTGGACAAGATGCCGCTGGCGGAGATCATCCCCCACGCTGGCACCAGTGCCGAGACGGTCGCTACCACCCTGGCTTTTGCCCGCGCCCAGGGCAAAACGCCCATCGTGGTGAAGGACGAAGCCGGTTTCTACGTCAACCGCATCCTGGCGCCCTACATGAATGAGGCGGCAAGACTGGTGCTGGAAGGGGAGCCGGTAGAGGTGCTGGATAGCGCGCTGCTGGACTTTGGCTTCCCGGTTGGCCCCATCACCTTGCTCGATGAGGTGGGGATCGATGTGGGCGCCAAGATCTCCCCCATCCTTGAGAAAGAGCTGGGCGGCGAGCAGTTCCAGGCGCCCAAGGCGTTCGACAAGCTGCTGCAAAATGATCGCAAGGGACGCAAGAACGGCAAGGGCTTCTATCTCTATGGCAAGGCGGCACCGCGCAACAAGCTGACTGGCAAAGAGGGCAAGAAGACGGTGGACGAGAGCGTCTATGGCGTGCTCGGCATCAAGCCGTCTGCCAAGCTGGCCCGTCAGGAGATCGCCGAGCGCTGCGTGCTGCTGATGCTCAACGAAGCGGCCATGGCGCTGGATAGCGGTGTGGTGGCGTCGGCCCGTGATGGTGATATCGGTGCCATCTTCGGCATCGGTTTCCCGCCTTTCCTTGGCGGCCCGTTCCGCTACATGGACACGCTTGGGATTGATCATCTGGTTGGCCGTCTGGAGTATTACCAGAAGCGCCATGGCGACCGGTTTGCCCCTTGTGCCCGCCTCAAGGCAATGGCCGCAGAGCAGCAGACCTTCTACTGATAACTGCTGCAGATTGACCGCAAGACAACGAGGCCCGCACCCATGCGGGCCTCTTTCTATGCTGTGGTTTGTTCGGGTTATTCAGGTGGTGCTGCGATGATGCAGGCAGAGGCGAAGGCCGAAAAAATGGCCCACCGAAGTGGGCCATTTGCGAGGTGGTAAGCTTAGATACCCGGCTTACGCTCCGGGCAGCGGCCGATAATATCGGGTGGCAGTTCACCGTTGTCCTGCTCCAGCACCACGTCGAATCCCCACAGTTGATGGAGGTGCTTGAGCACCTCATGGCGAGAGTCGCCAAGGGGGATGCGGTTGTGGGGCACATAGCGCAGGGTGAGGGAGCGATCCCCCTTCACGGCGACGTTGTACACCTGAATATTGGGTTCCAGATTGCTGAGGTTGTACTGGGCCGACAGAGTATTGCGCACCTGACGGTACCCCTCGTCATTGTGGATAGCGGAGACCTTCAGATAGTTCTTCAGATCGTCGTCATCAATGGCGAACAACTTCATATCCCGCATCACTTTCGGGCTTAAGAACTGGCTGATAAAGCTCTCGTCCTTGAAGTTCTGCATGGCAAAGTGGAGGGTGTCGACCCAGTTGCTGCCGGCATAGTCGGGGAACCAGTATCTATCCTCCTCGGTCGGGTTCTCGCAGATGCGGCGCAGGTCGGTAAACATGGCAAACCCCAGCGCATAAGGGTTGATCCCCGAGTAGTAGCGACTGTTGTAAGCAGGTTGATAGACCACATTGGTGTGGCTGTGCAGCACCTCCATCATGAAGCGATCGCTCAGCTTGCCCTCGTCATAGAGGTGATTGAGGATGGTGTAGTGCCAGAAGGTGGCCCACCCCTCGTTCATCACCTGAGTCTGCTTTTGTGGATAGAAATACTGACTTATCTTGCGCACGATGCGCACCACTTCCCGCTGCCAAGGCTCCAGCAAGGGGGCATTCTTCTCGATGAAGTAGAGGATGTTCTCCTGGGGCTCTGCGGGGTAGCGCCTGTCCTCCACCCCTGCCGCTTTATGCTGCTTGGGCAGGGTACGCCACAGCTCATTGACCTGAGTTTGCAGATAATCTTCCCGCGCCTTCTGGCGCCGCTTCTCCTCGGCCATGGAGATCTTCTGGGGACGCTTGTAGCGATCCACCCCGAAGTTCATCAGGGCATGGCAGGAATCGAGCAGCTGTTCCACCGCCTCGATGCCATGCTTCTCTTCGCACTGGGTGATGTAGTTCTTGGCGAACAGCAGGTAGTCGATGATGGAGGAGGCATCGGTCCAGGCCTTGAACAGGTAGTTGTTCTTGAAGAAGGAGTTATGACCGTAGCAGGCGTGCGCCATCACCAGCGCCTGCATCGGCATGGTGTTCTCCTCCATCAGGTAGGCGATGCAGGGATCGGAATTGATGACGATCTCGTAGGCCAGTCCCATCTGGCCGCGCTTGTAGTTGCGCTCGGTATGGATAAAGCGCTTGCCGAACGACCAGTGCTGATAGCCGATGGGCATGCCGACGCTGGAGTAGGCATCCATCATCTGCTCGGCGGTGATCACCTCGATCTGGTTGGGGTAGGTGTCCAGCTTGTAGAAACGGGCGACCCGGGCGATCTCCTGGTGATAGGTCTCCAGCAGATCGAAGTTCCAGTCTGGTCCGTCATCCAGTGGCGCTACACGTTTTTCTGTTTCGATCATGTGACCTCCTCACGCCGCTTGTTTCTTGAACAGCTCGCGGAACACCGGATAGATATCCTCGACCTTGCGAATGTGCTCCATCGCAAAGTGGGGGAACTGGCTGGCTACCGACTCATATTCGTGCCAAAGGGTCTGGTGGGCACGGGTGGTGATCTCGATGTAGGAGTAGTACCGCACCCTTGGCATGATGTCCCGCGCCAGAATTTCACGGCACTGCGGTGAGTCATCGGCCCAGTTGTCACCATCCGACGCCTGCGCCGCATAGATGTTCCACTGGTTGGCCGGGTAACGCTCGTTGATGATGTCATTCATCATCTTGAGGGCGCTGGAGACGATGGTGCCGCCTGTCTCCTGGGAGTAGAAGAACTCGTGTTCATCCACCTCCTTGGCCTGGGTATGGTGGCGGATATAGACCACTTCTACGTTCTTGTAAGTCCGGCTCAGGAACAGATAGAGCAGGATATAGAAACGTTTGGCCATCTCCTTGGTGGCCTGATCCATGGAGCCCGAGACGTCCATCAGACAGAACATCACCGCTTGGCTGGAGGGGACGGGCCGTTTGACGAAGTTGTTGAACTTGAGATCGAAGGTGTCAATAAACGGTACCGCATCGATCCGTCGTTTCAGCTCCCTGATCTCCTTCTCGAGCAGGGCGATCTCGGCAAAGTGTTCGTTGGGATCGGTGGCCAGCAGGGCCAGCCGATCTTCCAGTTCATGCAGTTGGCGCTTCTTGCCCGCTTGCAGCGCCATGCGCCGCGCCAGTGAATTTTGCAGGGAACGCACCACGTTGATATTGGCGGGCACCCCGTTGGAGGTGTAGCCCGCCCGATAGGTTTTCACCTCCATCAGCTGGTTGAGCTGGGTTTTCTGCAGCCTGGGCAGCTCCAGATCTTCAAACAGCAGATCGAGATACTCATCCTTGGAGATCTGGAACACGAAATCATCGGCCCCTTCTCCCTGATTGGATGCTTGTCCCTCGCCTGAACCCTGTCCGCCGCCCCCTCCTTTGGGACGGTCAATCTTGTCGCCGGAGACGAACTGATCATTGCCGGGATGCACCATCTCCCGTTTACCGCCGTGCCCCTGATGAAAATGGGGCTCGCCAATATCCTTGGTCGGGATGCTTATGCTCTCGCCCTTGTCAACGTCCTGAATGCTGCGCTTGGAGACAGCATCCGAGACCGCTTGTTTTATCTGCTTCTTGTAGCGGCGGATGAAGCGCTGCCGATTGACAGCGCTTTTGTTTTTGCCGTTGAGCCTGCGGTCGATAAAATGCGCCATAACTCCCCCTTGAACAGTCAGGGTCAGGATGACTTGCGTACCCTGAGATACCATTCGGAGAGCAGTCGCACCTGTTTGCGGGTGTAGCCTTTCTCCATCATCCGTTCGACAAAGTTATCGTGCTTCTTCTGCTCCTCGGCCGAGGTTTTGCTGTTGAAGGAGATAACCGGCAGCAGCTCTTCCGTGTTGGAGAACATCTTCTTCTCGATCACGGTGCGCAGCTTTTCGTAACTGGTCCAGTTGGGGTTACGGCCTGCATTGTTGGCCCGGGCACGCAGCACGAAGTTGACGATTTCGTTACGGAAATCTTTCGGGTTGCTGATCCCGGCGGGTTTTTCAATTTTCTCCAGCTCGCTGTTGAGAGACGCTCTGTCAAACAGCTGGCCGGTTTCGGGGTCACGGTACTCCTGATCCTGGATCCAGAAGTCGGCGTAGGTGACGTAGCGATCGAAGATGTTCTGACCGTACTCGGAGTAGGACTCGAGATAGGCGGTCTGGATCTCCTTGCCGATGAACTCCACATAGCGCGGGGTCAGATAGCCCTTGATGAACTCAAGGTAGCGATCGTGCAGCTCTTGCGGGAACTGTTCGCGCTCGATCTGCTGCTCCAGCACATAGAAGAGGTGCACCGGGTTGGCGGCCACTTCCGCGTGGTCGAAGTTGAAGACGCGGGAGAGGATCTTGAACGCAAAGCGGGTAGAGAGACCATTCATCCCTTCGTCTACACCTGCGTAGTCGCGATACTCCTGATAGCTCTTCGCCTTCGGATCTGTGTCCTTCAGACTTTCGCCATCATAGACCCGCATCTTGGAGTAGATGCTGGAGTTTTCGGGTTCTTTCAGCCGTGACAACACCGAGAACTGACCCAGCAGTTCGAGGGTGCCCGGGGCGCATTTGGCCTCGGTCAGTTCACTGTTGACCAGCAGCTTCTCGTAGATCTTCACCTCTTCCGAGACGCGCAGGCAGTAAGGCACCTTGACGATGTAAACGCGGTCGAGGAAAGCTTCGTTGTTCTTGTTGTTGCGGAACTGCTGCCACTCGGATTCGTTGGAGTGAGCCAGCAGAATGCCGTCAAAGGGGAGGGCGGAGAGCCCTTCGGTACCGTTGTAGTTACCCTCCTGGGTTGCTGTCAGCAGCGGGTGCAGCACCTTGATGGGGGCCTTGAACATCTCCACAAATTCCATCACTCCCTGGTTCGCTTTACACAGCGCACCTGAGTAGGAGTAGGCATCGGCGTCATCCTGGGCGAAGTGCTCCAGCATGCGGATGTCGACCTTGCCGACCAGTGAGGAGATATCCTGGTTGTTGTCATCACCGGGTTCCGTTTTGGCTATGGCAATTTGATCGAGAATGGAGGGGTTGACCTTCTCCACCTTGAACTTGGTGATGTCGCCGCCAAACTCGTGCAGGCGTTTGGCCACCCAGGGGGACATGATGGGACGCAGGTAACGGCGCGGGATACCGTACTCTTTTTCCAGGATCTCCCCATCCTCTTCGATGTCGAACAGGCAGAAGGGGTGATCGTTGACCGGTGAGCCCTTGATGCGATAGATGGGCACCTTCTGCATCAGGGATTTGAGTTTCTCTGCCAGCGAGGATTTACCGCCGCCAACGGGGCCCAGCAGATAGAGGATCTGTTTCTTCTCTTCCAACCCCTGGGCGGAGTGTTTGAGGTAGGAGACGATCTGTTCGATGGCCTCTTCCATCCCGTAGAAATCCTTGAAGGCGGGATAGCGTGCCACGACGCGGTTGGAGAAGAGTCGGCTCAGTCTGGGGTTGGCTGAGGTGTCTACCATCTCCGGCTCACCAATGGCGGTCAGCAGACGTTCGGCTGCGGAGGCGTAGCAGGCTTTGTCCTGCTTACACATATCCAGGAACTCCTGGATGGTATATTCCTCTTCTCTCGCTTTTTCATATCGCTGTTGGTAATGCTCGAATATGCCCATAACTTTGCCCTCGTTATAGTCGCTTACCCTGAAAAATGTGGATGACTGCTTTTGTGTTGTGCGCTTTTAAAGCCTAGTCAACAGACTCCAGTAATCCATCACGGTTGATAGGTTAAATTCTGAAGAAACCTGCCCGATCCTTGTGCGGGGAGGGTCAGTCAACAACACCGCTATGTTACTGACTGTTAAATTATTTTTGCCACGATAGCGAGGTAAATGTCAAAGACATAAAAAATAAATGTTTATGGGAAACAGGGAACTTATTGCGAAAAGATTAAGGGGTTTGACGAAAGGCAATGGGGCTGCGGGTTGGCGGGGTTATGGATGAGAATGTCATTACGTGAACGTCAACGTAAATCACTTTGTTTGGAGTTTTGGCTCTAATTTTTACATTGACGCTACATTTTGAGTGCCCTAGATTGGCGATGTGTGAGCAGCAAGATGCTTTAGCAAGAGAGTTGACTGTTGCCTCACCAAGCTCTGTTTAAGCACGTTTCCGTTGGCTTGACCCTCGCAACCGCGAGGGTCTTCTTTTTCTGCGTCTGTAAACGCTTGTTACTGCTGGTGGCTATTGACGCAGCCAGCACTCACCTAGCAAGGGTAGGCTTGTTGCACGGCCGCCAGGACGCGGGCAAACGGGTGGGCGGCCAACTGGCCTGCGCCCGCCAGCGATTTGGCCTTGACCCGGCTGGTCAGCGGTGTGGCGATACCGCACAGGAAACGGGCCAGAACACGCGCATCCACGGAACCGGTCTTGGCAATCAGCGGATCGCACCAGGCGCGGATCCCCGCCTCGTTTGGCATGGTCAGTGAGGGCAGGGGCGGGAGATGCGCCACATCGCCGCGACAAACCGAACAGTGGCCACAATGAACCGGCGCCACCTCATCGGCAAAATAGCGGGCGAGGCGGTGGCTCAGGCACTCATTCGAAGTGAAAAAGTCGAGCATGGCTTGCAGTCTGGCCAACTCACTCTGCTCTTTTTGCAAGAAGAGCGCATGGAGCGCGTTAGCCTCCTGCTCGTTGTCCCACCCCTGACGGGTGATCCGGTAGACCTCGGTCATCTGTTTGCTTTCAAGCTCGATCCAGCCTTGCTGCTGCAGGTAGTCGAGCGCCGCAACCGCCCGCTGTCGCTCCCCCTGATAGCCCTGCCAGAGGGCGTCAAAGTCCATGGTGCACCAGCTGCGGGCTTGCGGGGCGCAGGCGAACAGTTGCTCCAGAAACTGGCGACGATCCGGATTGAAGCGGCTCACTATCTCGCCTTTATCCAGCACAAACTTGAAGCGGTAGTCGGCGTAGTAGCTGTAGGCCGGTGTGATGATGCCTGCCATCTCCAGATAGACCAGCAGGGTTTTAAGGGGCAACTGGCGGATATTGGTGTCGTTGGAGAGACGCAGCAGGGTGAATTCCCACTCGCTCCCGCTCTGCTTGATGATGGCAAGGAGCTGGAGGATGGCACTCAAATCCGGCGTATCGCCGTAGACGAAGTTCTCCAGCACCGGCAGCTGGCTCTGGTTGGCCAGCACGATACAGCGCGATGGTTGGCCATCCCTTCCGGCGCGGCCAATCTCCTGGCTGTAGTTTTCGATGGATTTGGGCAGATCGTAGTGAATGACCCGCCGGATATCCGCTTTGTCGATCCCCATCCCAAAGGCGATGGTGGCGACGATGCAATCCACCTTGCCCGCCATGAAGTCGTGCTGGATCTGACTGCGCAGCACCGAGTCGAGTCCGGCATGATAGGCGCGGGCGTTGATCCCTTCTCTAATGAGTTGCTCGGCACAGGCTTCTGCGGTGTGTTGCAAAGTGACGTAGACGATGGTGGGGGCCGCCGGATCGTTGGCCAACTCCTGCGCGAGCCAGCTATCCCGCGCGTCGGGCGACAGGGGAATGACCGCCAGATCAAGATTGGGGCGGTAGAAACCGGTGACCACGACCCCCTCCGGCGCGATGCCGAATTTGGTCTGCATATCCTGAATCACCGCCGGTGTGGCGGTGGCGGTGAGCAGCAATACCTGCGGGATCTTCAGATCATGGCGATAGCTCGGCAGCTTGAGGTAGTCGGGGCGAAAGTTGTGGCCCCACTCCGAGATACAGTGCGCCTCATCGACGACCAGCAGCGAGAGCGGCACTTGCTGGATAAAGCGGCGAAAGCGCTCGTTCTTGAGTCGCTCCACCGAGATCATCAGGATCTTGAGCTGGCCATCCAGCGCCTGCTGCATCACTCGTCGGCTCTCCTCCGGGCTCTGGCTTGAGTCGAGGGTAGCGGCGCTTATTCCCTTGCTTTTAAGGAAGGCGAGCTGATCGTGCATCAGCGCCAGTAGCGGCGAGATAACCAGGGTCAGGTGAGGCAGGGCGAGGGCCGGCAGTTGATAACAGAGGGACTTGCCGGAGCCGGTGGGAAAGATGGCGGCGGCACTCTGACCTGCCAGCACCCGGCTGATCACCGCTTCCTGACCTGGCCTGAGTGCGGAGAAACCAAAATATTGGTTGAGCAGGGATGGGATCATGGCAAGGCTCCGCGGCAAATGGGGGATGATAGCACAGCGATGCCGGTCACGGGTGACACAGGAATGGTCGTGAGGGTAAGGGCAGAGAGTGTCGATAAAACGTACAAAAATGGGTGGTTGCGCTGTGGTTAAGGTTTTGTTGCGGTTTTTTGTGATGGAAACGGGATATTTTTTGGTGAGTCTCTGGAAAAAAAAGATGGCGAATGGGATATTCCGTCATGCAATCCGGTGACTGGCGGATCGGCCCGGCAGAAGGCTGGCCACAGACACCACATTCGGGCGACAGGGGTCTCCCGATGAGTGGTTGCAGACAGGACTCATGATTCATGCACTACGGTGCTTAGGGACTTTTTTGATGACACAACAACACCCCCTCCTTCGGCTGGTCAATAGCACCAGCCTGGTCAGCCAGATCCTGGTTGGTCTGGTATTCGGTATCTTGCTGGCACTGTTTGCGCCCGAGTGGGCGAAAACGGCAGGTCTGCTTGGCAGTCTGTTCGTTGGTGCACTGAAAGCGGTAGCTCCGCTGCTGGTATTCGTACTGGTGATGGCGGCCATCATTGGTCACAAGCAGGGTCAGAAGACCAATATTCGCCCGCTGCTGGCGCTCTACCTGTTTGGTACCTTCTCTGCGGCCGTGGTCGCGGTGATTGCCAGCTTCCTGTTCCCCTCCAACCTCCATCTGGTGGCCAATACTGCCGAGATCACCCCGCCCGGCGGGATCACCGAGGTACTGCAGACCCTGCTGTTCAACGTGGTGACCAACCCGGTCAAGGCGTTGATGGATGCCAACTATATCGGGATCCTGGCGTGGGCCATCGGTCTGGGTATCGCCATGCGCCATGCCAACGAGAGCACCAAGGCGCTGATCACTGACCTGTCTCACGGTGTATCCGCCATCGTGAAAGCGGTGATCCGCTGTGCTCCGCTCGGGATCCTGGGTCTGGTTGCCTCCACTCTGGCAGAGACCGGCTTTGACGCCCTGTTTGGCTATGCCCAACTGCTGGTGGTGCTGATCGGCTGCATGCTGTTTATCGCCTTTGTGGTCAACCCGTTGATCGTCTTCTGGAAGATCAAGCGCAACCCCTATCCGCTGGTGCTGACTTGCCTCAAAGAGAGCGGCGTGACCGCCTTCTTTACCCGCAGCTCTGCCGCCAACATTCCGGTCAACATGGCGCTGTGTGAAAAACTGCGCCTGCCCAAAGATACCTACGCGGTCTCCATCCCGCTGGGTGCCACCATCAACATGGCGGGTGCGGCCATCACCATCACTGTGCTCGCCATGGCGGCGGTACATACCCTGGGGATGGAAGTGGACATGGCAACGGCCGTGCTGCTCTCTGTGGTTGCCACCGTCAGTGCCTGTGGCGCGTCCGGTGTCGCCGGTGGCTCTTTGCTGCTGATCCCGCTGGCGTGCAGTCTGTTTGGCATCAGTAACGACATCGCCATGCAGGTGGTTGCTGTCGGCTTTATCATCGGTGTGTTGCAGGATTCTGCCGAGACAGCGCTGAACAGCTCCACCGACGTGCTGTTCACCGCCGCAGCGTGCATGGCCGAGGATGAAACCCTGTTGGATGTGGCTCCGGTACCGAGCCGCGAAGCCTGATCTCGCAACGGTCAGTTTCGCAACACACTTGCGCCCTCTTCGGAGGGCGCTTTTTATTGCCGGATTTGCTCTCTTTTCCTCTTTAAGCAGGCTCTTTGGCTGATGTGCCAGACATTCTGTCGCCCTTGTCCAGGGCGCTGCCTTATCTTTATCCCTTGGAGTTGTGCTTCCTCCTTCTGTTGTGCGTTACACATTTTTGTCTGTTCTGCTAACAGCCGATTGCTATGGCTTACCCCAGATCTTCAAGACAATCACATCATCACATCATCACATCATCACAGAAGAATGGAGGTGGCTGGCTGCGGCAGATGAACCCAACCCGTCCTATCAGACACGCCATCATGGTTTGGTGAGGGGGAGTAAACGTGTTGGCGATATTGAGCTGCGGGCAGGGGGGCGTCATGTTGATATCCGAAGTGCTCTGCCATGGCGCTGGTGAGCATGCAGATATCCAACAAGGTGAGGAGAGTAATAAGGAGAGAGCAGGGCAATCGCGGATGCACAGATTGCAGAGATAAAAAAGCCAGCCGAGTGTTCGGCTGGCTTTTTGCTATCAGCGGCAGGTAGGGGATTAACCGACCAGCTGATAGAGGATGGCGGAGATGGCGATCATCCCCATCACAGCGACAAATACGTTGCTGATATGACCCTGATACTTCGCCATGGCCGGTACGCGCTTGATGGCGTACATCGGCATGATGAACAGGATGGTGGCGATGATCGGGCCGCCCAAGGATTCAATCATGCCCAGGATGGAGGGGTTGGCAATGGCAGTGCCCCACAGGGTCAGGATGAAGAAGGCGATGATGAACATCTCGACTTTCTTGGCGTTCGGCTCTTTGCCTGACTTGCGCATGTTCTGCACGATCATCCCTTTCAGACCTTCACGGGCCCCCAGATAGTGGCCGAAGAAGGAGGAGACGATGGCGACGAACGCAACCAGCGGACCGAAGTAGGAGATGATGGGGCTGGCATGCTGGTTGGCCAGATAGGAGAGCACGGCGATGTTCTGAGCCTTGGCTTCTGCCAGCTGGGCCGGTGTCAGGCTCATGACGCAAGAAAAGACGAAGAACATCACGAAGCCCAGCAGCACCATGGCGGTACGCTTGAGGATGGCATCGGCTTTCTCGACCGCCTGATCACCGTGGTCGCGGCGCTGGGCCAGAGAGAAGCTGGAGATAGCCGGGCTGTGGTTGAAGGAGAAGACCAGTACCGGGATGGTCAGCCACAGGGTAGTGGCGAAATCCTTGGCAGAGGGCACTTGCTCCAGCGCGGCACCGGTCCAGTCCGGGATCAGGTACAAAGAGATACCGGCCAGAATGGCGATCAGCGGATAAACCAGCAGCTCGGTCACTTTCAGCATCAGCTTTTCACCGGCCAGCATCACCGACATCATGCCCATGATCAGCACGATGGAGAGGATCCAGCGCGGCGGGGCACTCATCTGCAGCTGGTTGACCATGAAGCTTTCCACGGTGTTGGTGATGCCCACGCCGTAGATCAGCACGATGGGGTAGATGGCGAAGAAGTAGAGCAGGGTGATTAATTTACCGGCACCCACGCCAAAGTGCTCTTCCACCACTTCGGTGATGTCTGCATTTGGCTTTTTGGAGGAGAGCACGAAGCGGGCCAGACCACGGTGGGCCAGATAGGTCATGGGACCTACCAGCAGCGCCATGACGACCAGCGGCCAGAAACCGCCCATACCCGCGTTGATCGGCAGGAACAGGATCCCCGCGCCAACCGCGGTCCCGAACAGACTGATGACCCAGGTAGAGTCGCGTTTTTCCCAACGAGTGGTTTGAGTAGAGCTGATCCCTTGCTCTGTTGACGCCGCAACTCCCTGCGTGCCAGTGACTGTGTTTGACATCTATCTCACCCCGAATGTGTGGTTCTTATTAAGTCGGCGCAAGGATACGGTTTTTCTAATCAAAAATGTTGATCAAATTCATCTTTACGGCACGAAAAACCGCACTTTCTTATGGAAATGTGATCAAAACAAGAAAAATTCAATTATTGTTTATCAATTGGCACGTTATTTTAGTGTTAATGATTAAATCTTGCTCGGCCAAATGTAGGTAAATTGTTATTTTGCGAGATGCTGGGCTAGTTGGTTGATCATGCTGGCGGTAGCCCCCCAGATAAAGTGCTGTTGCCAGGGGATCCAGTAGATGGTGTGCGCTTTCCCCCCTCTGGAAAGGGTCAGGGGGATGTGGTTGCGCCGATCCAGCAGATGGGTCAGCGGCACTTCAAAGGCGTGATCCACCTCATCCGGACTCAGAATGAGGGGATAGTTGCCATCGAGCAGCCCCAGCACAGGCAGCACCTCGAATCGTGACACCGTATTGAGCGGGTTGAGGGTGCCGATCACTTCAATCAGCCGGGCCGGAATGCCGAGCTCCTCTTCGGTCTCCCGCAGCGCTGTGGCAATGAGGTTTTCGTCGCCGGGATCCTGTCGCCCGCCGGGGAAGCTGATCTGCCCCCCATGATGACGCAGCCGTGGACTGCGCCGGGTCAATAACACGCTGAGCCCCTCATCGCGCATCACCACTGGGATCAACACTGCCGCCGGACTGAGCCCGCCGATGGCGAGGCGATGGGCCGGGGCGGGTCGCTGCAACTGGAAGCGGGTCAGCAGTTCGTGGCGATCCATGGCGGGGAGCTCTCCTGTGTGTTGGCCTGACAGTGGGGAGGGTTACAGCGCCGACAGCGGCGGCAGGATGCGGGCGACCTTATCATAGGTCTCCTGATATTCGCTGTCGGCGTCGGAGTCGGCGATGATGCCGCCACCGGCCCAGCAGTGCAGACGACCCGCTTCGGCGATCAAAGTGCGAATGCAGATGCTGGTATCCATCCGGCCATGCTGGCTGAGATAGCCTATGCTGCCGCAATAGGCATTGCGGCGCTGGGGCTCCAGCTCTTCGATGATCTCCATGGCGCGGATCTTGGGGGCGCCGGTGATGGAGCCACCCGGGAAACAGGCCCGCAGCAGATCGACTCCTTGCCAGCGTGCATCCAGCTCACCGTGGATGGTGGAGACCAGATGATGTACCGCCGGAAACGACTCCACCGCAAAGAGATGAGGCACGCTGACCGAGCCCGGCCAGCTGACCCGACCGATGTCGTTGCGCAGCAGATCAACGATCATCAGATTCTCTGATCTGTCCTTGTCCGCCTGTGCCAGCTCCAGCGCGACTTGCCGATCGGTGGCCGGATCAGGGTGGCGAGGGCGAGTGCCTTTGATGGGTTTGGTTTCGATATGGCGACCATCAAGCAGCAGGAACCGCTCGGGAGAGAGGCTCAGCAGCGCACTATCCGGCAGGCGGATAAAAGCTGAGAAGGGGGCCTTGTTGGCGGTTGCCAGCAGGCAATAGGCCTGCCACTCATCCCCCTGATAGGGGGCGCTGAAACGTTGGGTCAGGTTGATCTGGTAGCAATCCCCCGCGGCGAGATATTCCTGAATGCGGGCAAACTTCTCGCCATACTCGGCGCGGCTCATATTGCTCTGCCACGCCCCCTGCAAGGCAAAAGCGGGGGCCGGTTTGGCCTGCTGCTGTTCAAGCCAGGCCAGCCGGTTGGCAAGGCCCGCTTTATCCCCCCAGTGCACCAGCTGCCAGTCGCCAGTTGCCACATTGCGCAGCAGCGCCCAGTCGTAGATGCCTACAGCCATGTCCGGCACCGCGATATCGGCGGCGGCCTGCACTGGCAGTCGCTCGAAGCGGCGGCCGAGATCATAGCCAAACAGGCCGAGGGCACCGCCGATAAAGGGTAGGTGAGTGGCACACAGATCCAGCTCCCCCAGCAGCTGTCGCTGGGTATGGGCCAGCAGGGCGAGGGGATCTTCGCTGTGTTCGCTGCTCTTACCATGCCAGGTGAGAGTGGTCACCTCGCAACGGGTTTCGAGGGTCGCCAGCGGATCGGCAGTGATGATATCAAAGCCGTTATCGGCACCGAGTGGTCCCGCCGATTCCAGCAACATGGCCCACGGCTGATGTTGCAGGCGGGCAAAAAGCTGATGGAGTTCAGCACTATGGTCTAGATGATGGATATGAAGTGTTGGCGTCATTTTATGTTACACAGGCAACAGTTTGGTTCCCGAACCCTAGTCGGTGCTGGTGGGCAAGCGTATCATAGGTGTCGGTGACTTAAGAAAAAACTGCCGTGTCGTTCGTTTTTTGCTGGTTGATAGTTTTTAGCCAGCACGTCAGCACGGCCCATCATATGGAAGCCCTTGCCCTGCTCCGTGGCAGAGACAAGGACCAGTGAGGATGATATGAGCATTATAAAAAAACAGGATTTCATCGATTCTATCGCAGATGCCCTCCAGTACATCTCCTATTACCACCCGTTGGATTTTGTTCAGGCTGCCAAAGCGGCGTATGACCGTGAAGCCAACCCGGCCGCCAAGGATGCGCTGGCCCAGATCCTGATCAACTCCCGCATGTCCGCCGAAGGTCATCGTCCGCTCTGCCAGGACACCGGCATCGTGACCTGTTTCGTCAAAATTGGCATGCAAGTCCAGTGGGACAGCGACATGACAGTGCAGGAGATGGTGGACGAAGGGACACGTCGTGCCTACACCAATCCTGACAACCCGCTGCGCGCCTCCGTGCTGGCCGATCCGGCCGGCAGTCGCAAAAACACCAAAGACAACGCCCCTGCCGTGGTGCATATCGACATGATCCCCGGCAACAAGGTGGAAGTGAGCATCGCGGCCAAAGGCGGCGGCTCCGAGAACAAATCCAAGATGGTGATGCTCAACCCCTCTGACGATATCGTCGAGTGGGTGCTGAAAACCGTGCCGACCATGGGCGCAGGCTGGTGCCCGCCCGGCATGCTGGGCATCGGCATCGGCGGTACCGCCGAGAAAGCGGCGGTACTGGCCAAAGAGGCCTTGATGGAGCATATCGACATTCAGGAGCTGATTGCCCGTGGCCCGCAAACCACAGAAGAGAAGCTGCGGGTCGAGCTCTACGACAAGGTCAACAAGCTGGGGATCGGTGCCCAGGGTCTGGGCGGTCTCACTACCGTGCTGGATGTGAAGGTGAAATCTGCGCCGACTCATGCTGCCTCCAAGCCGGTGGTGATGATCCCCAACTGCGCCGCGACCCGTCACGTTCACTTCGAGCTGGATGGTTCAGGCCCCGCCGAACTGACTCCGCCGAAACTGAGCGACTGGCCGGAGATCACCCGTGAAGCGGGTGGCAACGTGCGCCGCGTCAACGTCGATGGCATCACCAAGGCCGAACTGGCCAGCTGGAAGAGCGGTGATACCGTGCTGCTATCGGGCAAAATCCTTACCGGTCGCGATGCAGCCCACAAGCGTATCGCCGACATGCTGGCCCGTGGTGAAGGGCTGCCGGAAGGGGTCGATTTCACCAACCGCTTTATCTATTACGTTGGCCCGGTTGATGCGGTGCGTGACGAAGTAGTTGGCCCGGCTGGCCCCACCACCTCCACCCGGATGGACAAGTTCACCGACATGATGCTGGGTGAAACTGGCCTTATCGGCATGATCGGCAAATCCGAGCGTGGCCCGAAAACCGTCGAGAGCATCAAGCAGCACAAGGCTGTCTATCTGATGGCGGTCGGCGGCGCCGCCTATCTGGTGGCCAAGGCCATCAAGAAGGCCCGCGTGGTGGCCTTTGCCGATCTCGGCATGGAAGCGATCTACGAGTTTGAAGTGGAAGATATGCCGGTGACCGTTGCGGTCGATTCCGAAGGCAACAACATCCACGAAACCGGCCCTGCCTACTGGTCGGCCAAGATTGCCGAGCTGGATGGCAAACTCTCCTCCTGAGTGACCGTTTCCGCTGCCGGTTAATGGCATCGGCTTGTAAAGAAGGCGCGTCCATCCGGATGCGCCTTTTTGCTTTGGCTGGCCTGTTATGGGCTCAAGTTGGCTGTTTGCGGCAAGCGGGCATAAAAAAGGATGGCGTGACGCCATCCTTATCGTTGTGCTTGTGCTCTGGCAGCAGACAGTAGAGCAATCGCCCTTGGCTTTAGGCCTTTTTCAGGTAGGCGGCCACCAGTACGATCTGCACGCCGTTGACCTTGCCTTCGATATGGAGCGGGTTGTTGGTCAGACGGATGCCCTTGACCAGGGTGCCGCGCTTGGCGGTGAAACCGGCGCCTTTCACGTCCAGATCCTTGATCAGGGTGACGGAGTCGCCCTCTTGCAGCACGGCGCCGTTGGAGTCAACAGTCGGTACGCTGTCGTCATCTTCGTCAGCAATACCAGCTTCAGCCCAGGCCTTGGCTTCGTCTTCCATGTACATCATGTCCAGCAGATCCTGAGCCCATACTTCACCCTTGCCGGAGAGAGCTTTGAGCTGGCGCCATGCCATCACCTGCACCGCAGGCACCTGGCTCCACATGCTGTCGCTCAGGCAACGCCAGTGGTTGACCACCAGGGTATCCGGTTGTTCCAGCTGACCACGGCAGGTGTCACAGATAGCAACGCTGTGATCATCGTCGCTGGCGGGGGAGTGAGGCACCACGAAGGCGGTCAGCGCCTGCTCGGCGCTGCACAGTTCACACTTGGCGCCCGCGCGCGCTTGCAGAATGGCGTTGATGGTCATGTTGTTGGTCCCATAGCTAGTGTAAAGCGTCCCGCGTTGGGCGGGGCGCGTGAAAGAGGGGGCGGAATATAGCATAAAACCCCGTACTTTGTCAGGTCTGCCCTGGGTCGCAGGGTCGGCTGTGGTGTTGCGCGGTGCTGATCGTCAGGTATTGAGAGTGCAATTTGAAGCGGGATCGCTAGAATGAGCCTCCTTTTTGACTGCAAGGCAGGGGCATTCGTGCTGGCTCAACGTTTTCAACAACTGGATCGACTGCTCACCCGCTACCGACGCTGGTGGCAATATCAGCCATATCATCATTTGACCATAGCCTTTGCCGATGAGGCGCCCGAACTGGCGGCGTTGCTCAATGGGCTGACGCTCGTCCAGTTGGCAGAGCTCGATGCGGATATGGATGCCCTCAGCAGTCTGCTTGCCCCCTGGATTGCCGAGGGAGCCGAGCTGCAGCAACTCAGTCAGCTTGCCCCGTTTACCCCTGAGCCAATCATTTGCAGCAAGGAGATGGCGCTGCATATGCCGGGGCGCAAGCAGGCCCAGATCGAGTCGTTCACCGCCTGTCTGCCTGCCCATCAGGGCCCCTATCTGGAGTGGTGTGCTGGCAAGGGACATCTTGGGCGGCTGGTGTCACTTCATCGACAGGCTCCTATCCTCAGTCTGGAGTTGCAAGGACAGCTTTGTGACGAAGGTCGGCTGCTGGCCGAGCGGGATGGCGCCAATATGACCTTTACCTGCGCCGATGCCTTTGCCCCTGAATCGGCGGCGCTGATCGCCCCCGAACATCACGCCATGGCACTCCATGCCTGCGGCGAGCTCCACACCCATCTGCTGGAGCGGGTGGCCGAGCGCGGTGCCCGCGGAGTGACCATCTCTCCCTGTTGTTACCACCTGATCCGTACCAGCCACTATCGCCCGCTGTCGGCCGCGGCCAGCGCCAGCGAGCTGGTGTTGAGCAAAGCGGATCTCAAGTTGCCGCTACAGGAGACGGTCACCGGCGGTGCGCGGATCGCCCGCCTGCGCGAGCAGGAAGTGGTGTGGCGGCTCGGGTTTGACTGCCTGCAGCGTCAGGTGCGCGGGGTGGATGAGTATCTGCCGGTGCCCAATATGCAAAAGAGCCTGCTGACCGGCACCTTCGAGGCATTCTGCGTTTGGGCTGCTGAACGCAAAGGGATTGTGCTGCCCGCCGGGCTCGACTATCCCGCCTGGTTGGAGCACGGGGAGCGTCGCTTTGGTGATGTCGCCCGCATGGAGCTGGTGCGTCATCTGTTTCGCCGTCCTCTCGAGATCTGGCTGGCGCTGGATCGCGCGCTCTTTTTGCAAGAGCAGGGTTATCGGGTCGAAGTGGGGGAGTTCTGTGCCAAACCCATGACCCCGCGCAATATCCTGATCCGTGCCGTGCGCGCCTGACAGCGAGCTCTTTGTGAGCGTTATTTGAACATTGTTGATGGCTGACTGGTGAAGCGGGTCAGCCATTTTTTTTTGCCACGAATAATTAATTGGTGACAGATCATCTGATCGTCTTTCGCCTCCCCATACGGGTGGCAAAACAGGCCAAAATGGTCATCGTTTGAGTTCTTTTATGTCGTTTTAGCTGCGTTGAGTAGCACAAGGTGAAATGGTTCACAAATTACGCGCATTTCTTAATTTTCATCGTGAATTTAGTTGTTGGAACACCTACTCTTGGAGCGCATTAATTCAAACAAGGACGATAAACATGTTCAAACCCAAGCGTTGTGCCTGGCTGATCGCTGCCGCTTGCGTATTGCCCAGCTATGCCGTAATAAGTGCAACCATGAATATTCAACCCGATCCACAAAATGCGGGAGGATATGTGATTGCGGCCCCGGATCTGGCCGCGGTGGAAAAGGCCAAGACGGCCAACCCCATGTATACAATATGGGCCAAGGCACTGGCCACCCGGTCAAATAAAATAGTCGATGCCATTGAACCGGGTCTGGCAAGCAATCCTGACAACGTAAAACGGGTTGAACGGGTATTTCCCCAATCTGAATGGGAATATTTAACCCAGATGGCCGCGCCGGAATATACCTATGTCCGCTTCTTGCGGGCCATCGGTAAATTTCCTGCGTTCTGCGGCGAATATAACGACGGGCGCGATTCTGATGCGATCTGTAAAAAATCCATTGTGACGGCCTTTGCCCACTTCTCTCAGGAGACCGGCGGCCATATTGCCAAGGAGAACGTCTCCGATAACCCGCTGGGGCTGGAGGAGTGGCAACAGGCGCTGGTGCATGTGCGGGAGATGGGCTGGTCAGAGGGACAGACCGGTTATACCACCGGCTGTGGCCAGAACGACTGGCAGAACAAGAAGTGGCCCTGCAGTACCGGACAAGGTTACTTTGGCCGCGGCGCCAAGCAGCTTTCTTACCACTTCAACTACGGGGCCTTCTCCGAGGCGATGTTTGATGGCGATGCCTCAGTGCTGCTCAACAACCCGGGGCTGGTGGCGGACTCCTGGCTCAACCTCGCTTCTGCCATCTGGTTCTTCCTCACCCCGCAGGCCCCGAAACCGGCCATGCTGCACGTGATTGATCGCACCTGGGTACCCTCCAAACGGGAAGCTGACGCCGGTATCGGCTATGGCTTCGGTACCACCATCAACGTCATCAACGGCGGTATCGAGTGTGGTGAACAGAACAAGGACAAAGGGCAGCCGGTCAATCGCATCCGCTACTGGGAAGGGCTGGCCAACCACTACCAGATCCCGGTCAAGGCGGATGAGAAGAACACCTGCTGGCAGCAGACTCCCTATGGCAGCCTCAATCTCAACGGCGCTACCGACGTGCTCTACACCAACTGGGATGGCAACTGGAAGTACTATCCTGATCGCCCGGGCGGTTACTCCTTCGAGTGTGAGCTGGTGGGCTTCCAGACCGCTTATTCTGCGCTGGTGCCGGGTGATTACGAGAAGTGCGTGACCAACTTCTACGGTTCCCACGCCAACTGGCCGAAAGTGCGGATCGTCGCCAAGCTCGATCCTGCCCCGGTCGATCCGGTTGACCCGCCCATTGATGGCCAGCCTGCCTGGGAGGCCAGCAAGGTCTATACCGCGGGCAACAAGGTGAGCTACAAGGGCGCCGTCTATCAGGCCAAATGGTGGACGCAAGGGGATGATCCCGCCAAAGGTGGCCCCTGGGCTGTGGTGGTGACCAAATAAGGTTGCCGTTGGGATCATGGTCAATCACCATGATCTATCGGTAGTGGAAACAAGCAGGCAGCAGGGAGGAGATATCTCCCTGCTTTTTACCCGTTATCGGCCTGTTGTCGCCCCATCAGGCGGGATCAGAAACGGTAGTTGAGACCGACACTGACCCCTTTGACATCGAGTCGAGGCATGGGGATATATTGGTACTCCGCATTGAGTCCGATACCCGAATCAAAGCGATATTGCCAACCCGCAGCGCCATAAAAACCGACCCCGGAGTTGCTCTGATCTTCCTTGTTGATCGTGTATTCGACTCTGTGGGCGTTGGCACCCAGTTTGGCATAAAAGCTGTTGCCGGAAGAGACCGGGAATTGTGCATACAAGGCAGAGCGGATCCCTTTGTAATGGATATCTTTTACGTCATTGAGGGTTGCATCGAAGAGGGCGCTGACTACGCCACCGGTACCAAACAATATTCCTGAATCGATACCGATATAATCGTTGAACATATAACGGTAATAGAGATCGGCAGTCATATTGTCACCGCCATCGGCCTGATCCCCATTTTGTGCTTTGAATGACTGGGTGCCATAGCCAAGGGTGGCGCCGACGATATGGGGAGAGGGGGTTGCTATCGCCACGGAAGAGAAGATCGCCGTGGCAACCACCAGGGGAGTGAATAACTTCATCATGCAGGTTCCAATTAAATAGCGTGGAATATGGCTGCGACGAACAGATTTATATGGGCTCGGGTGAGCTTGTCTTATATTCGCAGGCCAGTAGTGAGTGGCAATATCTCATATTGTCAGCGGGATGAATAATCAGAGCCCCCATAACCGTTATGATGGGAGGTGAGAGTGGTTATCTTCTGTCTGAACAATGGTGAACTGTGTCAATACTATCTGAAACGGGCGCTGATAAATCGCAAATTTCATTGGTTTTCTGCACTAATCAACTTAGTGTAACGGGATGTTAGGCTGGCAATATATGCCTTCAAACGTGGACTGGATGGTAAACAAGATGGTGATTTCTCGTAACGGGATATTAGAGGGGGGTTGCCATTGTGGTGCAATCCGCTACAAGGTGCTAGCTGCTCCCTTTGCTACCGATTTTTGCCACTGCCGGGATTGTCAGCGCACGACCGGCGCTCCGGTCGGCGCCTGGATGGATTTTCGGGTGAAACAGGTGCAATGGCTATGCGGCGTATTGACTGAGTACGCCTCGTCGGAGGCGATTCGACGCGGCTTTTGTGCAACCTGTGGCGCCACCCTCAGCTATCGCAGCATTCAATACCCCGAGTACCTGACGCTGGCTATTGTCCCACTTGATAACCCCGAAACGGTCGCACCAACCTATCACATCCATACCGTCAGCCAGCTCTCCTGGTTGCCGATCCAGGACGATCATCCCCGTTATCCGAAAGGGAAGTAGTTTTGTGATATTCCACGTAGAAAGAGGAGTACACCATGGAGCTGATAGTGATCCGCCATGGAGAGACCCAAGCCAACGCCGAGGGGCGCTATCAAGGGGCGTTGGATATCGGGCTCAACCAAGATGGCGCGCGGCATATATGCTGGCTGGCCAATGAGATAGCGACCACACTGGCCCCGTTCGATCGGTTGCTGGCGTCGCCCCTGCTGCGAACAAGAGAGAGCGCCGCGATCTTCTCACGCCAGTTGGGGTTGCCTGTGGAGCTTGCTCCGGCCTTTCGTGAGCGGCATGTCGGTCTGTTTGAGGAGAGGCCAAGGCGCGTTATCCCGAGTTGTGGGTGCGCAACATCACCCGGCGCTGGGCGGAGGCTCCGCTTGGCGGTGAGACGCTGGATGAGGTGATTGCCCGAGTCTCGCAGGGACTAACGGCACTGGCCTCGACCATGCAGGGGGAGCGGGTATTGCTGGTGGCGCACGGTGTGGTCGCCAAGGTGATCCGCGCCCTAACGACCGCCGGATTTGATGACTTATTCGCGTGGCAGTTGCCCAACGGCGGCATGCTGGTGGTCAATCTTGACTCCTCTATATCACCATTGCGATTCAATCGACCGGTTGGGCAGAGTTAGTTTGTGCGCTGCTTTTTCTACTCTTCGATATCCAGCAACACCAGAATGGCGCTGTCGCCACCCCATTCGCGGGGAGCCTGATGGAAGGCGCGCACATTGGGGTGCTGGGCCAGCCAGCAGGGAATGCGCTGTTTGAGAATATGTTTGCCGATGCCGTGCATCACCGAGGCGACGTGAATGTTCTCTTTCTGGCAGAGGGTGAGCAGGGCGGCCAGCTCCTGTTTTGCCTGCTGCTGGTTCATGCCGTGCAGATCCAGGTAGATCTCCGGCGGATAAATGCCCCGCTTGAGCTTTTTCAGCTCAAATTTTGACACATCTTCCCGCACGTAACGGGTCGGCCCATCATCGTCGAGATGGGGCTGATACTCATCGCTGAAATAGTGGTCAACCCCAAGCTTTTCGCGGGTTTCGCGCAATTCGCGTTTCTGCTTGACCGGGCGTAACTCGGCCCTTATGGTATCTTGCTTGATTTTCCGGGTACCTTTTATCGCATCGCGGAACAGCAGGGTTTCCTCGTCTGTCGGTGAGGGCGTTTTTTTCATCAGATGCTCATGTATTAGGTATGCGTCTTGCCCGCAACGTAAACGGGGCTCGGGCCGGATATTACTCGACTTGGAGGTGGATTTGGACAAGATATTTATCGATGAGGTGGTTGCCGAGATGCACACCATCCAGGACATGTTGCGTTGGGCCATGAGTCGTTTCAACGACGCCGGGATTTTTTACGGTCATGGAACCGACAACGCCTGGGATGAAGCTGTGCAGCTGGTACTGCCCGCGTTACATCTGCCACCGGATGTAGACCCGGCCATGCGCCACTCCCGTCTCACCAGCAGCGAGCGTCACCGTATCGCCGAACTGATTATCCGCCGCGTACAGGAGCGGGTACCCGCCGCCTACCTGACCAACAAGGCCTGGTATGCCGGTTGGGAGTTCTACGTGGACGAGCGGGTGCTCATTCCCCGTTCCCCCATTGCCGAGATGGTCGCCAACCGTTTCGCGCCCTTCCTCAAACATGAACCGACCCGGATCATGGACTTGTGCACCGGCTCCGGCTGTATCGCCATCATCATGGCCCACGAGTTCCCGGAAGCGGAAGTGGATGCCATCGACATCAGCATCGATGCACTGAACGTGGCCGAGCGCAACATCAACGATCACGGGCTGGAGCAGCAGGTCATACCGATCCGCTCCGATCTGTTCCGCGATCTGCCGGCGGGCGACAAATACGATCTCATCGTCTCCAACCCGCCCTATGTGGACTCCGAAGACATGTCGGATCTGCCGGAAGAGTTCCGTCACGAGCCCGAGCTGGCGCTGGCGTCCGGCTCCGATGGTCTCAAGCTGACCAAGCGTCTGCTGGCCCATGCCGCCGATTTCCTCAAGGATAACGGTGTGCTGGTGGTTGAAGTAGGCAACAGCATGATCCATCTGGAAGCCCAGTTCCCCGAGATCCCCTTTACCTGGGTTGAATTCGAAAACGGCGGTCACGGCGTCTTTGTGATGACCCGTGAAGAGCTGGTGCAGTATCAGGATCATTTCGCCATCTACAAGAACTAAGCAGGAGCGCGCATGGCAGGGAACAGTTTTGGTCAACTCTTTCGGGTCACCACCTTTGGCGAGAGCCACGGCCTGGCGCTGGGCGCCGTGGTCGATGGTTGCCCGCCTGGGCTGGAGATCAGCGAAGCGGATCTGCAGGGGGATCTGGATCGGCGCAAGCCCGGCACTTCCCGCTACACCACGCCGCGCCGCGAGCCGGACGAGGTGAAGATCCTCTCCGGGGTGTTCGAGGGCAAGACCACCGGCACCTCCATCGGGCTGCTCATCGAGAATACCGATCAGCGCTCCAAGGATTACTCCGATATCAAGGATCTGTTCCGGCCGGGTCATGCTGACTACACCTACCACCAGAAGTATGGTCAGCGGGACTATCGTGGCGGTGGTCGCTCATCTGCCCGCGAGACCGCGATGCGAGTGGCGGCGGGGGCGATTGCCAAGAAGTACCTGAAACAGGTACATGGCATCGAGATCACCGGTTTTCTCTCCCAGCTCGGCCCCATCAAGGCTGAGGCGTTTGACGCGGCGCAGATTGAGCAGAATCCCTTCTTCTTCCCCGATGCGGGCAAGCTGGAAGCGCTCGATCAATATATGCGCGACCTGAAAAAAGAGGGCAACAGTATCGGTGCCAAGGTGCAGGTCATTGCGCGCAATGTGCCGGTGGGCCTGGGTGAGCCGGTGTTTGATCGTCTCGACGCCGACATTGCCCATGCCATGATGGGCATCAATGCGGTGAAAGGGGTGGAGATCGGTGATGGCTTTGCGGTGGTGGAGCAAAAAGGCTCCGAGCATCGCGACGAGATGACCCCGGCGGGCTTTGCCAGCAACCATGCGGGTGGCATTCTGGGCGGCATCTCGTCGGGTCAGGATATTGTGGTGAGCATGGCGCTCAAACCGACTTCCAGCATCACTGTGCCGGGCAAGACCATCAATACCGAAGGTGAGGCCATCGAGATGATCACCAAGGGGCGTCACGATCCCTGTGTCGGCATTCGCGCCGTGCCCATCGCCGAAGCCATGCTGGCGCTGGTGTTGATGGATCACCTGCTGCGCCATCGTGCCCAGAATCAGGGGGTGTTGACCCATACCCCACAGCTGCGTTGATCGCTATTGCTGCACATCGACTGATCGCACCCTGTTCAGGGTGCTGGTTCGTCAACCAAATCAAAGGCGACCTTCGGGTCGCCTTTGTTCTTATGCTCTGCGGTACTTCTATCACTCGTCGGTTATCAAGAGTGATCAGCGTCCTGCGGATCGGCATCGAGACGGCAGTTGGGGGGAGAGAACTTCCCATGGTGTTTGGGCATAGCGTGAATGGCCTCGTTGACCTTGAGGAGCTGCTCTTCGCTCATGCTGTTTTTGGCAAACATCAGGCTGACCGGCTGATGGTGCAGCAACAGCTGACAACTGATAAACCCCTCGGCGCCCAATTGGGAGAGCCGATAGCGTGCATATTGCCACTCCATAATGATGCCATCGAGACGGCGGGCCAGCAGCAGTTCGATTAGTCGATCATCGGCATTGTACTCGGTCGCCCCCTTGAGGGCAGGACACTCGTCCATTTGATGAATGGGGCGAGTACCGCGCAGTTTGCCAATTTTGAGATCCTTGTTGTGGCACAGTTTGGACAAGGTATCGAGCTTTCCCCAGCGATCCTGATGGCCTGGAATCGGGTTATTACTCAACAGCACATAGGCGCTCTGGCGATAGGGTGCAGAGAAGCGGGCATACTTCTGCCGCTCCGGTAGTGGTAGTGCGGCCATCGCCACATCCAGCTGATCGTGCTCCACCAGATGGAGTGCCCGCGCCCAGGGGATCTCACGAAATTTGGGGGCAAAGCCCGCCTGGGTGAGGATCTGGCGAGTCAGGCTGACATCCAGCCCGTCCAGCTCACCCCGGTTGTTGATTTGACTGAAGGGGGGCCAGTGGCTCCAGGCCACGGTCAGGGTCTGACTGGCCTGCAGGGAAGGGGTCAGCAAAAGCAGCAGCAGGCAGAGCTTGGCCTGCCAGTTGCCGTGGGGACGATATTGCGTGCTCATAGCTTAACCTCGTTATTCTGCTTTTTGTTCTCTGCTATCCCGTGCGCCTGCGACCCGCGCATCACGATGGCGGGACAGGTAATAAGTTGTCAGTTAATAGTGTGGTTCGTGCTTCACTGGTCAACGGGATTATTCGGTGGAGAGCAGAGGGCTTTTCTGTGCGTGCTGGGAGGAGCATCACATTTTTCTCGTTTATCCGGCACAACTCCGTTAGACTGCGCCCCTATTCTTTCCCCTTTGCTCTGCTCCCCGGGGAAATCGTTGTGTTCTCAACAGGCCCGAGTCTGGCGAGATGGCATCGGCTCAGCAGAGGAGCCCCATCCCGGATTGTCGGCGCCCCTATCCCTAGCAGGTAATTATGAGTTTTACTTCCCTCGGTCTGGCCGAACCCTTGTTGCGTGCCGTTGCCGAACAAGGCTACGACACCCCGTCTCCCATTCAGCAGCAAGCGATCCCCGCCGTTCTGGCTGGCCGCGATCTGATGGCGGCGGCCCAAACAGGGACCGGCAAGACCGCAGGCTTTACCCTGCCGATGCTGCAACGTCTGATGGAGAGCAAGCGCAAGGTCTCTCCGAACCGCGTCCGTGCGCTGGTACTGACCCCGACGCGCGAGCTGGCCGCCCAGGTGGGCGAGAGCGTGCGCAACTATGGCAAGCATCTGCCCCTGCGCAGCCACGTGGTATTCGGTGGCGTGAGCATCAACCCGCAGATGATGGCGACTCGCCGTGGTCTGGACGTGCTGGTGGCCTGTCCGGGCCGTCTGATCGATCTCTACAACCAGAATGCCGTCAAGTTTGACGAGGTGGAGATCCTGGTACTGGACGAAGCGGATCGCATGCTCGACATGGGCTTTATCCGCGACATCCGCCGCATCCTGACCCTGCTGCCGAAGAAGCGCCAGAACCTGCTCTTCTCCGCCACCTTCGCCGATGAAATTCGCGAGCTGGCCACTGGCCTGCTGGACAACCCGGCTGTCATTGAAGTTGCCCCCCGCAACAGTACCGCCGAGCGTATCGAGCAGCTGGTGCACCCGTGCGACAAGGCCAACAAGATTGCCCTGCTGAGCCACCTGATCTCCAGCAACAACTGGCAGCAGGTGCTGGTCTTTACCCGTACCAAGCACATCGCCAACCGCGTTGCCGAGAAGCTTGAAAAAGACGGCATCAGTGCTGCCGCCATTCACGGCAACAAGAGCCAGGGTGCCCGTACCCGCGCGCTGGCCGGTTTCAAGGATGGTAGCGTCAAGGTGCTGGTGGCGACCGATATCGCCGCCCGTGGTCTTGACATCGACAAGCTGCCGCAAGTGGTCAACTTCGAGTTGCCCAACGTGGCGGAAGATTACGTGCACCGTATCGGTCGTACCGGTCGTGCCGGCGCGGCCGGTCACGCCATCTCCCTGGTTGCGGCCGATGAAGGCAAACTGATCAAAGCCATCGAGCGTCTGACCAAGCAGAACATCCCCTGCGAGCAGGTGCCCGGCTTCGAAGCGTCCCGCGAGACCCTCGACAACATCGCCCGTGGTATCGGCGCGCCGCTGCGCAAAGAGCCCCGTGATCCGAGCGAGCAGCGCCGTGCGCCGCGTCCGCAAGGTCAAGGCCAGCGTCAAGGTGCCGGTCGCTCCGGCAATGGCGCCGGTGCTAACGGTGGTGGCAATCGCACTGGCAACGGCGGCAAGCCCAAGCCGCAAGGTGGTCAGCGTCCGGCTGAGGGCGCTGGCAAACCGGCTCAGGCCCGTCGTCCCCGTCGCGCCAGCCATAACCAGTAAGGGCAAGGAGAGCCACTCTCCACCCTGATCGGTTAAACGAAAAGCCCTGCCATATCGGCAGGGCTTTTCTATTTCTGCTTCTGCAGATCCGCGTTTGGCTGACCTGCTCTGGTCAGGAGAGCAGGGCGGTGATCAGGAGACAGGCCGCACTCAGCAAAATGACGGTGAAAGTCAGCCCCATTCCCACCACCCGATAGCGGAAATGCTCCGGTGTGCGGCTCATGCCGAAGGCGTGACAGAGGCGACCAAGCAGCAGGGCACTCCCTAGCAGATGAACCAGCCAGGGGGCATGGCTGCCGGTTTCGACGAAATAGATGAGCAGCAGGGCGAGGGGGACATACTCGGCAAAGTTGGCGTGCACCCGCATGGCCCGCAGCATGGCGGGATCATCGCCATGGCCGAGCGCCACTTTCTGGCGGTGACGGGTGCGAATGGTGCGTACGCTGAGCAGGACAAAGAGCAGGGCAAGCAGGGCTGCATAGATGGGCAGTATGGTCATGGCGTAGGGCTCCCGAGGTGATGGATAAGCATGGATCTGTTGCGCGCTCAATGGCTTGCCCTTGAGGGTAGCAGTAAAGGGGGCTCGGCCATGGCGCCCAAAGCACCCTTGCCGGATAAAAAAGCCCCGCCAGTCTGGCAGGGCTTGTTGTCTGGTTTTAGGTGGCGTGCTCTGTCAGCTGCACTTCGCCAGTCAGGCGCCGTAGGGGAGAGAGGAGTGGTGCAGCACGATGCGCACCTTGCCATCATCCCCCTTCTTGAAACCCCAGCTCTTGTCGACCGTGGTCTCCTTGTTGTCGCGATCCACCAGATGCACCTTGCCCATGGTCAGCGCCATGTTGCCGTTGATATAGACGGCGGCATTGTCATAGCGGTAGCTCTGCCAGTTTTTCAGGGCAAAGCCGCTATCTGCCGGATAGGCGCTGTTGTTGCCGACAAAATAGGCCAGCGCCCCCTCGCGGGTGGTGCGAAAGGTCTGCTCACCACCGGCGAGGGTGGGTTTGAACAGTACCGGCCCCTGCTGGTAGCCATAAGCGCTGTCGAGTACCGCCTCGGCGGTGGCTTTGGCGCGCTCAATGCCGCCGGCCCGATAGTCATCGCTGATCTTGATGAGCGCCGCGCCCCAGGCATCCTGCGCCGCCTTGATGTCGGCCTCGGTGATATTGTTGTTGGTGATTTCGGCCGCGCTGAGGGCGCCGCTGGCTGCCAGCAGAGCAAGGGCAAGGGCAAGGGAACTCTTCGTGAGATGCAACATCATTGTTTTCAGGCTCCTGAAAGCGATAAACGAGGGGGCAGTGTAGCGAGCGGGCATGAACGGGTTTTGAACTGTCCGTTCAGGCTTCGGTGGCAAAAAAGATTGTATAAAACACGGTTCTTGGCGGTTTGTTCTGTGGTGCCCCGATCAGCGGATGGGGGTCAGCAGGGCCGAGAAGTAGCGCTCCTGCATCTGCTGCCAGCGGCCGCTCGCTATCAGCTGCTGCTGGGATTGGACAAGGGCGGCGATATCGGCCTGGCGGCTCTTGTTGAGGTAGAGATAAACCTCGATATCGGAGACCCGTTTCCATGGTGCGGCAAGGGGGGATTGATTGGTGGGCAGTAGCCGGATCACCCAGTCGGTTCTGCCGCGCTGGAACAGGGCGAGACCCTGCTTCTCATCGTTGAACCAGACGATGCGTCGACTGTCGAGATAGCGGCTGCACCACTGAATGCCGCGCAGGCAGCCAACCCGCTCCTGACTGGCGGGTGGCCAGCTGGCGTCCTGCTTGCTCTGGGCATAGATGGTCACTTCGCCAATCGCCGTGCCGACCGGGATCATATGCGGATGGGTCTGCTCAAAGCCCTTGATCCGGGCGATATCGCCAGCGATGGTGCTATCGGAATCAAGCAGCTTTTTGCAGCGGGCGCTGGTACAGGGGATAAAGGTAAAATCGACCCTGGCCTTGCCAAACCACTCCTCATAGAAGGGGCGCAGCAGGGGGATATATTCCACGGGCGCCGCCAGAGTCAGGGGCGCGCCCTGGGCAATCGAGTTCAGGCAAAACAGCAGCCACCAGCCAGCCCACTTCATACCTTGCTCCCCACTCCATTGCATATGGAAAAAGCGTAGCTGAAACGTCCTTTATCCCTCTTGTGCGAGGAGGGAATGGGCAGAATCATGGCAGCGTTGATAGCACAAAGCCCCGCCAAGTTAATTGGCGGGGCTTTGCTTTCAGTATCGGGGATTACAGCGCGGGCAGCAGCCCCATGCTGACGCTGATCTGGACGCCAACAATCAGCACGCCCATGGCGGCGGCCACTCCCAGCGCCACTACGCCACCCGGGGCGCGGTAGTGGTGGGCAGGCGCCTGCTTGCGGCTCTGCCATACCAGCGCCACCGGCAGCAGTACCGCGAGGATCGCCAGCGCAATGGCAGCGTAGCCGAGGGCCATGATAAAGCCCTGCGGGAAGTAGAGGGCAAACAGCAATGGCGGCACAAAGGTGATGAGGCCAGTCTGAGTGCGGCCCTGCCAGTTGTCCTTGCGGAGGGTTGCCTTGGCCATAAAGTCGAACAGCCCCAGCGTTACCCCGAGGAAGGAGGTGGCGAGTGCCAGATCTGCAAACAGGTGCATCGCCTGATTAAACGCAGGCCAGCTCACCAGCTTGCCGACGTTGGCCAGCAGGCTGTCCAGCGCGCCGCCGGTTTGCAGCAGGGCTTGCTGGCCGAGCAGACCGAGGATCGCCACCTGCCACAACACGTAGAGGATCAGCGGCAGGGCTGAGCCCCAGACAAAGACCCGACGCAACTGCTTGGGGCAGTCACCGAGGTAGAGCATCACGCTCGGAATGGAGCCGTGAAAGCCGAACGAGGTGAAGATGACCGGCAGGCCCGCCAGCAACAGGCCCTGACCCAGCGGCATCGAGAGCAGATGCTGCCCTTCAGTGCGGGGCAGCAGCAACGCAAGCACCACCACCATGATCACCAGTTTGACGGTGAACATCAGCCGGTTGAGGTAATCCACCGAGCGGGTGCCGACACAGACCATGCCGCCAAACAGCAGGGTAAAGGCCCAGGCGGCCTGCTCCTGGGTGAGGGTCATGCCCGCATCGGCCAGCGCCTGTGCCAACAGGCTGCTGCCACCGCTGATGTAGGCGGAGGCCAGCGAGTAGAACAGCATCAGGATACAGAAGGAGGCGATGCGCTTGCCCCAGGGGCCGAGCAGATGGTCCGCCAGCTGGTGCAGGTACCATTTGCCGGTGTTGAGGCTTGCCTCTACTTGCAGCATGGCGGTGAAGGCCATCAGGGCCCAGAGGCCGACCATCAACATCAGGGTGGCGGGGCCGCCGAGGGACGAGGAGGCCAGCGGCAGGGCCAGCATGCCGGCACCTATGGTGGTGCCGGCAATCAACAGGGTACAACCCAGGGTTTTGGTATTCATGTTATCCATCCGAACGTAGCGGTGTCAGTGCAAACAGGCGATGCCAGCAGTGACGTCAACAAGAGGGGGCTAATTGGCGTTATCAGAAGGTGCCTCCGGTGATAGGGCCGGAGGCTAGCAATATCGGAACGGGAACATCTGTACCTAAAACCTGTCAGTTGTAAAAGATGGTTGCCAAGTTAGCGGATCAAAATAGCGGAAACAACCTCTTTTATACGGATCTTGTGCTGGCTTGTGGTAATAAGTGGAAATAAATGATGACAGCGGTAGCTAATTGAAGAAAAAAGCACCAAAAAAATGACTGGCAGGGGCTCATTGATACAGGTCAGCCAAGTGGTTGCAGCACGGATGGGGAGTGCCTTGTCGTGGTGTTGGCGTTTAGTTGCGGGGTGAAAGGAGTGTGGAGGCCGGTTGTTTAGTCGGCCAGACGGTAGAGAAAGCAGAGCGTGCGGGTAGGGTTGTGGAGAAAAACAATAAGGCTGCCAATGCTGGCAGCCTTATTGTCATCTGTTCGCTTTACCCACCCATTGACAGCAAATCGAGTCTGCTGCGGTCAGGTTAGCGACGGCGCTTGAGGGTGCGGCTCACATAGTGCAGCCCGCTCTGGTAGTCGCCGTTCACCGCCTTGAGCGCCAGCTCCAGCGCCTGGCACGCTAGGGCGTCGTGCTGTTGGGGCAGGGAGTTGATGCCAAAGGGGAGGAAGTCAAGCAGCCGATCGTCCCCGAAGGTGGCCATGGCGAGCTGGCTCATGTCGATCTCTTGCTCCAACAGGTAGTCGAGTACCCCCTCCATCAGGATATAGGAGGTAGTGATCAGCGCCTCGGGCAGCTGGCCCAGCTGCTGGTGCAGATGTTTGATCAGGCGATACCCCTCGGTGCGCGAGAAGTGGGCCCCTTCACAGAGGTGGCAGGTCGCACTGTGGCTCGCGATGGCCTGCTCGAAGCCTGCTTTTCGCTCCAGACTGATCGTGAGTGCCGGCAGTGCGGTGATCAAGGCGATATGGCGAATGGCCGGGGTGAGCAGGGAGGCGGTGAGGTCATGGCTCGCCTTCTCGTTTTCACTGGCGACGGTGACAAACTTGTCGGCGGCCATCGCCCGGTCGATGGCGAGGATCTGGCTGCCTTGCGCCTGCAATTTACCGTAGAAGGGGTCGTCCGGCGGCAGGCAACTGGCCACCAGCAGGGCGTCCACATGGCGGCTCACCAGCATCTGGGCCAGCTCTTTTTCTGTGGCGGGCTCATCTTCCGAGCAGACGATGAGCAGCTGATATCCCTGTGCCCGGGCCCCCTGTTCCAGCCGTTTGGCCAGTTTGGCGTAACTGGCGTTCTCAAGGTCGGGCAGGATAAAGCCGAGGGTCTTGGTTTGGCCGCCGCGCAGGGAGGCGGCGCGGCTGTCCGGCTGATAGTTGTGGGCGGTGACAACGGCCATCACCTTGTCGCGGGTGGCCTGACTGATGCGGTATTGGTCGGCCTTGCCATTGATCACATAGCTTGCCGTGGTGCGCGAGACACCGGCGAGGGCGGCGATTTCATCCAGTTTCATCATATTGGCTCTGTTTGAGTTGCAAGGCCCACGGTCACTGCCGGGTGAGGGCACCGAAAAGTGTGCGCGGGATCATATCATTGAAAAGCACTCTTTGTGGGTACTTGATCAATTCGCTGAAACGATTCAGTCTGAGTGTAAGTGAAACGATTCAGCCTGTCAGCAACGAAGAGACCCAGTGGCCTGAAAATCAGGCTCCGATCACAGTCAACCGTGTTCGGGTCTATTGTCAGCTGGCGAGTTACCCGAATGTTCAATTGTGACGTACCGGCGCGGCCGGAACCTGATGGAGAATCTCTATGTTGAAGTTGGCGCGAGAGCAGATCTTGCTGGGGCAGTCGGTGGCGACCAAGTCGGACGCCATTGCCCTGCTGGCAGGCAAACTGACCGAAGCCGGTCTGGTGGAAGCGGGCTATGTGGATGGGATGCTGGCCCGTGAAGCGCAGCATGCCACCTATCTTGGCAGTGGCATCGCCATTCCCCACGGCACCACCGATACCCGTCATCTGGTGAAGAGCACAGGCGTCATGGTGGCCCAGTTCCCCAATGGTATCGAGTGGGATGAGGGGCAGATCGCCTATGTCGCCATCGGCATCGCCGCCAAGTCCGACGAGCATCTGGGCATTTTGCGCCAGCTCACCCATGTGCTGGGTGACGAGCAGGCGGCAGCTCAGCTCAAAGAGGCCACCGATGCCGACACCATCATCAACATCCTGACTGGCGCCACTGCCGCCAAAGAGGTGCAATACCTGACCCTGGCTGACTTCCCGGCCGATGATCGCGATCAACTGCTGCTGGGAGCAGCCGCCCGCGCCAAATCGGCGGGCTGGGGCGATGCCGCCATGGTGAGCGCGCTGCTGGCAAGCGATCCTGCCTATCTGGGCGAGGGCATCTGGCTGGCCCGGGCGCAAGCGGCCCAGACTGGCTGGGTGTTGGCAACGCCCAGCAGCGAACTTCGCGCAGGGGAGCTGCCGGTCAGCGCCATGCTACTGCTGTGCGCCGCAGATAGCGGCCATCTGCCGCAGCTGGAGAATCTGGCCAAACTGGCGGCTGCTGGTCAGCTGGCGACGCTGGCGGGCGGCGAGGGACTGGCCATGCTGCAAGCAGGCCCCGCGAGCGGTCTTTCCGAAACCTTCACCATCATCAATCCCCACGGCTTGCACGCTCGTCCCGGCGCCATGCTGGTCAAGGTGGCCAAAGAGTTTGAATCCGACATCCGGGTGGCCAATCTGGATGGCAGCGGCGAAGCGGTTTCCGCCAAGAGCCTGATGAAAGTGATCGGTCTTGGGGTCAAATGCGGGCACCGTCTGGCGTTTCGCGCCGAAGGGGCTGATGCCGAAGCGGCTCTCAAGGGGATCGGTGAGGCCATCGCCGCTGGTCTCGGCGAGGGGGCGCATTAATGAAGATTGTTACCATCACCCTCAATCCGGCCCTTGATCTCACTACTCGCCTCGAGGCGATGAGCCTCGGTGAGGTCAATCTGGTGAGCGAGGCCAACCTGCGTGCCGCAGGCAAGGGGATCAACGTCGCCATGGTGCTCAAGGACTTGGGCCGCGAGGTGGGCGTCACCGGCTGGCTGGGCGCAGACAATGAGCAGAGCTTTGTCTCCCTGTTTGCAGAGCGTGCGCTGGATGATCACTTTGTCCGTGTCGCGGGCAGCACCCGCATCAACGTCAAGATTTCCGAGCAGTCCGGTCGGGTCACCGATCTCAACTTGCCGGGGCTCACCATCCAGCAAGGGGAAGTGTGCGCGCTGGAGCAGGCCATCGACAAATTGGCACCTCACGCCGAGTGGTTCGTGCTGGCGGGCAGCCTGCCCAAAGGGGTGGCCCCCGATTACTGCGCCCATCTGATCCGCCTGCTCAAGGCCAAGGGCAAGCAGGTGATCTTCGATTGCAGCGGTGCGGCGTTAAGCGAAGGGATCAAGGCGGCGCCGACCCTGGTCAAACCCAATCTGGAGGAGCTGAGCCAATGGGCTGGTCGCCCCATCAAGACCCTGAGCGAGCAGGCCGAGTGTGCCCGCGCGCTGCAGGCGAGCGGGATCCCCAACGTGGTGATCTCCAACGGCGCCGATGGCCTCATCTGGTTTGCCCCAGATGCCGTTTGGCAAGCCATTCCGCCGCGGATGCAGGTGGTCAGCACGGTTGGTGCTGGCGATTCTCTGGTGGCAGGTCTCGCCCATGGTCTGAGCCTTGGCTGGGCGCCGGAGCAGACCCTGCGGCTGGCCACCGCCGTCTCGGCATTGGCGGTCAGTCAGGTGGCGGTCGGCTTTGACGATATCAATGTGCTCAACCCTTTACTTGAACAGGTGCGCGTAGAGCGTCTGGATGCGCTGGCACCGGTTCAGTGCAATACCCCCTCAATGGAAAACTCAGGAGATGCCCAATGAAAGCAATCTTGGTTACGGCTTGCCCGGCGGGCATTGCCACCAGCTTTCTCGCTGCAAAACGGATAGAACAGCAGGCCAAACTGGCTGGCTGGGAACTCACCCTCGACGTCGGCTCCAGCGTGCAGCCCCGCCAAGTACCGAGCAAGGAGCAGATTGCCGCCGCCGATCTGGTGCTGGTTGTCGCCAGTGCCCCGGTGGATCTCGCCGCCTATGATGGCAAGCGAGTCTATCAGGGCAGCATGGATCTCGCCCTGCAGGATCCGGCTGCCTTGCTGGAAGCAGCCACCAGCGGTGCCAGCGTCTATCGTCATCAAGCCGCGCCTGCTGCCGCCAAATCGGTCGCCGCTGGGAAGCGCATCGTGGCAGTGACAGCGTGCCCGACTGGCGTTGCCCACACCTTTATGTCGGCAGAAGCGCTGGAGACCATGGCCAAACAGCTGGGTTATCAGATCCGCGTCGAGACCCAAGGCTCGGTCGGTGCCCAGAACGCCCTGACCGCCGAGGAGATTGCATCCGCTGATCTGGTGTTCCTCGCCACCGATATCGAGGTGGACATGGCTCGTTTCGACGGCAAGCTGGTCTATCGCACCAGTACCGGTGCGGCACTGAAGAAAACCCGTGCCGAGTTGGGCAAGGCGTGGACCGAGGCGAAAACCTATCGTCACAGCGGTGCCAGCCAGCCCAAGAAAGAGGAAAAAGCTGGCCCCTACAAGCATCTGCTGACCGGTGTCTCCTTTATGTTGCCGATGGTGGTGGCGGGCGGCCTGATTATCGCGCTCTCGTTCGTGTTCGGGATTGAGGCGTTCAAGGTGGAAGGCACTCTGGCCGCCGCTCTGATGAAGATCGGTGGCGGCTCTGCCTTTGCCCTGATGATCCCGGTGCTGGCCGGTTACATTGCCTACTCCATCGCTGACCGCCCGGGTCTCGCTCCCGGCATGATCGGCGGCATGCTGGCAAGCTCGCTGGGCGCCGGTTTCCTTGGCGGCATCGTCGCCGGTTTTCTGGCCGGTTACAGTGCCAAATACCTGAGTGACAAGGTGCGCCTGCCGACTACCCTGGAAGCGCTCAAGCCGATCCTGATTATTCCGCTGTTTGCCAGCCTGTTTACCGGCCTGGTGATGATCTACGTCGTCGGTGGCCCTGTGGCCGGTATCATGAATGCCATGACCGAGTTCCTCAACAACATGGGCTCTGCCAACGCTGTGCTGCTGGGTGTCATCATCGGTGCCATGATGTGCTTCGACATGGGTGGCCCGGTCAACAAGGCAGCCTACGCCTTCGGGGTCGGCCTGCTGGCCTCCAAAACCTACGCCCCCATGGCTGCCGTGATGGCCGCCGGCATGGTGCCGGCGCTGGGGATGGGGATCGCCACCTTCCTGGCCCGCGCCAAGTTCATCAAGGCGGAACAGGAAGCGGGCAAGGCCTCCTTCGTGCTGGGTCTGTGCTTTATCTCCGAGGGGGCCATCCCGTTTGCCGCCAAGGATCCGATGCGGGTCATCCCGGCCTGCATGGTCGGCGGCGCCCTGACCGGTGCGCTCTCCATGCTGTTCGGTTGCGAGCTGATGGCTCCCCACGGCGGTCTGTTCGTGCTGTTCATCCCGCACGCCATCAGCAATGTCATGATGTATATCGTGGCCATTGCAGCAGGCTCGCTGCTGACCGGTGTCTCCTACGCCATGCTCAAGCGCGGCGAAGAGCAGGCCAAGCTGGCCACGGCATAAGCCTCGCCACCCGGCAAGACGTCATAACCAAGAGCGGCCTGTGGGCCGCTTTTTGTTTTGTCGGGAGGATAGGTAACCTGTGAGGGGAAGATAGGGAGTGGTTAAAACTCCCAGCCTTGTTGTTCTGGCAACTGGGGTTGCGCTCCTTCCAGCGCTTTGCGCCTCGCAGCCTCAACCCGCGCCTTGCGGGCGCGACACAGACGCATTACATCCTGTTGCTGGGCCGGGCTCATTTTCTGCCAGTTGAAACGCTCCTCGCGATTGCGCAGGCATCCTTTGCAATAGCCCTTGTTGTTCACCTCGCAGACCCCGATACAGGGGCTCTGCAACGGGAATATTTCGAGCTGTTCCATCCATTACCTCGCATATCCTGTCACCTTGTTATAACCCAGCATCCTCCCTTTGGAGAAATCTCTCTTCAAGTGATTGATGTCGTTTGCTTTCCCCCTGCAAATTTGGCATCTTGCCGCCGAGCAGGACTCTTGGTGTTAAATGAGGACATATGAACAAACACGGATTCTGGCTGACCGCGATAGTGCTGGGGTTGGCCGGGTGTGCGGGTAACTCTGACAAAGCAGAGGTGCCAAAAAAACAGACTGATGACAGATGTTTTCTCAACTGCGAGGTGCCGGAAAATCTGGGCAAGCAGTATCTGGACGGTACCTTGCCGGGGGATCTGGTGCGGGTCGAGCGGGTCAACAGTCGTGCCAGTGCCGATTACAGCAAGTTTGGCCCCCAGAGTCGCATTGTCATGCAGCGTTCAGGGCGGATGGCGAGCCGTTATGGCGAGCTCTATCACCAGCTCTCCCGCTGGGTGGCGGGCGGCGGCAATCCTGCCGACATCACCCGTTACGGCATCAGCCTGGCTCAGCTGGGCGGCGCCGATCGCATGGGTAACGTGCTCTTTACCGGCTACTACTCGCCGGTGCTGGAGGTGCGTCACCGCCCGGATGCCGAGTATAAGTACCCCATCTATGCCATGCCCAACTGCGGCAGCCGTTGTCCGACCCGGGCACAGATCCACCAGGGCGCCCTTGCCAACCGCGGGTTGGAGCTGGGTTACAGCAAATCCCTTATCGACAACTTCCTGATGGACGTGCAGGGATCGGGCTTTGTTCACTACGGTGACGACGATAGGCTGCAATATCTGGGTTACAGCGGCAAGAACGGCCACGGCTATGTGAGCATTGGCCGGGTGCTGATTGACCGCGGTGAAGTGCCCAAGGAGCAGATGTCGATGAAGGCCATCAAGGAGTGGGCCAACCAGCAACCTGAGCACAGGGTCAAGGAGCTGGTAGAGCAGAACCCCTCCTATGTCTTCTTCGAGCGTCGCCCGACTAATGATGTGATCGGTGCCGCCGGTATCCCGCTGCTGCCGCTGGCGGCCGTCGCTGCCGACAAGACCCTGCTGCCGATGGGTACCCCGATCCTGGCCGAAGTTCCTTTGCTCGATAAAGAGGGCAACTGGACCGGCAAGCACCAGCTGCGCTTGTTGATTGCGCTGGATGTGGGCGGAGCGGTGAAGAAGGGACACCTCGATCTCTACCACGGTATGGGTGAGAAGGCTGGTGTCGCAGCCGGTCACTACAAACACTTCGGCCGGGTCTGGAAGCTTGGCCTGCACCACGGGCCGACTGCCGCCCCCTGGTTGTAATCCTCTGAGGCTTTGGGCGTCTGTCATCGGGCGCCCGAGCAATGTGAAGAGACAAAGAAAGCCGCCGGATTGCTCCGGCGGCTTTCTATTTTGTGAGAGTGGCAGCTGGTGGCTGCGTCAGCTCTTCCGGATATCCAGCCGGATGGCGCCGACCGGTTTGCAGCAGCAGGGGAGGCACTCCCCTTGGGCGACAAATGCCAGCGGCACCGAAGGATAGTGCACCTTGCCAGCCATCAGCGGAGTGCGGCAGGCGCCGCAATAGCCGCTTCGACACTGGAACTCCACATGATGACCATGGCGCTCCAGGGTCTCCAACACGCTTTCGCCGGGATGGGCGTGCAGCACGGCACCATCCCGGGTATGTACCCGTGGTGCCACGACCGCATGCTGTTCGGCAGGTGCGTGCGGGGCAGGGGTCAGCGTGTTGGTGGCGTCACTCACAGCTCGAAATCACCCAGGTCGTCGGCATTGACTTCGCTGTCGATTTGGCCGACCAGATAGGAGCTGACCTCTACCTCTTGCGGGGCGACCTGCACGTTGTCGGAAGAGAGCCAGGTGTTGATCCAGGGGATCGGGTTTTGCTTGGTACCTGCAAAGGCTGGCTGCAGGCCGACTGCGCTCATGCGCAGGTTGGTGATGTACTCCACATACTGGCAGAGGATGTCCTTGTTCAGGCCGATCATGGAGCCGTCCTGGAACAGGTACTCGGCCCACTCTTTCTCCTGAATGGCCGCTTCCTTGAAGATCTCGAAGCAGGCCTGTTCGCACTCGGCGGCGATCTCGGCCATCTCCGGGTCATCCTGGCCGGTGCGCATCAGGTTCAGCATGTGCTGGGTGCCGGTGAGGTGCAGCGCTTCGTCGCGGGCGATCATCTTGATGATCTTGGCGTTGCCTTCCATCAGTTCACGCTCGGCGAAGGCAAAGGAGCAGGCGAAGCTGACGTAGAAGCGGATCGCTTCCAGCGCGTTGACACTCATCAGGCACAGATAGAGCTTCTTCTTGAGCTCGCGCAAGGTGATGGTCACTTCGCGGCCCGCGACGGTGTGGGTCCCTTCACCATGCAGGTTGTAGAGGGCGGTCGCTTCGATCAGGTCGTCGTAGAAGTGGCTGATGGAGCCGGCGCGCTTCAAGATCTGCTCGTTGGTCACGATGTCGTCGAACACCTGGGCGGGGGTGTTGACGATATTGCGGATTATGTGGGTGTAGGAGCGAGAGTGGATGGTCTCCGAGAAGGCCCAGGTCTCAATCCAGGTTTCCAGCTCCGGAATGGAGACCAGCGGCAGCAGCGCCACGTTGGGGCTGCGGCCCTGAATGGAGTCCAGCAGGGTCTGGTACTTCAGGTTGGAGATGAAGATGTGCTGCTCGTGGGGCGGCAGGGCCTGATAGTCGATGCGATCACGGGAGACATCCACCTCTTCCGGGCGCCAGAAGAAGGAGAGTTGCTTTTCGATCAGCCGCTCGAACACTTCGTGCTTTTGTTGATCATAACGGGCTACGTTGACCGATTGGCCAAAAAACATCGGCTCTTTGAGCTGGTCGTTTTGGGTTTGGCAGAAAGTTGAATAGGCCATGGTTACCAGAATGTCTGTATGGAGAAAACAGGAGAGCGGGAGCTTGTCGCTCCCGCCCGGTTATCAGATCTTGCCGTGACTTAGATTTTGCAAGCCCCGCCAGCACAACCGTCATCTTGCAGATCGGTCTGTGCATCGTCCGCACCATCACGGGTGTTGTGATAGTACAGGGTCTTGAGGCCGTATTTGTAGGCGGTCAGCAAGTCCTTCAGCAGCTGCTTCATCGGCACCTTGTTGCCTTCGAAACGGGCCGGGTCGTAGTTGGTGTTGGCGGAGATCGCCTGATCCACAAACTTCTGCATGATACCGACCAGCTGCAGGTAGCCGTCGACGCTCGGTTGCTTCCAGAGCAGTTCGTATTGATCTTTCAGGCGATCATACTCGGGCACCACCTGTTTGAGAATGCCGTCTTTGGAGGCCTTGACCGACACCAGACCGCGCGGCGGCTCGATACCGTTGGTGGCGTTGGAGATCTGGCTGGAGGTCTCGCTCGGCATCAGGGCGGTCAGGGTGGAGTTGCGCAGCCCCACGGATTTGATCTCTTCACGCAGGCTTTCCCAATCCAGATGCAGCGGCTCGTTGCACAGCGCATCCAGATCCTTCTTGTAGGTGTCGATCGGCAGAATGCCCTGGGCATAGGTGGTCTCGCCAAACAGCGGGCAGGGGCCGAACTCGCGGGCCAGCTGCACGGAGGCTTTCAGCAGATAGTACTGAATGGCCTCGAAGGTGCGGTGAGTCAGTGCCAGACCGGAGCCATCAGAGTAGCGGGCACCGTTTTTAGCCAGGTAGTAGGCGTAGTTGATGACGCCGATCCCCAGGGTGCGACGACCCATGCTGCCCTTCTTGGCGGCGGCAATCGGGTAGTCCTGATAGTCGAGCAGGGCATCGAGGGCGCGCACGGCCAGATCCGCCATCTCTTCCAGATCTTCCAGTTTGTCGATGGCACCCAGGTTGAAGGCAGAGAGGGTGCACAGAGCGATCTCGCCGTTCTCGTCGTCGATGTTGTTGAGCGGCTTGGTCGGCAGCGCAATCTCGAGGCAGAGGTTGGACTGGCGTACCGGCGCCACGCTCGGGTCGAACGGGCTGTGGGTGTTGCAGTGATCCACGTTCTGGATGTAGATGCGACCGGTACCGGCACGCTCTTGCATCATCAAGGAGAAGAGGTCTACCGCTTTCAGGGTCTTCTTGCGAATGGCCGGATCCTGCTCGTACTTGACGTAGAGCTCTTCGAACTTGTCCTGATCGGCGAAGAAGGCGTCGTACAGACCCGGCGCATCGGACGGGGAGAACAGTGTGATGTCACCGCCCTTGATGAGGCGCTGGTACATCAGCTTGTTGATCTGCACGCCGTAGTCCATGTGACGAACACGGTTCTCTTCCACGCCGCGGTTGTTCTTCAGCACCAGCAGGCTTTCCACTTCGGTGTGCCACAGCGGGTAGAACAGGGTGGCCGCACCGCCGCGCACGCCGCCCTGGGAGCAGCACTTCACGGCAGTCTGGAAGTATTTGTAGAAGGGGATGCAACCGGTGTGGAACGCTTCGCCACCACGGATGGGGCTGCCAAGACCGCGGATGCGACCGGCGTTGATGCCGATACCGGCGCGCTGGGAAACGTAACGCACGATGGAGCTGGCGGTGGCGTTGATGGAGTCCAGGCTGTCGTCGCACTCGATCAGTACGCAGGAGCTGAACTGACGGGTCGGGGTGCGCACGCCGCTCATGATCGGGGTCGGCAGCGAGATCTTGAAGGTCGAGACCGCATCATAGAAGCGCTTGATGTAGTCCAGACGGGTATCCTTCGGATACTTGGAGAAGAGGCAGGCCGCTACCAGAATGTAGAGGAACTGCGGGCTCTCGTAGATCTCGCCGGTGACGCGGTTTTGTACCAGATACTTGCCTTCCAGCTGCTTGACCGCCGCGTAGGAGAAGTTCATGTCGCGCCAGTGATCCATGTGCGCGTTCAGCTCTTCGAATTCAGCCTGGGTGTAGTCTTCCAGCAGGTGTTTGTCGTACTTGCCCATGTCGACCAGACGAGCCACGTGCTGGTAGAGGTGGGGCGGTTCGAACTGGCCGTAGGCCTTCTTGCGCAGGTGGAAGATGGCCAGACGGGCGGCCATGTACTGGTAGTCAGGGGTCTGCTCGGAGATGAGGTCAGCCGTCGCCTTGATGATGGTTTCGTGAATGTCGGCGGTACGGATACCGTCATAGAACTGGATGTGGGACTTGAGCTCTACCTGGGAGACCGACACGTTGTCGAGCCCTTCGGCGGCCCAGTCCAGCACGCGGTGAATTTTATCCAGATCGATGGGTTCTTTGTGTCCGTTACGCTTCGTCACAAACAAGTTCATTGGCTGATGACCTTCAGTTGATTCCCGAAAAACCATCGCACAATGACACCACCCCTGGCCCCGGCGATGTGCAGGTATTGGGTAGAGATTGTGCGATGAATCACAAGATGTAGTGTTATTTTAAGTTCGAGCTACAAGATAGTGAGGTCAGCCCGCCATTGCAATGTGTGGATAAGTGACGAGCTGTGGATAAATTGTGAGTCTTGCCCCATCAGTTAGTGACCGCTCACAGTGAGCGGGTTTTCATTCGTCCGCTCCGCTAAAAGCAAGTCTCCCGATCGAAGATGGAAAATTTAAATAACTTTTTTTGCTTGCGAAACGGGGGGCTTTTTACTAGCAAACGGCGGCTGATTATCCCTTATGCAACAAGGGTCAAAAGCTGTCCAGTTGTCGCAGCCGCGGGCTCAGCGTGGCAAGGGCTTTGCATCAGATGACGGTGGTTTGTGGCCGCTTTGTGACGGTTGTGTGCGTGTCAAATGGGTATCCAATAGACTGTAAGCTGCCTTTATTATCCATGAATAGACGAGTGATGGTGGCGCAGGACGCAGGAGCGTAAAGGAAGAGATGCAAGGGGCGGAGAGTCTCTTCGCCCCGTTATCGCATATCAGCCGGTAAGGCTGTGCGTTACACCTTGGCCGTCAACTCATAGCGCAGCCAGTGGTGCAGGGCTTGCACGGTATCGAATTGCAGGTCGGCGCCCCACTGGGCGGGATCTTCCTCATCATTGAGATAGCCCCAGCCAGCGACCGCGGTGCGCATGCCAGCATTGCGGCCCGCTTCGATATCCCGCACATGATCCCCCACATAGAGGCAGTGAGCCGCCTCGACCCCCAGCTTCTCACAGGCAAAGAACATAGGGGCGGGGTCGGGCTTGCGTACCGGCAGGGTGTCGGCGCTGACGGTGACGCCGCAGCTGGCAAGCTGTGGCAGGGCCGCCAGCAGCGGCTCGGTGAGAAAGCCCGGCTTGTTGGTGACTATGCCCCAGGGGAGCTGTTTCTCGTCGAGCCACTCGATAAGATCCACCATTCCCTCATAGGGACGGGTCCCGACACAGAGGTTGGCCGCGTAGTAGTCGAGCAGGGCATTGCGCAGGCGTGTGGCCCCCAGCTCTTCAAGCAGTTCGTCGCCGAGGCCCGCTTTCAGCAGCCCGAGCGCTCCGTGGGAGGTGGTCTGACGAATGATGTCGTCAGAGAGCGGCGCAAAGCCTTCGCTCACCAGCACATGGTTGACGGCGGCCCCCAGATCCGGGGCTGTGTCGAGCAGGGTGCCATCCAGATCGAACAGCACGCAACGAAGAGGCAGCAGGTGAGAGGAGCTCATCAACCGTGCTCCGGGCGGACAAACTCCACCATATAGTTGACGTCGACATTTTTGCCGAGCTTGAAACTGTTGGAGAGCGGTGCATAGTGCACCCCGCTCATATCCCGCACCAGCAGGCCAGCTGCTTCACCCATGCGACACAGTTCGGCCGGGGTGATGAATTTTTTGTGATCGTGGGTACCCTTGGGCACCATCTTCATCAGGTATTCGGCCCCGATGATCATCATCAGATAGGATTTGGGGTTGCGGTTGATGGTGGAGACAAACACCCGGCCGCCCGGGCGCACCAAGGTGGCGATGGCGCGCAACACGGAGGCGGGGTCCGGTACATGCTCCAGCATCTCCATGCAGGTGACCACGTCATATTGGCCTGGCACTTCAGCGGCATGGGCTTCGGCAGTGATCTGGCGATATTCGAGCTCAACACCCTGCTCAAGGGCGTGCAGGCGGGCGACGCCGAGGGGTTCCTTACCCATGTCGATGCCGGTGACCCTGGCACCACGGCGGGCCATGCTCTCGGAGAGGATGCCGCCACCACATCCGATATCGAGCATGCGCTTGCCAAACAGACCGCCACTTTTGTCGGTGATCCAGTCAAGGCGTACCGGATTGATTTGATGCAGGGGTTTGAATTCACCTTCCATGTCCCACCAGCGGGAGGCGATGGCTTCAAACTTGGCGATTTCTGTCAGATCGACATTGGCATCACTGTTCATTTTTCGAAGATCCTGTGGCAGGGCGCCCGCTTCTGAGTCATGGGCGCAATCTATTGTCCTGGCGGGCATTATAACGGACGGACTTTGTCACACCAGCCCGATCTGATACCCGATTTGTGGCTTAAGGTATTTGGCTCAGTGTGTTACCATGTCGCGCTGTTTAAGCCAAAGAACAACTAATTAGGGATAAGGCTTTCTATGAGCGATCTGGCCAGAGAGATCACGCCGGTCAACATCGAAGAAGAGCTCAAGAGTTCCTATCTTGATTACGCCATGAGCGTGATCGTAGGACGAGCTCTGCCGGATGTGCGTGATGGCTTGAAACCGGTTCACCGCCGCGTTCTGTTTGCTATGAACGAGTTGGGGAACGACTGGAACAAGCCCTATAAAAAATCGGCCCGTGTGGTCGGTGACGTAATCGGTAAATATCACCCGCACGGCGATAGCGCTGTGTATGACACCATTGTCCGGATGGCGCAGGATTTCTCCATGCGTTACATGCTGGTCGATGGTCAGGGCAACTTCGGTTCAGTCGACGGCGACAGCGCCGCGGCGATGCGTTATACCGAAGTGCGGATGGCCCGCATCTCCCACGAGCTGCTGGCTGATCTGGACAAAGAGACCGTGGACTGGGTGCCGAACTATGACGGCACCGAGATGATCCCGGCGGTCATGCCTACCAAGGTTCCCAACCTGCTGGTCAACGGCTCCTCCGGTATCGCGGTGGGTATGGCGACCAACATTCCGCCTCACAACCTCACCGAGATTGTCAACGGCTGCCTGGCGCTGATCGAAAACGGCGACCTCACCATTGACGAGCTGATGACCTACATCACCGGCCCGGATTTCCCCACCGGCGGCATTATCAACGGTCGTTCCGGCATCGTGCAGGCGTACCGTACCGGTCGTGGCTCCATCTATGTGCGGGCCAAGGCTGAAGTGGAAGTGGACGAGAAGACCAGTCGCGAGACCATCATCGTTCACGAGATCCCCTATCAGGTGAACAAGGCTCGACTGATCGAGAAGATCGCCGAGCTGGTCAAAGAGAAGAAGATCGAGGGCATCAGTGCCCTGCGCGATGAGTCTGACAAAGACGGCATGCGCATCGTTATCGAGATCAAGCGCGGCGAGTCCGGCGAGATTGTGCTGAACAATCTCTACAAGCACACCCAGATGCAGACCACGTTCGGCATCAACATGGTGGCGCTCGATAACAACCAGCCCAAGGTGATGAACCTTAAAGAGATCCTGGATGCGTTCCTGCTGCACCGCCGTGAAGTGGTAACTCGCCGGACCGTGTTTGAACTGCGCAAGGCGCGGGATCGGGCGCACATTTTGGAAGGTCTGGCGGTTGCGCTGGCCAACATCGATCCCATCATCGAGCTGATCCGCCACAGCGCGACCCCGGCCGACGCGAAAGCGGGCCTGGTTGCCAAGGGCTGGGAACTCGGCAACGTGGCCGCCATGCTTGAAAAAGCGGGCGACGACGCGGCACGGCCCGAGTGGCTGGAGCCCGAGTTCGGTATCCGTGAAGGCCAATACTTCCTGACCGAACAGCAAGCCCAGGCCATCCTTGACCTGCGTCTGCACAAGCTGACTGGCCTCGAGCACGAGAAGATCCTGGAAGAGTACCAATCTCTGCTGGATCTGATTGCCGAGTTGCTGCATATCCTGGCGAGCCCGGCTCGTCTGATGGAAGTGATCCGCGATGAACTGCTGGCCGTGCGTGAGCAGTATGGCGACGAGCGTCGCACCGAGATCAGCATGTCCAGTGCCGAGATCAACATCGAAGATCTGATCACCCCGGAAGACGTGGTGGTTACCCTGTCTCACCAGGGCTATGTGAAGTATCAGCCGCTCTCCGACTACGAGGCCCAGCGCCGCGGTGGTCGTGGCAAGTCGGCCACCCGGATCAAGGAAGAGGACTTTGTGGAGCGTCTGCTGGTGGCCAACACCCACGACACCATTTTGTGCTTCTCCACCCGTGGCAAGGTCTACTGGCTCAAGGTCTATCAGCTGCCGGAAGCGTCCCGTGGCGCCCGTGGTCGTCCGATCATCAACCTGCTGCCGCTGGAAGAGGGTGAGCGTATCACCGCTATCCTGCCGGTGAAGGAGTATGATGCCGAGAAGTATGTGTTCTTTGCCACCGCCAACGGTACCGTGAAGAAGACCAGCCTCTCTGACTTCAGCCGTCCGCTCTCCTCCGGTATTCGTGCCATCAACCTTAAAGAGGGTGATGAGCTGATCGGGGTGGATATCACCGATGGTAGCAACGAGATCATGCTCTTCTCCGACGCGGGCAAAGTCGTTCGCTTCGCCGAAGGCAGCGGTCGCGCCGATGCCGATGTCAGCGATGACGTTGAAACCGACGACGATGCCAGCAATGACGATGATGGCAGCGACAACGGCGAAGGCACCGAAAGCAAGGGTACCTTCAAGGGCGTGCGTCCGATGGGTCGTACCGCCGCCGGTGTGCGCGGCATCAAGCTGGGCGCCGGTGACAAGGTGGTTTCCCTCATCGTTCCGCGCGGCGAAGGTGCCATCCTCACCGCCACCGAGAACGGTTACGGCAAGCGGACTGCGTTGGCCGAGTACCCGACCAAGAGCCGTGGTACCCAGGGCGTTATCTCCATCAAGGTGGATGAGCGTAATGGCAAGGTGATCGATGCAATCCAGGTCGAAGATACCGACCAGATCATGCTGATCACCAACGGCGGTACCCTGGTGCGTACCCGTGTTGCCGAGGTGAGCGTCATTGGCCGTAACACCGGCGGTGTCCGTCTGATCCGTACCGGTGAAGACGAGACCGTGGTTGGCCTGCAGCGCATCGCCGAGAGCGACGAAGACGAGAACGACGCTCTGGCCGTTGACGGTGAGGTATCTGAAGGTACCGATACCGCGACCGGCACTGATGCGGTCGATGCAGGGGAAGCGGGCGACGAGTAATCGTCACCAGTACCCGAGCAACGTCTCTGAGCAAAAAGAGCGACCCTGGTGGTCGCTCTTTTTATTTGTCTGCTTTTTATGACTGCCAGCTTCCTGCGCGACAGGGGGCTGGCGGATTACTCCTGCAACCACATTCTGGCGCTGCGGGCGGGAATGGCGACCCGTACCCACTGGCTCTGCACGTTGACCACGGCGCCTTGGTCGAGCGCGTCACGATAGTTGCGATACCAGTTCATCTCGAATTTGGCGGTATCGAGCCAATACTCCTGCTCATAGTCGCACTTGTTGATGCCGACCAGCCCCTGTTTGCCCCGTTTGAATAGCACGAAGCAGTCACCGCTGCCGATCAACTGCATGGGTTGACCCTGCACCGCATTGTGGAAGCGGATCATCCCCTTGAGATCGGCGCGCTGGTAGTAATCCTGCCAGCGCAGTCCATCCTTGGCCTGGGTCTCGCCGTGATCGGAGTAGACCAGCGGCGAGCCACCATCGCGCCCAAGCAGGTAGGCATAGGCCAGCTTCTCGTCAGTCTGGCTTAAGATCTGATAGCGGAAGCCGTCGTTGGTGGGGATGTCGTGGGTCACGGCAAAGGTGACGGCGCGGCTACCCGGCAGCGCCTGACCATAAGCTCCCGGATCTGCCAGCAGGTTCATGCTGCCGCCATACCCTAGCGCCCCGCGCAGGGAGGAAAACAGCGGAAAGTCATAGGCACCCTGGCCGCTGCTGTCGAGGTAGGGTTTGAGGAAGCGCTCGTAATCGGCGCTGCCTGCGCCCCCTGTGGTGATCACCTCGCCAAACACATGCATCCCCTGTTTGATCTCGGGGGTGAACACGGCATTGATCTGGTAATCGCTCATGTGTTTGACCGCATCGACCCGAAAGCCCTTGATCCCCATCCCCTTGAGCGCCTTGAGATAGGCCTGTTGCTGGCTGACTACCCAGTTGTTGGGATCCAGATCCGGCAGCCCCTTGTCACCGGCACCGCCACAGAGACGCCAATACTGGACATGACCCGGATCGCTCCAGTCACTGATGCACCCTTCGGGATGAAAATCCTGACCGGAGAGGAAGTTTTGCCCCAGATCGCCAAACAGTTTCTGGCGCTCGAAATAGGCCGGGTTGCTGGCGTAGCTTTGCAGCAGCTCGTTGCCGGGATAGTTGAGGTCCTGGCGTTTCCAGCTTTCGTTGGCCATGTGGTTGAGCACCACATCGGCATAGACGGCGATGCCCCGCGCCTTCATGGCGGCGATCAGCTGCTCGAGATCCTGTTTATTGCCAAGGGGTGAGTCGACAAGGCGCAGATCCTGCGGCTGGTAACGGGCCCACCATTCGTTGCCTGATGACTTGAGAGGCGGCGAGATGAGTACCTGTTTGTAGCCGGCCGACTTGATAAGGTCGGCTTTGGCGGTCACTTCACTGTACTTCCAGTTGAAGGCGTGCAGTATGACGTCGGCGTGCGCCAAGGGGGCGATCAGCATGCCTGCGATCGCCCATATTCCCGCTGTGTGTTTCATTATTGTGTCCCTGTTTTTATAGATGCCTGAATGGGCAACCCAGCTTTGGTGGGAACAGAGTGAGCTGCAATCCACAACCTGCAGATTTGTGACCGCTTTCAGAGTGATTTCGCCGAATATGTGAACTGTTTCGGCTTTTCCTCGCCACCGCCAGTTGCCTTTTTACAACTGATTTTTTTGTCATTTCCCTGTCATTCCCAGCCGCTATCCTGCCGGGCGAGTGGTGCGTTGTTGCTATCACCTTCACCGTCAGGAGCTGCATATGACCAGTTGGATCACGTGGGAAATTTGGTGGAGCCGGGTATGGGGCGAGTCAGAGGTGCCGCTGTATGAAGAGGATGAGCACGAAGTGGCCCATGAACCCTCGCGACTACCGGTTGAAATGGTGCAGCAGGGTCGGGATCAGCGCGCAGGCTAAGGCGTTAGCCCTCTCTTTACCGGGTAGCGCTTTCTTGTCGCGACATGGCTACTTCGTTGGAAAATTCTGAAAAGCGGGGTTTCCACAGGATGTGTTGCGGCAGGCCTTCCTCTCAACCTCTTGGCAGGCAAGGGTTGTGCATCTGATGTATGCAGGGCGTAAAAGGGGGATTAGAAGAGCGACAGCTGCTCCCCGGGGCGGATAAACCCATCCAGCCTGAGCTGAATATGGCGTTTGCCCAGATCAAGGCGCTTGCTGATAAGGCGAAAGCGCTGGGCCAGCAGATCGGCAAAGTGCCCCTCGCCGCGCATGCGGGTGCCGAAGGCGGTACTGTTGAGCCCGCCACCGCGGCTGGCACGCAGCTGGTTCAAAATTGCCTCCTTCTGGCCGGGATAGTGCTCATCCAGCCAGTCACTGAACAGCGGCGCCAGCTCGTGAGGCAAGCGCAGCAAGATATAGTCGGCGCAACAGGCGCCAGCGTTGGCAGCCGATTTGATGATCTGCTCCAGCTCCGGTTCATTGAGCCGCGGGATCATGGGGGCGGCCAGTACCCCCACCTGCACGCCAGCGTTGGCCAGCTTCTCGATCACTTTCAAGCGGCCGGCACCCGTGCTGGCGCGGGGCTCCAACTGTCGCCGCAGGGTTTCGTTCAAGGTCGTCACCGACACCATCACCTGACACAGTCCCTCTCTGGCCAGCTCGGTCAACAGATCGAGGTCGCGCAAGATCATGGCGCTCTTGGTAATGAGTCCGACCGGGTGGCGGTGTGCCAGCATCACTTCCAACAACTGGCGGGTGAGGCGATAGCGCTGCTCGATGGGTTGATAGGGGTCGGTATTGGCGCCAATGAAGATGGTCTGTGGCTGATAGGCAGGTTTGGCAAACTCCCGGTGCAGCAGGTCGGCTGCATTGCGTTTAGCAAACAGCTTGCTCTCGAAATCAAGACCAGGGGAGAGTTCCAGATAGGCGTGACTGGGTCTGGCATAGCAGTAGATGCAGCCGTGTTCGCACCCCTGATAGGGGTTGATGGAGCGACCAAAGGGGACATCCGGCGAGCTGTTGTAGCTGATGATACTGCGTGCATCGATCTCCCGCACCTCGGTGCCAGGCACAGAAGAAGTGAAGGCGGCATCCCAATCGGACGATTGCCAGCCGTCATCGACCGCTTCGACAAGGGGGCCGCTAAAACGGTGATCGATATTGTTGGGGCTGCCTCGTCCTGCCATGGTGTGCACCGACACTGTTTATACATACAGTTATTTTGCAGGTACCCCGGATAAATGACAACAACTGCTGATCGACCGGGTGCAAAAAGGGTTGTCGTAGGGATCTCTTGCTTGATCGCAACGCTACATTTCGTTTACATAGACGAAATGAGAACTGGATCACGGAAATCATCATGAGCCCCACCACTTCCCGTTGGCTGTTTATCGGTCTGTTTGCGCTGGTTATCTGGCGTCTGCTTCCGCTCTCCACCGAGCAGGAGATGGCTGCCGCCAACCGTGCCTGGCGTACCGGTCACTTTGATGAGGCGACCCGGATCTGGTCGCCACTGGCCGATCAAGGCCAACCTCGGGCGCAAGCCCTGATGGGCTGGAGTCATGAGGTGGGGCAGGGGAGCGAGCAGGATATCCATCAGGCCATCAGCCTCTATCGCCAGTCGGCGCAGGCAGGAGATCCCTTCGGCCAATATCGGCTGGCAGAGCTCTATCTGCGCGGTGTCGGGGTCAAGCGAGATCTGCGCCAAGCCTTTCACTGGATGGAGCAGGCTGCCCGCAATGGTGATGTCCCGGCCATGCTGAAAGTCGGTGTGCTTCATCTGATGGGGGTCAGCGGCAGGGTCGATCTGGCTCAGGCGAAACAGTGGCTCTATCAGGCGGCACAAAAGGGCAACAAGCTGGCGCTTCAGGTGCTGCAAGAGCTGGCGCTGGCAGAGGAGGGGAGCAGTGACTTTGACTTCAACTGGCAATCCCTGCTTGGCGAATAGTCGGTAGGCGACTCATTTGACTGTAGAAAATATCTGCAAATCCGATACAGCACGCCCGACTTCTGGTAGCATGGGGGCCGTTTTGGCTTGGTTTGTCATGTTAGACATGCTGTTTGCGTGTCAGGCCGTCTTCGCAAAGTGCTGTGGAGAACCAGAACATCACCTTTTTGAATCTCTTTTCCATCCCGCATGTGACCTTTGGTAGGGGTCACCACTGTATAAGGAAACACATAATGCCAATCATTACTCTGCCTGACGGCAGCCAACGTCAATTTGCCCACTCTGTTTCCGTCATGGATGTGGCTGCGGACATCGGTCCCGGTCTCGCCAAGGCGTGCATTGCCGGTCGGGTAAACGGTGAACTGGTGGATGCATGCGAGCTGATCGAAGCCGATGCTGCGCTGGCCATCATCACCGCCAAAGACGAAGAAGGTCTGGACATCCTGCGCCACTCCTGCGCTCACTTGCTGGGTCATGCTATCAAGCAACTCTGGCCCCAGACCAAGATGGCCATCGGTCCTGTCATCGACAACGGCTTCTACTATGACGTTGATCTTGACCGTACCCTGACCGATGAAGATCTGGCTGCCCTGGAAGAGCGCATGCTGGCGCTGGTAGCCAAGGATTACGACGTCATCAAGAAGAAAGTCTCCTGGCAAGAAGCGCGCGATGTATTCGAGGCGCGCGGCGAGTCTTACAAAGTCGAAATCCTGGATCAGAACATTGCCCGTGATGACCAGCCAGGTCTCTATCATCACGAAGAGTACATCGACATGTGTCGCGGCCCGCACGTGCCCAACATGCGTCACTGCCACCACTTCAAGTTGCTGAAGATGTCCGGCGCCTACTGGCGTGGCGACTCCAACAACAAGATGCTGCAGCGTATCTACGGTACTGCCTGGGCTGACAAGAAGCAGCTCAAGGCTTATCTGCAGCGTCTGGAAGAGGCCGCCAAGCGCGACCACCGCAAGATCGGCAAGCAGCTCGACCTGTATCACATGCAGGAAGAAGCACCCGGTATGGTGTTCTGGCACAACGATGGCTGGACCATCTTCCGTGAGCTGGAAACCTTTATCCGCGGCAAGCTCAAAGAGTACGACTATCAGGAAGTGAAAGGTCCGTTCATGATGGACCGCGTCCTGTGGGAGCGTTCAGGTCACTGGGAGAAGTATGCCCAGGCCATGTTCACCACCCAGTCCGAAAACCGCGAGTACGCCATCAAGCCGATGAACTGCCCGGGTCACGTCCAGATCTTCAACCAGGGTCTGAAGTCCTACCGCGATCTGCCGCTGCGGATGGCCGAGTTTGGTTCCTGCCACCGCAACGAGCCGTCCGGTTCCCTGCACGGTCTGATGCGGGTGCGCGGTTTCACTCAGGATGACGCTCACATCTTCTGTACCGAAGAGCAGATCATGGAAGAGGTCTCCGGCTGTATTCGTATGGTCTATGACGTCTACGGTACCTTTGGCTTCGAGAACATCGTGGTCAAGCTCTCCACTCGTCCCGAGCAGCGTATCGGCTCTGACGAGATGTGGGATCGCGCCGAGAAAGCGCTGGCCGAAGCGCTGGAGCTCAACGGTCTGAAGTACGATTTGCAGCCGGGTGAAGGGGCGTTCTACGGTCCAAAAATTGAATTTACCCTGCACGATTGCCTTGATCGTGCGTGGCAATGTGGTACCGTGCAGCTCGACTTTGCCCTGCCTGGTCGTCTGGGTGCCACTTATGTGGGCGAAAACAACGATCGTCATGTACCTGTGATGATCCACCGGGCCATCTTGGGTTCTATCGAGCGCTTCATCGGTATTCTGACTGAAGAGTACGCCGGTCTGTTCCCGACCTGGTTGGCTCCGACTCAGGCTGTGGTCATGAATATCACGGACAATCAGGCCGATTATGCGGTGAAAGTAGCCAAAGCATTGAATGATGCGGGCCTTCGCGCAAAAGCGGACTTGAGAAATGAGAAGATTGGCTTTAAAATCCGCGAGCATACTTTGAAGCGAGTACCTTTCATGCTGGTCTGCGGCGATAAAGAAGTTGAAGCCGGTAAGATTGCAGTACGGACTCGTAAAGGGGCTGACCTGGGCACTTATCCTGTTGAAGAGTTCATCGCTCTGCTGACCCAGGAAGTTCAGACCCGCGGACAAAAGAAAGTGGAGGAATAAGCTATAAAAGGCGGAAAAAAACTGGGCAAGCAACCGCAAGCCCGCGCTCACCGGATCAATGAAGAGATCCGTCTGAAAGAAGTTCGTTTGGCTGGTCTGGATGGCGAAGCTCTTGGCATCGTATCTATCCAGGAAGCACTGAACTTGGCCGCAGAGGCCGAAGTGGATCTGGTCGAGATCAGTCCGAACGCCGAGCCGCCCGTTTGCCGGATCATGGATTACGGCAAATTCCTCTACGAAAAGAGCAAAACCACCAAAGAACAGAAGAAAAAGCAGAAAGTCGTCCAGGTCAAGGAGATCAAATTCCGTCCTGGCACTGACGAAGGCGACTATCAGGTAAAACTACGCAACCTGGTTCGCTTTCTGGAAGACGGGGACAAGGCTAAGGTCACCCTGCGCTTCCGTGGTCGTGAAATGGCACACCAGGATCTTGGTATCAAGGTTCTTGAGCGCGTCAAGAACGATCTGGAAGAGTTAGCCGTAGTCGAATCGTTCCCGAAAGTCGAAGGCCGTCAAGCTGTGATGGTCCTCGCACCTAAGAAGAAATCTTAAGGCCCACAAGAAATTGACTCATGGGGCTCGCTCCATGAGTCGGTTCGCCTTGCGATTTTGTTGTCACTCACAATGCGGAGTATGAAATGCCGAAGATGAAAACCAACCGGGGCGCCGCAAAGCGCTTCAAGAAGACTGGCTCAGGTCGCTTCAAGTGCAAGCACAACCACCTGCGTCACATCCTGACCAAGAAGAGCAGTAAGCGTAAGCGTCAGCTGGGACCGAAGTTCTTTGTTTCCGCTGCCGACCACAAACGTGTTGTCGCTTGTCTGCCGTACGCATAAGGGGGGATGTGAAAAATGCCAAGAGTTAAACGTGGTGTGACTGCTCGTGCTCGTCACAAGAAAGTAATGAAAGCCGCCAAGGGTTACTACGGCGCCCGTTCCCGTGTTTACCGCGTAGCGGTACAAGCGGTAACCAAAGCTGGTCAGTATGCCTACCGTGACCGTCGCCAGAAAAAGCGTCAATTCCGTCAGCTGTGGATTGCGCGTATCAACGCTGCTGCCCGTCAGAACGGTCTGTCCTACAGCCGTCTGATCAACGGTCTGAAGAAGGCTTCTATCGAGATCGATCGCAAGATCCTGTCCGATATCGCCGTTCACGACAAGCTGGCTTTCACCGCCCTGGTTGAAAAAGCTAAAGCAGCTCTGGTCTAATTCCAGCACTGTTATAAAAAATAAAGGAGGCTTAGGCCTCCTTTTTTGTATCTGTTGTCCCGTCCTGAATATGGTTTACACCTTTCCCCCCAATACATGGAGAACCCGATGGGACAAGGTGTGAAACGAACACAGCGCGATTACTCACTGACTTTTAAACTGGCACTGGTCGAGCAGATTGAAAAAGGCGAGCTCAGTTGCCAGCAAGCACAAGCCCGATATGGCATTCAGGGCAATTCGACCATTCTGGTATGGTTACGTAAACATGGTCGGCAAGATTGGAGCCAGGGGGCTTCTGTACGTGCCGGCAGGAGCATCACCATGCCTGACCCCGACAACCAGACGCCAGAACAGCGCATCAAGGAACTCGAGCAGCAGCTGGCGCTGATGAGCCAGAAGGCCCAGTTCTTTGAGGCCGTCGTCGATGTACTGAAGAATGACTACGGCGTCTCCATCGTAAAAAAGCGACCCGGCAAGTCCTCTCGCAGCGGCAAGTCGAGAGGCTGACCATCGTCAGGGCTTGCCTGTTTCAGGGGATAAGCCGGCAGGCTTACTACAAGCGCAATCGGGTCGCCGATGAGCGCCATGCACAGGGATTGCAGGTGGTGCGCTTTGTGCGTCAGGTTCGACTGCGACAACCTCGGGTGGGCACTCGCAAGCTGCATTATCTGCTGCAGGGTCAGGATGATGGCGGGCTCAAGGTCGGGCGGGACAGGCTGTTTCGGATATTGGCCGAGCACCGCCTGCTGGTGCCGCCCAGACGGGCGTATCACAAGACCACCCACAGCTTTCACCGCTTCTACCGTCATCCCAACTTGCTCAAGGCGGGGCCAGAGCAGGTCACACCGGTGGCCCCGGAGCAGGTCTGGGTCGCAGATATCACCTATCTGCCAGCCAGGAGCGGACCGCTGTACCTGAGCCTGGTGACGGATGCGTACTCACGCAAGATAGTGGGCCATCACGTGCACGAAGGGATGCACGCCGAGTCGGTAGCGATGGCGTTCAGGAAAGCCCTGAAGCAACGGTGTGGCAGCGGGGAGCTAATCCATCACTCAGACCGCGGCGTGCAGTATTGCTCGGGACTGTATCAGTCATTACATGAACGGTACGGGGTGAAATGCTCGATGACGGATGGGTATGACTGTTACCAGAATGCGTTGGCGGAGCGGGTGAACGGGATTTTGAAAGGAGAGTTATTGTTGCAAAGCCCGCAGGATTTGACGCAAGCGCGGGAAATGGTGCGTGAAGCGGTGGATATTTACAACGAGGAGCGGCCGCATCATGCGTTGAAATACAGAACCCCCGATGCGGTACATAGGGGGTTCTGAGTAGATAAATGCTAGTTGAAAATGTGTAAACCTATTTCAGGACTAGACAATATCTATCTCGCTGCAGCGGCGATCAGTGACCCGCCAGCTTCATATTCTCTACCAGCACCGAGCCGGTCTTGAGACTGGAGCGCTCATCCTCGTCACTACCCACCGCCACGATATGACTGAACATCTCGGCCAGATTGCCGGCGATGGTGATCTCCTCGACCGGATAGGCTATTTCGCCATTCTCGACCCAGAAACCGGCAGCGCCGCGGGAGTAGTCGCCATTGACGATATTGACCCCCTGCCCCATCAGCTCGGTCACCAGCAGACCGGTACCCATCTCTTTCAGCATGCCCTGAAAATCCTGGCCGGTATTGGAGACCTGCCAGTTGTGGATGCCACCGGCATGACCCGTGGTGGTCAGCCCCAGCTTGCGCGCAGAGTAGGAGGTAAGCAGCCAGCTCATCAGCTCGCCGTTACGGATGATATCCATGTCGCGGGTACGCACCCCTTCGCCATCGAACGGGGTACTGGCAAGCCCGCCCAGCAGGTGGGGGAACTCCTGAATGGTGAGCCACTCTGGCAGGATCTGCTTGCCCAATTTGTCGAGCAGGAAGCTCGACTTGCGATAGAGGTTGCCACCGCTGATGGCCATCACCAGATGGCCCCACAGGCCGGAGGCAGTATCGGGGTGGAACAGCACAGGGGCATGGCGGGTAGAAATCTTGCGGGCGCCGAGACGGGAGACGGTACGCTCCACCGCCTCGTCGGCGATGCGCTGCGCGCTCCAGAGCCCGTCGAGGGAACGGCTGGAGGAGTAGCCGTAATCCCGCTGCATGTCGCCATCCTGCTCGCCGATCAGCACGCAGCTAAGGGAGTTACGCGACGCCGCGTAGCCTTTGACGAAGCCGTGGCTGTTACCATAGACCTTGATGCCAAGATGGCTGGAGAAACCGGCACCGTCGGAGTGCTTGATACGGATATCGCGACCCAGAGCGAGTCGTTCGCACTCGATGGCCAGATCGATGCCGCGCTGGGGATCCAGCTCGATTTGGTGACACAGTTGCAGGTCGGGGGCATCCCAGGCCAGCAGCTCGGCGTCCGCCAGACCGGCGCAATCATCCGCCGAGGTGTGGCGGGCAATCTCGATGGCCGCTTCAACGGCGGCACGAATGGCGGGTTTGCTCAGATCGGTGGTCGAGGAAGATCCCTTGCAACCATCGCGATAGACGGCGATGCCGAGGGCGCCATCCTTATTGAATTCAATGCTTTCTAGTTCACAACCCCGGGTGTTCACCGACAACCCGGTCTGCTTGCTGATGGAGACTTCGGCCAGCGAGGCGCCCAGTCCTTTGGCTATCTCCAGGGCTTCGGCAACCACGGCCTCGAGATGGGCTTGATCCTGGCGGATTTGGTCTTGCTGATCCATAACTCACATCTGTATGAAAGAAGGAAAGGGGGGTAAGCATATCAGACCCCTGCGCCCAGCGGGAGAAGCTGGTAACATATCCGCCAAACGTGAATGACAGGAATCAAGAGACCGATGAGTCAATATCAAGACGACAACGAGTTCGAAGACTGGGGCCCCAGCAAGAGCCAGCTCAAGCGCGATGCCGAAGCATTGCAGAAAATGGGGGAAGAGATCGTCTCCCTCAGCCACAGCGAGCTGGAAAAAATCCCGTTGGATGAAGAGCTTGCAGAAGCTGTCGAGCTGGGTCGCAAACTCAAGCCGAAGAAGGATGAGTCCTTCCGTCGCCATCTGCAGTTCATCGGCCGCCTGATGCGCAGCCGCGATATCGAGCCGATTGCCGAAGCGCTCTCCATCATCAAGAACCGTCACTCCACCGTGAATGCGCGCCTGCATCGCCTGGAGCAGTGGCGCGAGCGCCTGATCACCGAAGGTGACAGCGCCCTCAATGAGCTGATGTCCCAGTTCCACGAACTGGATCGCCAGAAGCTGCGCCAGCTGATCCGCTCCGCCAACAAGGAGCGGGAGCTGAACAAGCCGCCGGTCGCCTACCGCGAGATGTACCAGTATCTGCGCGGCGAGATCGAAGACCTGCTGTGATCCCCGACACACGCCTCCCCTCGGGGAGGCGTGTTTCTATTGATGCCTTTTCCTCTCAACATCCCCCGCCAGCCCTGCGCGTTTAATATATCCACCATTTTACTACCCCAGCCATAACGGCTCATCTCAACAGCCCCGTTAAATCGCCGCTTAAGAGCCGTTCAAGACAAATCTGTTAACAACTTTGCATCATTTTGTTTGACATATTGAACAGCCTTGGCAGACTGGGGAGAGGATCCAGGCTGTCGCTGCCGAGGCTGACCGACGATTCGATTCTGCCACCCGGTAAGACGCGGGATCCCATGACCATACCTTGAGGCATGCCCTTGCCCAGCCGATGTGCAAGGGTCTGCCCAAGGTGCAGGATGAGACTTCAACGCCAAGGATAATCAAGGTGCCCTATGCCAAATCCCCTGCCTCCCGCTCCCCGTAAACCTGTCGTACTGATGACCATGGGCGCCCAGCCCCGCAACGGCCACGCCTATCAGGTGATGACCCACAAATACATCATGCCGCTGGTCGAGATCAGTGGCTGTGTCCCGCTGCTGGTACCCACCTGCTGCGGCACCGCCGATCTGGAGCAGTATCTGGATCTCGCCGATGGGGTCTATCTGAGTGGTGCAGGTTCCAATATCGATCCGGCCCTCTACGGTCAGGAGAACCTCACGCCGGAAAAACAGCAAGACAGGGATCGCGATTTGTTCGACCTGCCCCTCATCAAGGGGGCGCTCGCCCGTGGCTTGCCGATCCTCGGTATCTGCCGCGGCATGCAGGAGATCAACGTGGCGCTGGGGGGAGACATCCATCAGAAGGTCTATAACGAGCCGGGATATGACGATCACCGGGAGGATGCCGACGATCCGGTCGACGAGCAGTATGGGCCGAGCCATCAGATCAAACTGCTGCCCGGCAGCTGGTTTGCCGAACTGATGGGGGAAGAACAGATTCCGGTCAACTCCCTGCATGGGCAGGGCATCAACCGGTTGGGGAAGGGTCTGGAGCCGTTGGCCCACGCCGAAGATGGGCTGATAGAGGCACTTCATGCTCCCGCACTGTCGCCCTTTTTGCTGGCAGTGCAGTGGCATCCGGAGTGGAAGGCCAATGAAAACCCCCACTCCATCAAGATATTTCAAGCCTTTGGCGATGCCTGCCGCCAGCGCTGTGCATTGATGGCAGCGAGTTAATCCCTCATCGATTCAGTCGCCAAACCCGCGCGCCTTGAGCTTGGGCAGTCCACCCCGCTCGGGGCGCAGGGTACGGCAGATATCCATCCCCTTGAGCCCGCGCTGGATATGGTCAGGCGAATGGCCAAACACCATGCCGTTGCTGCGGTAGAGGTTGTTGTCATCCAGCTCGAACTTCTCGCCACCGATCAGCAACTGCTCGCGGCCATTGACCGTGTCACCCCGCTTGATGGGCACCTTCATGTCGCTCAGCACCTCACCGGTGGCACACCCCTCACGCCAGCGCGCCTCGCTGGAGAAGGGGGTAATGGCTATTTCACGCCAGGAGCCATCCCGGAATTCGACCCGATACTTCTCGGCCAGCAGGTCGCAGCCAGCCAATGGCAACAGGGCCATCAAACAGATGATTTTCTTTGAAAATTTCACTCAATCGCACTCCTTTGCCCGGTTCTGCACAGGATAAATAAATTGCCGCCCCAACGCACCATTTCCCAGCGCCGCAGCAGCTATGCTGGAAATAAAACCACAATAAGGTGCTGCTATGGCTGGCGAAAACCTCACCGCGCTACCGACGCTGATCTGGATTGGCGAACACCCGTTCTGGACCCTGCTCACCCTCTCCCTGATGCTGATCCACTTCTGGCGCCGTCCGGGACAGCGACGGGAGCTGCTCTCCGAGCTCAGTTTCGTGATGATAAGCGCGGTGGTGATCCTGCTGATCCAGCTGGAGGGGGGCTGGTTCAAACTGCCGCTGCCCCATCAATTGCTGATCGAGATTTCAACCCTGCTGGCCGGCCTGATACTGGTCAAGATATGGGGGATCCTGCTGTTCGAATTTTTGCTCCCCCTCTGCCATGTGCGGATCCCGCGGATCATCGCCGATATCGTCATCACCATCGGCTATATCGGCTGGGGTCTGTTTCGCCTCTACGCCTCCGGCATGGCGCTCGGGGAGATAGTCACCACCTCCGCGGTGATCACCGCGGTCATCGCCTTCGCCATGCAGGACACCCTGGGCAACCTGCTGGCCGGGGTCTCCATTCAGCTCGACAACTCCATCGCCATCGGTGACTGGCTGCAAGTGGATACCACCCAGGGCCGGGTGGTGGAGATCAACTGGCGTGCCACCACCATCGAGACCCGCAACTGGGAGACAGTCGTCATCCCCAACAGCCACCTGCTCAAACAGCGCTTCACCGTGCTCGGGCGTCGCCGTGGCGAACCCTTGCAGTGGCGGCGCTGGGTCTGGTTCGATCTGACCCTGGATACCCTGCCGACCCAGATCATCGCGCTGATCGAGAAATCCCTGCGGGAGACCAAGCTCCCCTGCGTCGCCAAGTATCCGCAACCGGACTGCCTGTTGATGAATGTCGAGGGTGGGATTGCCCGCTATGCAGTGCGCTACTGGCTGACCGATCTGGCTCGCGACGATCCGACCGACTCCATGGTGCGCAGCCTGATCGATGCCGCCCTGCGCCGCAACGATCGCCGCCTCACCCCGCCGATCTTCAACGTCTTTATGGCCAAGGAGAAGCAGCATCTGGATGCCCGCCACAAGCGCCACACCGCCGAACGAACCGATACCCTGCGCAAGCTGCCGCTGTTTGCCATGTTGCAGGAGGATGAGCTGATCAGACTGGCGGACCAGGTGAAGTTTGCCCCCTTCGTCAGCGGCGACATCATGCTGGAGCAGGGAGATGTCTCCAGCTGGCTGTTCGTGCTGGTCAAAGGGGAAGCCGAGATGGTGGTCAATGTCGAGGGGCGAGAGCTGAAGCTTGGTACGCTCAACGCGGGAGACTTTTTTGGCGAACTGAGCCTGCTCACCGGCGAGCCCAGCTCCTTCACGGTACGGGCGGTGGCCACCGTCGAAACCTATCGCATCAATCAGGCAATGTTTCAGGAGCTGGTGATGCAGCGTGAGGCGCTGGTCGAGCCCCTCTACCGGGTGCTGAGCGATCGTCAGCAGGAGCAGCGGGCGCTGCTGGAGCGGGAGGCGGAAGCCATGAAACAGCCACCACAACAGCTTGATCTGCTTGATAAACTGATGAAGCTGTTCGGTGGAAGATGACGTAACATGGCATCGTATTGAGGACGTGAAGAGAGAACAGCAGCCATGTTACTGACAACCCTGGCCCTTGCCGCCAGCCTGCAATTTGATTGTCCCGCCACCATCGAGAGTCGCCAGCAGCTGCTGACCCCGCAGCAGGGCTGGCAGGCGTTCACCCGCAATGACGATGGCAAACCGGACGAAACCCTCAGTCACCGGCTCGATAATCTGGCCCTGTTCGACGGAGATCCTGCTGAACTGGCCCAACTCAAACCGGATAATGGCGACAGCGACGAGATCCACTACTGGAGCCAGCTCGATAGCAGCCTGCGCCCCCTCTATCTGGTTTGCCGCTATCAGAACAGCGCCATCACCCTGCAACAAGCGCTGCCCGCCGGTATCAGTTACTGCCGCGTCAACCAGCGCGACCGCTACACCCTGCTCGGGTTGGTTTGTCGCAAATAGCGGGCGTAACCCCTTGCCATATATTGCTATTCGCTGACAGCCATTACCGCCTGAGCGTGGCCACCCGCCAGCGCCATCAGAGCAGCAGCTCGGCCAGCTCCTCCAGTGCCGTCAGCTCCACGTCCGGCAACAGTTGCAGCTGTTGCCACCGTTGCTGCCGCTCGTTGAGCCAGGCGGCGCGAAAGCCATGCAGACGGGCACCCAGTACATCGGTCTCGGGATGATCCCCCACATGGAGGATCCGCTGCGCAGGCAGCTTGAGGGCACTGCGGGTCTGCTCAAACATATCCGGCGCCGGTTTCATCCTGGCGCCCGCCCCCGCCTTGCAGACCAGCGTGAAGTAGCGATCCAGCCCGGCCTGAAGCAGATCCAGATTGCCGTTGGTGATGACCACCAGCGGGTAGCGTTCGGCCAATCTGGCCAGCAGCTGATGAGTGGACTCGCTCACATCGATCTTCGAGCGCTCTGCCAGAAACGCAGCAAACACCTGCTCCGCCTCGCGGCTGGCCTGCTGGTCGGCCATCCCCCCCTCGACCATGGCGGTACGGATGGTCTGCTGGCGCGCCAGGCTGACATCGTGGCGCAGCTCGGGCCGAGCCATCAACACAGCGCGTTTTAGCTCCAGCCAGCGCGGCTTGTCGAGCATGGCGGTGGCCAGATATTCGCTGCGCAGATGGTTCAGCATCCACTGCTCGGCGCGCACGATGGCGGGGCCGTTGTCATAGAGGGTGTCATCGAGGTCAAACGAGATGGCAGCAACCGGCTGCCAGCGGCGATAGAAGTGCATGGACTCTCCTCTGCAACGGGGCTCAGGGCCCGTTATTCATCGTCCTGTGCATCCGGGTCACGCTTGGCCCTTGGGTGAGCGCTGTCGTAGACCTTGGCCAGATGCTGGAAGTCGAGGTGGGTATAGATCTGGGTGGTGGAGAGGTCGGCATGTCCCAGCAGCTCCTGAACCGCCCGCAGATCGCCGGAAGACTCCAGCATATGGGTGGCGAAGCTGTGGCGCAGCTTGTGGGGATGGACGTGGGCGTTGAGCGCCTGCTTGTTGCCCCAGCCATCGAGGCGAGCCTGCACCGAGCGGGCCGACAGCCGCTGCTTGCGGCTGGAGACAAACAGCGCCTCGCTCTCATCCCCAGCCAGCAGCGGGCGCACCTTGAGCCACTTCTGCAGCCACTCGACCGCCATCCGGCCGATGGGCAGCACCCGCTCCCGCGAGCCCTTGCCGGTCACCTTGAGCTGGCGGTCGTCGAGCTTCAGATCCACCAGATTGATCCCCACCAGCTCGGCCAGACGCAGCCCTGAAGAGTACATCAGCTCCATGATGGCGCGATCCCGCACCGCCAGCGGATCCTGCTCGTCGGTGATGTTGAGCAGCTGGTGCATCTCGTCCACATCGAGGTTTTTCGGCAGCGGCCTCCCCTGTTTGGGGGTGACGATGCCACGGGCCGGATTGGCGGTCAGTCGCCCCTGCCGCACCTGCCAGTCGCAAAAGCTGCGCAGGGCCGAGACCTTGGTGGAAAGGGAACGAGGAGCAAGGCCCGCCTTGTGCATCCGGGTCACCAGAGTGCGCACCTGACTCGCCTCAAGCCGACCCCAGTCAGTGAGCCCCAGGGCTACCAGCTCGGCGGTCATCGCCTCCAGATGGGCTTGATAGTTATTGCGGGTATGAGGGCTGAGCTGACGCTCGACCCTCAGGTATTCGATAAAGGCCGCCAGCTCGTCCGCCAGTGCCGCGGGCAGTGGCGGTGTGACGACGGGAGCTTTGGCGGGCGCCCTGGCCGGTGTTCTAGCCATGAGTCAACTCGGGCAGACGCAGTTGCAGCAGGCGCCCCAGTTGGCCCAGCAGCAGGGTGTCGTTGTGGGGAGTAAAGTGGCCGGGATCCGAGCTGGCGAAGGCCAGCACACCGAGATCGCCGAGCCGCATCAGGGCCACCGAGTTGACCAGCACATCGTGGCCAAACAGCGCCTGCTTCTCGCTCTGGCTCAGGCGGCCAAAGTAGTAATCCTGCCCCGGCAGACGCTGACCCAGCAGGGATTCGAGCTGCTTGCCCTGTGCCAGAAAGCGCTGCTCGGGCCCGCTCAGGGTAAACTTCTTGGGATTGAGCCAGAGCCGCAGCCCGGTCAGGCGCAGCCGCTGGACAAAGGCCTTGCCCATCACGGCACTCACTTCGAACAGGGTCTGGCAGCCGTACAGCTCGCCGTAGAGATCGGCATAGACCCGGAATATGCGCTCGTTCTCGCTGGCGATCCCCATCAATTCGGTGATCTCCTGCTCCAGCTGTTCGATCCGCTCGCGCTGGCGCTCCAGCTGGCGCTCGACCAGCGAGACCGACCCTTTGCGTTCATGGGGAATGCGGATCCGGTCCAGCACGGCGGCATGGCGTTGGAAAAACTCGGGATAACGGGCCAGGTACTCCAGCACAGTGGCTTCATCCACCGATTGCTCCTGCCGTTTGAGTTCGCTCATAAATTGGTTGATCCATCAGAGAAATGGGACTCGCGGCCCCGACATCATGGGCAAAGGGGGCCAACGCCCCCCGTACCTGAACCTTTATCGGCTAAACCTCTATCTGGCCGTCAAACACATGCTCGGCGGGGCCTGTCATGTAGACCGGCTGGCCCGGCCCCTTCCAGGCGATGGTCAGCTTGCCGCCCGGCAGACTGACGGTGACCCGCTCCTTGAGCTTGCCCTGACTGATGCCAATCACCGCCGCCGCACAGGCACCGGTGCCGCAGGCCAGGGTCTCGCCACAGCCCCGCTCGAATACACGCAGCTTGATCTCGGTAGCATTGACCATCTCCATGAATCCAACGTTGACCCGCTCGGGAAAACGCTCGTGGCGCTCCATGATGGCACCGAGCGTCTCGACCGGCGCATCGGCGACCGAAGGCACCTCGATGACGCAGTGGGGATTGCCCATGGAGACCACGCCACACATCACGGTATGCTCCTGCGCCCGCAACAGATAGGTTTTTTCCGCCTTCTGGGCCCGGAACGGGATCTTGCCCGGCTCAAACTGGGGAACCCCCATGTTGACCGTGACCTGATTCTCCCCCTCCAGCTGCAACACGATGCGACCCCGGGCGGTACTGACCGCGATGCGATCCCGGTTGATCAGCCCCTTGAGACGCACGAAACGGGCAAAACAGCGGGCACCGTTGCCACACTGCTCCACCTCGCTGCCATCGGCATTGAAAATGCGATAGTGAAAGTCGAGTTCAGGGTCATAGGGCGGCTCCACCAGCAGCAGCTGGTCAAAGCCGATCCCGAAGTGGCGATCTGCCAGCTTCTTGATGACGTCATTGCTGAAAAATACCTTCTGGGTGACGCCATCCACCACCATGAAGTCGTTGCCCAAGCCATGCATCTTGGAAAAATCTATCAACATCGTGCATTCCTGTGCTGTTAGGGCTGTAAAAACTCACCGTCAACCACTATGAAGTCGTTGTCCACAGCCCCATGCATCCTGGAACAATCTATCAACATCGTGCATTCCTGTGCTGTTAGGGCTGTAAATACTCGCCATCAACCACTATGAAGTCATTGGCCACAGCCCCATGCATCCTGGAACAATCTGTCCACATCGCGCACTCCTGTGCTGTCAGGGCTGTAAAATTCTGTCATCTCTATCTACTGCATCAGGGCAGCAGGTGCTCACCGCGCCAGAGATCGGCCAACTGCTCACGCTCGCGGATCAGGTGCGCCTCGGCACCGTCCACCAGCACTTCGGCTGCCCGCGGACGGGTATTGTAGTTGGATGACATGGTAAAGCCGTAGGCTCCGGCCGAACGCACCGCCAGCAGCGACCCCTCGGCGATGGCCAGAGTGCGCTCCTTGCCGAGGAAGTCGCCGGTCTCGCACACCGGGCCCACCACGTCATAGAGCGCGGGAGCATGACCGGCACGGCTATCCACCTCGATGATGTTCATCCAGGCGCCGTAGAGCGAGGGGCGCAGCATGTCGTTCATGCCGGCATCGATCAGCGCGAAGTTGCGGGTCTCGCCAGGTTTCAGATACTCAACCCGGGTCAGCAGCACGCCGGCGTTGGCGACGATGGCGCGGCCCGGCTCGAACAGCAGGGTCAGGTCCCGCCCCGCCAGCTTCTGCTTGAGCGCTTCGGCATACTCGGTCGGGTGCGGTGGCTGCTCGGAACCATAGTTGACCCCAAGACCGCCCCCCACATCCAGATGGTGGATATGAATCCCTTCTGCAGCCAGCCCGTCGATCAACCGCAGCAACTTGTCAGCCGCTTCCATAAAGGGATTCAATTCAGTGAGTTGCGAGCCGATATGGCAATCCACCCCGACGATCTCGATGTTCGCCATCGCGGCCGCCTTGCGATAGATAGCGGGCGCCAGCTCGATGGGAATGCCGAACTTGTTCTGCTTGAGGCCGGTGGAGATATAGGGGTGGGTACCGGCATCGATATCCGGATTGACCCGCACCGAGACGCGAGCCTTCTTGCCCATGCTGCCCGCCACCCGATTGAGGCGCTCCAGCTCGGCTTCCGACTCCAGATTGAAGCAGAGGATCTCTTTATCCAGCGCGAGGCGCATCTCCGCTTCGCTCTTTGCTACACCGGAGAAGACCACCTTGGCCGGATCACCGCCCGCCGCAAGAACCCGCGACAGCTCGCCACCGGAGACGATGTCAAACCCCGAGCCCAGACGGGCCAGCAGGTTGAGCAGCGCCAGATTGGAGTTGGCCTTCACCGCATAGCAGATCAGATGGGGAATATCGCCAGCGGCCTTGTCGAAGGCGTGCCAGTGGCGCTCGAGGGTCGCACGGGAGTAGACGTAAAGCGGGGTACCGTACTGCTCGGCAAGCTGTTGCAGCGAGGTTTGCTCGGCCTGAAGCTGGCCGTCGGCGTCGTAGTTAAAGTGATCCAAGGGGGCGGTTCCTTCCTAGAATGGGTGCGGCATTAGTGCGGCGCGGCCTCGGTGGCAGCCTCAGTGGTCGCAGGCGGTGCTGCTTGCGGTGTACTCTGGCTCTGTGGCTGCTCGGGGGGCGGCATATAGAGCGGCCCCTTCAGACCGCACGCGGCCAACCCGAGGGACAGAAGAGTGGCAAGCAGACACTTGGTGAACTGGGTGATCATAATGGTTCGCTGCGAAAAAATTTTTGGCCCTCTATAATCGCACTCACATTGTTAAAAGCAACAGGATAAACCGATGAAGGATCACGAGTATCACGCCCTGACCGACGCCTTTTTCCAATATGTGGAAGACACGCTCGACGAGGGGTATCCGGATATCGACTGCGAACGCAGCGGCGGCGTATTGACCCTCTCTTTCGAGAACAAGACCAAGATCATCATCAACAAGCAGGAGCCACTGCACCAGATTTGGGTCGCCACCCGCGAGAACGGCTTCCACTTCGAACTGCAGGGTGACACCTGGATCGACAACCGCTTCGGCCACGAGCTCAAGGCGCTGCTGAGCCAATCCTGCACCGCTCAGGCGGGCGAAGAGGTGGTGTTCCCATGATCGACCTGCACCCGCAGGGCGCCCGTCACGCGGTGATCTGGTTGCATGGGCTGGGTGATTCCGGCGCCGGTCTCGCCCCGCTGGTGGACGCGCTGGATCTGCCCGCCGAGCTACCGGTGCGTCACCTGCTGCCGGATGCCCCCGAGCGCCCCATCACTATCAACATGGGCTACAAGATGCGCGGCTGGTACGACATCAGGAGCTTCGAGGATCCCGCCGAGCGGGCCGTGGAGTCCCATGTCCGTGAATCAGCCGACCAGATTGTCGCATTGCTCGATCAGCTGGTGGCCGACGGGTTTGCCCCCGAGCATATCGTGCTGGCAGGTTTCTCTCAGGGCGGGGTGATTGCCTCCTTCACCGCGTTGCGCTACCAGGCACAGCTGGCGGGCCTGCTCTGCATGTCCACCTATCTGGCAGCCCCCGACCAGCTGCTCGGCGAGATGAGCGAGGCTGCTCGCACCCTGCCCATCTGCTACATGCACGGCATCTATGACGATGTGGTGAGCCTGTCGCTCGGTTGGGATGCCAAGAACTGGCTGGAAAGCGCCGGACTCGCCCCCGAGTGGCACGAGTACCCGATGCGTCACGAGATCTGCCGCCCGCAGCTGGGCGACATTCGCAGCTGGCTGCTGGCCCGCCTCGGCGCGTGAGCCCTTCCGGCAAAGCAAACGGCCTGCATCTGCAGGCCGTTTTTTATTGCGATTCCAACTGACGGGTCAGCCCACTTCCCGAGCGGGTGGCACCTGTTCGCGCAGAGTGCCCTGACTGCGATAGGGGATCACATCCAGCTCGCCATTCACTTGTACTATCTCGTAGTACTGCGGCAGGTTGAAGTTGATGAACTGCCCATCATCGCTGAACCGCTCGTGATTGGAGGTGTAGAAGCGGTTGACCCCCGCCACCAGCTCATCCTTGTTGCCGGCAAAGTGCTGGTAGATCTCCACCCGGTTCGCCTCATCGAGGATATAGATGTTGGTGCCCGCATCACGGGTATCGAAGAAGAACTGCACCAGCCCTTCGCTGGCGTAGGCATCGACGATGCTCGGCAGATGCTGGCTGTGGGTCTTGTCGAGCCGCAGCGGCAGATGATCCAGCTTGTTGTGGGAGATGTGGCGGTAAAAATCGATGGCGTTTTCCAGCTTCTTCACCGACACCCCGCGCCGCTCGAAGAAGATGCCGTACTTTTCACGGCCGAGCGCCATGGTCTTGACCAGCTGCTGCTTGTCGCGGGCCAGGCGCAGATCGATACACTCCGCCACCAGGGTCTGGAAGCGGGAGCGCACCAGAGAACGGAAGTGCTGGCTATAGCAGAACACCTCGATCATCTCGGGAGCGGCGGCATCCTGATGCATCTTGCCTAGGATGGTGGTGAGGGCATCGACCACAGCTTCATCCCCCTGGAAGTGCAGGGTGCGGATCTCGCTCCAGGAATTGCGGTAGACCAGATCCACCGAGCCAACCAGACACTCCTGATTGCGACCGAACGAGAAAACATCCACGGTGTTGGCGTCGAACTCGATCACCTGACCGACCCAATGGCTGGTCGGGTCCATCTCCAGATTGAGGAAGATGGAGAGCTGGCGGATCTCGCACGGGCGGCTGAGGGCCAGGTTGGTGGCAAGCGGGTACTTCTCGGGGAAGCAGCCGGAGAGATCGCGACAGAACTGGTGCAGATTGTCGATGTGCAGATCCGAGCCCTGATTGAACAGGTGCACCCGCGACTGGGGGGTCAGCAGATCGTTGAAGTAGGCCCAGGAGACCAGCTTGCTGATGTAACCGTTGAACTCGAGCGGCGCCCGGCCAATGATGTCCACCGGCTCCAGCGAATGTTTGTAGAGATACCAGCCGGCACGGTTGAGGCGACCGTGCGGCACCTGCACGAAGCTGAGATCAGGCTCGCTCAGATCCGGTGCGATCTTGAGGTTCACCCTCTGCACCTTGCCTGGCAGGCTCTCGAATGCGGCATAGAGTTTGCGCGACAGGATGCCGATATCTTCCGGGTTGATCGACTCGCTGATGTTGTTGCGACGGGCGAACTGGATCAGATTGCGGTAGCTCTGCATCAGAGCCTCCAGCAACTCGGCATGGGCGATCTTCACCTCCTCGACCTTCCACTCGTGGCGGTGATCGAGGTGGTACAGCTTGTCCTGGCTCCAACCCCAGTAGGAGACCAGCTGGCTCATCTGCTCGCGGCGCCACTCGGGGGAGTGATCATCCTTGGGATGACTGAGGCCGTCGCACACCTTGAGGTAGAAGCAGCGGCGCACCAGATCGAGTCGCGCCATATCGCCGATGGACTTGAGGTAGTTGGTGACCTTGTCCAGCATCAGGCAGTAGTTGTCGAGCCGGTAGTGCATCCCCTCGTTGTGCTGAAACCAGTCACGGCTGATCATCGAGAGCAAACGGGTGTTGGGGTACTCGTGGGAGTAAGCCTCCATCAACACAGACTTGAGCACCGCCTTATAGGGAGAGTCGATCCCCTTGTAGAGCTGCCACAGGGCAGAGCCGAAATACTCCTCCGCCGGAATACGGTCAAAACTGCCGAGATCAAGCCAATCATCCTGTTTGAGCTTGCCGCTCTCGAACAGCTCGTTCACATACTCATCGTAGTGATCATCACATTCGGTGGGCACCAGATACCAGATCAAGCGTTTGCCCGCGATACGCATGGCACTGCGGTAGAACTCGTCGAGCAACAGCAGGTGCTGGGCACTGCCGCAGCTCTCCCCCAGCATCTGGGCATCGTTGGTCTGGCGGAACTTGTCTTCCGGGATCAGGAAGAAGTTGAGATCGACCCCGCGCTGTTCGGCCCACTTGGAGAGTTGCTGGCACTTCAGCTCCAGCAGATCGAGCCGCTCCTGCGACAAACCGGCCACGTGGCAGACCCAGATATCGAGATCGGAGTGACAGCATTGACCGATGGAGGAGGTGCTGCCCATGGAGTAGAGCCCCTGAATGGCTCGATCATGGGTTGCCAGACCGCTCTGACAGTTGGCGTTGCGGCAGAGGTCATCGATAAAGGCTTGCTGCTCGGCGGTGGCGCTGAAGCTCCAGATGCCATGAGGGACATCACCGGAGACATAACCGGGCAGCAGGGGATGATTGAAGTGCAGCATGACAGGCAGCAGTTGGAATACCTGCTGCCCATAGCGACTCATGAGGCCTAACGCCCGTTGCGTCTTGAGACAGGTAATGTCGTCATAACGCGCAACCAGCGTATCGATGTGTTCCTGCAATGCCCTGCCTATCACCTAAGTGAAAATGACGCACCAAAAGGGGGATACGTCAAAAAAGTGTGATCATGTTAACAATGCAAACAGCGGTGGTAAACAAGCCTTCAGCTAAACGTCAGATTATTTCTGGTATGACCACATCAAGTATCAGGGGAAATCATTAAATCCCAATACATTCAATGAATTAATCAACACCACTTGCTTAATGAAAATCATTTTCAGCATGCATTTTTGAGCTTGGCCCCGCTTTTGCCGGCTCCGCCATGAAAGCCCGGGCAAAGGGTGGTAATATCGATTTCCTTCTAAAAATGAAACAACTGATTGATATGGCAGCCCGAACCCTGAAAATTGCCACTCGCAAGAGCCCGCTGGCCCTGTGGCAGGCCAACTTTGTCAAAGACCGGCTCGAAGCCCTGCACCCGCAGTTGCAGGTCGAACTGGTGCCCATGAGCACTCAGGGTGACAAGATCCTCGATACCCCGCTGGCCAAGGTCGGTGGCAAGGGGTTGTTCGTCAAGGAGCTGGAGACCGCCATGCTGGAAGGACGGGCCGATATCGCCGTTCACTCCATGAAAGACGTGCCGGTGGAGTTCCCCGAGGGGCTCGGTCTGCACACCATCTGCGAGCGGGAAGATCCCCGCGACGCCTTCGTCTCCAATCGTTTCAAGGCCATTGCCGAACTGCCGCAAGGTGCCGTGGTCGGCACCTCCAGCCTGCGTCGCCAGTGCCAGCTGCGCGCCGCCCGCCCGGATCTGGTGATCCGCGACCTGCGTGGCAACGTCAACACCCGCCTCGCCAAGCTGGATGCCGGTGAGTACGACGCCATCATCCTCGCCGCCGCCGGTCTGAAACGACTGGAGATGGCGCACCGCATCACCGCCTTTATCGAGCCGGAGCAGAGTCTGCCCGCCAACGGTCAGGGGGCTGTCGGCATCGAATGCCGCCTCGACGACGTTGAGCTGCACGCTCTGCTGGCGCCGTTGGAGCACGCCGAGACCCGCGCCCGGGTGCTGACCGAACGCGCCATGAATCGCGCCCTGCAAGGGGGATGTCAGGTCCCCATCGGTGCCTACGCACTGGTCGAAGGCGAGCAGATCTGGCTGCGCGGTCTGGTGGGTAGCCCGGATGGCAGTCAGGTTATCCGTGACGAGATCCGCGGCCCGCTGGCCGATGGTGAGGCGCTCGGCGAGCAACTGGCCCAGCGTCTGCTGGCCGCCGGTGCCGACGAGATCCTGGCCGAGGTCTACCGCGCATGACACCGCTGGTGGTGCGTCCGGCCGCCCAAGCCGCCGAGCTGGTGCAGTTGCTGCGCCAGCACGGTCATGCACCACTCTGCTGCCCGCTGCTGGAAACCGTGGCGGGCAGTGAACTCCCCCGCTTGCCCAACCTGTTGCACAGCGCCAATATCGTTATCGCGGTCAGCATCCATGCCGTTCATTTTGCACACGATTTTCTGTTGCAAACTGGTCAGACCTGGCCACATATTGAGTACTTTGCGGTGGGTCAGGCCAGCGCAGATGCGTTTGCCGCTATCGGCATCACAGCAAGCTGCCCGGATGACCCGCGCAGCGAAGGGCTGCTGGCCCTGCCCGCCCTGCAGCAGGTAGCAGGCAAACGGGTACTGATCTTGCGCGGTAATGGCGGGCGGGATCTCATCGCCAGCACGCTGGCCTCACGCGGTGCTCTGGTGCACTATTGTGCGGCCTATGAACGCCACTACCCCGAGCTAGACGGGGAGACATTGACCCGCCACTGGCAGGCAGCGGGGCTGGACAGCCTGCTCATTACCAGTGGTGAACTGCTGCAACGGCTGCTGGAGCTGGTTCCCGACCACCAGCGGCCCTGGCTTTTTGACCGCCTGCTGGTGGTCCCCAGCCCGCGAGTGGCCGAGATGGCCAGCGCAGCGGGCTTTATCCATATCACGATTGCCCAAGGTGCATCCAACCAGGCCCTGACGGCCGCACTGGAACTGAGGAAGATGGAATGACAGAACAACAAGAATCCCAGGTCAAACCCCAGCCGACCGCTGCGGTCAATGGCAGCAAGAGCCGCTCCGGTGCCGTACTGGGAGGGGTCGCCATCCTGCTGGCCCTTGGCCTGACCGGCGGTCTCTATCTGCACGGTCACAAGAATGCCGTTGCCCAGCAGGCCGAACTGGCCCAGCTCAAGCAACAGCTGGCGAGCGCCCTGAGCAAGATCGACCAGACCAGCAGCAAGGATGCCAAGCAGCTGGCCGCGCTGGATCAAAACCAGCAGCGGCTGCAGGGGGAGATGCAGGGTCTGCAGAACCGGGTACTGGACCTGAATGACAAGCGCCCCAACGACTGGATGCTGGCCGAATCCGAGTATCTGGTACGGATGGCGGGCCGCAAACTGTGGCTGGAGCATGACCTCGTCTCCGCCATCACCCTGCTCGGCAATGCCGACGAGCGGATCGCCGCCCTCAACGACCCCAGCCTGATGCCGATCCGCAAGGCGCTGGCCGAGGATATCGCCAAGCTCAAGGGGATGCCGCGCATCGACCGCGAGGGGCTGACCCTCAAGCTGGCCGCGCTCTCAGATCAGATCGAGCTGCTGCCCCTCTCCACCGTCAGCATGCCGGAAGCCAAGGCCGAGCCGGATCAGGCGGTCAGCGCCAATCCCGACGAGTGGGAGAGCAACCTGAAGAAGAACTGGGTCAAGTTCACCGAGAACTTCGTCACCATCCGTCGCCGCGATGGCGCGGTCGAGGCGCTGCTCTCGCCGCAGCAGGAGATCTTCCTGCGTGAAAACCTCAAAACCAAGCTGTTGCAGGCCCAGCTCTCCGTCTATCGCGAGCAGCAGGCGCTCTACGAAGACAGCCTGGACAAGGCCCAGCGCTGGCTGACCCAATATTTCGACACCGACAACAGCGCCACCCGCTACATGCAGGGCGAGATCGACAAGCTCAAGGGTGAGCAGATCCAGATCGACTATCCGGCCCAGTTCAAGACCCAGGCGATGCTGGAGCAGGTGCTGACCGAACGCCTGCAACGCATTCTGGCCAGCAGCTGAGGAGGGCACCATGATCCGTATAATCATTCTGGTTGCCGTGATGCTCGCAGGGCTGATCTTTGGCCCGCAAGCCTCCGGTAACAAGGGCTATGTGCTGATTGCCCTTGGCAATTACACCATCGAATCCTCCGTCACCAGCGCGGTGATCCTGGCCGTGCTGTTCTACGGAGCCCTGCTGATCGTCGAATGGCTGCTGGGTCGGGTATTCGGCCTGCGCCGCAAGACCCTCGGCTGGTACGGCTCGCGCCGCCGCCGCAAGGCCAATCAACAGACCGTCGCCGCCACCCTGGCGATGGCCGAAGGGCACTACAGTCAGGCTGAAAAACTGATGATCAAGGGGGCCAGCAACAGCGATACCCCGCTGCTCAACTACCTGAGCGCCGCCAAGGCGGCACAGGCCCGTGGTGACGACGCCCGCCGGGATCAATACCTGCAAAAAGCGCAGGAAGAGAATCCCAAAGCCGAGCTGGCGCTCACCCTGACCCAAACCCAATTGCAAATCGAGCAGGGCCAGTACGATACCGCGCTGGCGATGCTGGAGTCGGTCTACGCCCTCAACCCGCGCCACCCCATGGTGCTGGATCAGCTGCGTCAGGTGCATCTGGCCCGTCAGGACTGGAGCGCCCTGTGCGACCTGATCCCGGCGCTGCACAAGGTGGGCAAGCTGACCCCGAAACAGGAAGAAGATCTGCTGCAACAAGCCTGGTGTGGTCGCCTGCAACAGGCTGCCGGCAGCCTCGAGACCCTCAAGGCGGTGTGGCAGGATCTGCCGCGCAAACTGCGCCTCGAGCCAGAACTGCTGGCCTGCTACGGCGATCTGCTGCGCCAGCTGGGCGCCGATGGCGAGGCCGCCACCCTGTGGCAGGAGGCGCTGCGCAAACAGCCGATGCCGCAGCTGCTGGCTCGCCTGCCCAAGCTGAAACTCGACAGCTACCAGCCGCTGTTGGCACTGCTGCAAAAACAGCAGGGGCAACCGGAGGTGGACACCGCACTGGCCCAGCTCTATCTACTGGCCGGTCAGCTGGACGATGCCCAGAAGCTGCTGGAGCAGGAGGTGGAGCGGGCGCCGAGCGCCGCCGCCTACCATGCTCTCGGCCAGCTGATGGACAAGCGCCGCCTTACCAACAAGGCCAACGAGTACTATCGTCAGGCACTGGAGCTGGCGGGGATCTGATCCCCGGCGAATAGAAACGCGAGAGGCCGCACAATGCGGCCTCTTTTTTATCTCTTTGCCCAGCTCTCGTCAGGTGGTGAGCCGCTCCAGCTCGCCAATCAGCCAGATGGCCTCGGCGCGGTGGCTACCGCACACATCCATCATGGGGCGAAAGCCGCCACATACCGCCGGCCGCTCTGGCTGGCCGAAGATCTTGCAGCCAAGGCGCGCATCAAGCTGGATGCAGGGGACGCCAGCCGGTTTGCCATCGGGCATGCCGGGGATGGCACTGCTGATACTGGGAGCGATGCAACAGGCACCGCAACCGGAACGACACTCCATACAACCCACTCCTGTCACAGGATCAACCTGCACTGTCGGACTCTCTGCCACCATAGCCCAGGCCAGATGACAAACGTAGAGGGCAGGCAGCAAAAAGCCCGACCGCGAGGCGATCGGGCTTGATTCACTACCGCATGGCGGGCAGAGCCATCATCACAGGATGATGTCGCGAACCACGCTGTCTTTGCGTTCCAGATAATGGATCGACTTGATACGGCGGATTGTGCGCGACTTGCCACGGATCAGCAGGGTCTCGGTGGTCGCCATCACGCCATCGCTGGTGATGCCGTCAAGCAGATCACCCTTGGTGATGCCGGTGGCGGAGAAGATGACGTTGTCATTCTTCGCCATGTCTTCCAGCTTGAGCACCTTGTTGACGTCGATGCCGAGCGCTTCGCAGCGGGCAATCTCCTGCTCACCCAGCGCGATCACCTCGGGGCTGTCGCCCTTGACCCGGTGACGCGGCACCAGACGGGCCTGCATGTCGCCGTCCAGCGCGCGGATCACCGCCGCGGAGATCACCCCTTCCGGTGCGCCGCCGATGCCGTACAGCATGTCCACTTCGCTGTCCGGCAGACAGGTGAGGATGGAGGCGGCCACGTCACCATCGGGAATGGCGAAAACGCGCACGCCCAGCCCCTGCATCTCCTTGATCGCCTTGTCATGACGCGGCTTGGCCAGGGTAATGACAGTCAAACGGGAGAGCGGCTTGCCCAGCGCCTTGGCCACGGACTTCAGGTTCAGCTCGAGAGCCTGATCCAGGTCGATGGCGCCTTTGGCCTTGGGCCCGACGATCAGCTTTTCCATGTACATGTCAGGTGCTTTCAGGAAAGAACCCTTGTCGCCCACCGCCAGCACGGCCAGCGCGTTGGCCTGACCCATGGCGGTCATGCGGGTACCCTCGATGGGATCGACCGCGATATCCACCGCGTCGCCGTGTCCGGTACCGACCTTCTCGCCGATATAGAGCATCGGCGCTTCATCAATTTCACCTTCGCCGATCACAATCTCACCATCGATCTCGATCTGGTTGAGAATGTGGCGCATGGCCGCTACGGCCGCCCCATCAGCGATATTCTTGTCACCACGTCCGAGCCACTTGTAGCCAGCCAGTGCAGCCGCTTCCGTCACTCGGGAAAACTCGATTGCCAGTTCACGTCTCATCGCATATCCAACCTATGGAGCTCGAAAACGGGCGGCATTCTACCACAAGGGCAAACCTTTGCGCACAAAAGTAGCTGCCAGGTGCATAAATGTAGCCAATTCATCCAATTGCAACCCAATTGCCATCGACTCTTCATCCAGTTGTCACCCCGCTGTCATGCATCTTCCCTAGGATGGCCCCGTCTTCAAAACAAAAGCTTGCAACACAAGGGATTAAGATGAAAAAGCTGACTGTAGTGGCACTGGCTCTGACCGCCGCCTTCCAGGCGCAAGCCGTTGAGGTGTATAAAAATGATACCGCCATGCTGGACCTGTATGGCCGCATCTACGCCGGTCAATTCTTCGGCGACAAGAAAGAAAACGTCGATACCGCCAACCCGAATGGCACCAAGGATTACAGCGCCAAGCAAGGGGCTAACCAGTTTGTCCGCTTCGGTGCCAAGGCTGAAACCCAGATCCAGAGCGGTCTGAAGGCGCTGGCCCAGTACGAAGTGCAGATGTACATCAACGACAGCGAGAAGACCATCAGCGAGAGCTCCGACAACCTGCGTACCCGTCTGGCCTTTGCCGGTGTGGGCGCTGACTGGGGTACAGTGACCTTCGGTCGCCAGAAAGGTGCCCCGGGTTTCCTGGCGGACTGGACTGATGTCTCCCTCTCCGACGGCTACGGTAACGAAGCGCTGGGTGCAAAGACCGACACCTTCGCCACCAACCGCGCCGGTTCCGTACTGAAATACTCCGGCCTGTTCAATGGCTTCCAGCTCGACACCAGCTACAAGTTCGACGGTGGTGACACCGAAGAGACTACCAGCAAGGATAGCGACGCGGCCTACGGAGCAGCCGTGGCCTATACCTTCCCTTTCAACCTGTCGCTGGGTACTGCCTATAACGTCGGCCTGCGCGACAAGAGCGGTGAAGAAGATGCAAAACTGTGGCTGATCTCCGCCAAGTTTGACAACAAGGCCGCCTACGCCGCCCTCAGTTATGCCGATGGCAGCGACTTCCTGGCGACCGGCACCGATCACACCGGTTGGGAAGCCGCGCTGGGCTACAACTTCGAGAATGGCTTCGGTCTGATGGCGCTGTGGAACAAACAGGAGCAGGACAAGGCTGGCACCAAGAAAGACAATGTGGATTACTACACCCTGGGAGCCCAGTACAAGTTCAACAAGAACCTGCGGGTGATCGGCGAGTACCGCATCAACAATCTGGACAGCGTTGCCGGCAAAGCGACCGCCAACAAGGATGACTTCCAGCTGGCTGCTCGCTACGACTTCTAATCGAGGTTTTCTGATACCCAAAGCGCGATGGCTTGCCATCGCGCTTTTTGCTGGGCGTCGCTCACGACCGGAGAAAGTGGCCTAGGCTCAACAGTAGATGTATCGCCGGAGAGATGATCATGGTCAGGCTACCTTTCGTCCTGCTGTTCCTGCTGGCTCTTCCCGCTCACGCCCTCTCTATCGCCATGGTGCTGTGGCGCGGTGAAACCGCAGCCGAAGCGGGCTTTCGGGCAGAGCTGACCCGCCTTGGCTATCAGGCCACCATCACCACCTATAACGCCGATCAGGATCGCACAGCGCTGGCAACCATGCTGCGCCAGCAGATGCTGCCGAAACTGGCCGAATACGACTACATCTACACCTTTGGCACCACCGCCACCACCATGACCAAGAGTCTGGTAGCCAACCGCAAGCCACTGATCTTCAACGTGGTATCCGATCCGGTCGGGGCAGACATCCTCTCGGAAGACAAAGCCCAGAACAGCATGGTGGCCGGAGTAAGCAACATGGTACCGATGGCGCTGCAACTGGCCAACGCCAGCGAGCATCTGGCCACCGGAAAACGGCTGCTGCTACCCTTCAACCCCCGTGAGCAGAACACCCTGCTGGTGGCCGATATGCTGCTCAATGAAGCGAAACGCTATCAGTGGCAGATGGTCACCTGGCGAATGGCCCCTGACCCACGGCGGCTGGACAACGAACTGAAGCGGCTGCAACAGGATGCCAAAAACGACATCGTCTTTCTGGCCGCAGACAGCTATCTGCTCTCCATCGCTCCCCGTTTGCTGAATGCACTCAACGCAGCGGCCATCCCTACGATCTGCAGTGCCGAGCTGTTCGTCGAGCACGGCTGCAGCGTTGGCACCATCAGCAGCTACGAGGCGCTGGGCAAGATGGCCGCAGTAATCATCCATCGCCACCAGCAGGGAACGCAGTTGCAGGATATTCCGCTGCAGACCGATCCCCACCCCAAACTGGTGCTGGGGCAACTGGGCAGCACCACCAAGCAAGAGAAGAACCCCGAGAAACCGAAGCCTTGATAAAGATCTCGGCCAATCAGGCTCCAGACGGGTATGCTGTTGGCCCCCATCGCCCGAGAGCCCTTTCCCATGAGCACCACCGTCTTTTTTGCCGTTCTGCTGGCCGCCCTGCTTCACGCCAGCTGGAATGCACTGGTCAAAATTGGCGAAGAGCGGCTGGTGGGCGTGTCCCTGGTGGCGATCTTCTCCGGGCTTATCGCCGCCGTCGCGCTGCTGCCCATGGGGCTTCCCTCTGCTGCCGAGCTGCCCTGGCTCGGCCTCTCAGTCCTGCTCCATATCGGTTACTGCCTGTTTCTCAGCCATGCCTACAATCAGGGCGATTTTGGCCAGATCTATCCGCTGGCCCGTGGCAGTGCCCCGCTGCTCGCCATGGCGCTAAGTGCCCTGCTGCTGGGGGACTACCCCGGTTACGGCGGCATCGTCGGCGCCTGCGTGCTGATCATGGGGGTCTTGCTGATGGCCTGGCGAGGCGGGCAGCAGCGCCTTGCCAGCAAAGCGGTTCGGGCGGCACTGATCACGGCCATGTTCACGGCGACCTATACCCTCTCGGATGGGGCCGGCGCCCGCGCAGGGGGTGAACCGGTACGCTACACCCTCTGGCTCTTTGCCTGTACCGGGCTGGCGATGCTGCTGGTGCTGATCGTCCACCAGAAACGCAACGCATGGCGCCAGATCCGTCGCCATGCGATGGCGGGAATGGCAGGAGGTGCCATGTCACTACTCGCCTACGGGATTGTTATCTGGGCCATGACCCAAGCCCCCATTGGCGTGGTCGCGGCTCTGCGCGAAAGCAGTGTGCTGTTTGCCATGCTGCTCTCGGTCTGGCTGCTGAAAGAGCCGCTCGGGCGCATGCGGCTGACGGCGGCGGCCATTATCACTGGCGGCGTGCTGCTGACCCGGCTGGGAGGATAAGCGCTGTCGCCATTGGTGCGTATTTATCAGGCAGGATGGCGTAATTCACTCCGCCAAATATGCCGAATACCAATAATGGAAATAAGTGTCGGCCCGGGCGTAAATGTTTACATCCGCAACGTATCAATTAACTGGCAGGTCTGTTTATTTCAACCACAGCTTCATTCGGGAAACTTACCTGCCAAGCAGCATTAATGATAAAATCGTTCACAGTTAATTTTCGGCAACGCTGACCAATACCGCGCATGGCACAGACCATGCTGCTCCACCCATACGTTCATTGACCGCCTGACGGGTAAGCCAGCCCGGTCAGAGATGACCCGATCGCGCCCGCCACAGCAAGATGGCATGGCGCTACCGCGTTATTAATGGGTCCGGTTTCGTCCGTTTAATTTTTGATTATTTTAAATCCAGCACCATCAGGGAGTTTTTAATATGTCAGCAAAAAAGCTGAAATTGGGCGCCTTTATATTGATGATATTAACATCGGTATTTGGCGTCACTAATATCGGGATCGGTTTTTACCGAATGGGATATGCCGCCATTCCGATGTTCGTCATTGGCGGTCTGTTTTTCTTCATCCCGTTCATTTTGATGATGATCGAATTCGGCACCGGCTTTCGCAAAGAGGCGGGCGGCATCTTTACCTGGATGCGCCATTCGGTCTCGACCCGATTCGCCTTTATCGGTCTGACCATGTGGTTCGCTTCCTACGTCATCTGGATGTTTGGCAAGGCGCTCTCTATGTGGGTGCCCCTCTCCTTCATGCTGTTTGGCCGCGACATCACCGTCATCCCGGTCACCCTGGGTACCGGCATCGACTTCGGCCCCTTTATTCTGGGAGTGGTCGCCATCGCGCTGGTTGCCACCGTCACCAAGCTCATCACCCTGGGTAGCGCCCGCTTCGCCAAAGTGGCGGCCATCGGCGGTCTCTCCGTGGTGGCACTCAACGTGTTGCTGCTGGTCGGTGGCGTCTTCACCTTCGCAGTGAGCGGCATGACTCTGCAGGAACCCTTCACCCAGGCATCGCTGACGGCTTCTCCCAATGCCGCTTTCAACGACATCATCCCCTTCCTCGGCTTTATGGTGTTCGCCATCTTCGCCTACGGCGGGGTCGAGGCGATGGCCGGGGTGGCTGACGAGCTGGAAGATCCGGAGCGCGACCTCAAGCGCGGCATCTTCCTCTCCGGCGCCTTCATCGTGCTCTGCTACATCATCGGCTTTCTGGCGGTCGGCTCAATCATGCGCTGGAGCGACTTCCCGGCCGAGGGGATCACCTCTCTCTCCGCCCTCTTCATCATCATGCTGGAGCTGGGGCGCCATCTCGGTGGCGAGTGGCTGGGGCAGCTATTCATGCGCTTTGCTGGCCTTGGCATGTTCCTGAGCTATCTGGGTGCCTTTATCGCCCTCTCCTACGCGCCACTGCGCCAGTTCATCACCGGCACCCCGAGTTACTTCTGGCCGGAGCGTTTCCAACGCGAGAACGAGAATGGCGTGCGGATTGAAGCCCTCAAGGTGCAAGCCTGGGTGGTCTGTCTGTTCATTGCCGCCAAGTCCATCTTTACCCTGATCAACCCGGAAGGGGCCGCCGCCCTCTATGAGCTGATCATCACCATGACCAACGTCGGCATGACCCTGCCCTACATGTTCCTCATCTACGCCTGGTATCGCTATCGCAACAACCCGGCGCTGGGCAAGGACCTGATCTTCTTCAAGAGCGCGGGTTCCGTGCTGCTGGCTACCATCATCAGCCTGATCCTGGTCGCCTTCGGCAACGTCTTTACCGTGGTCGCCCCCTTTATCTCCGGCGATATCTCCACCGGCGTCTGGACCATCATTGGCCCGCTGCTGTTCGTGGTGATCGCCATGCGCTTCAAGATAAAGCAGGAAGATGCCCACTAAACGATAAGCAATGCTCCATGCCAATCGGGACCGTTCTGGTCCCGATTTTTTTAGCGCCGGCTTCCGCTCGCCATCACGGCCAGCCCATAGTTTCAATGCAAAAAAAAGACTCCATGGAGACCTCTTTTACGCTCTCCTCGCCATCAGAGCGCGCTCAACGCCGTAAATTATCAATATCAAGGTGAGAATGATTGTGAAGCGCCAGTTCACGACATATAACTTAGCGAGATATCCCTGTATTTCGTCCGGTAGAGCTGATCATGATGATGCGTTCCCTCCTTCCCCTGTTGCTTGGCGCAGTAATGCTGCCGGCCACTATGGACAGTGCCCATGCCAACCCCTTTTCCGCCAGCAGCAAGAGCAGCAGCGGCTTTCTCGAGCGACGGGATGTGCCCAACCTCAGCTCGGCCGCTTTCGTGGTGGCCAACCACAGAACCGGCGAGGTGATCTCCGAGCGCAACGGCAACCGGGTCATGCCCATCGCCTCACTCACCAAGCTGATGACGGCGCTGGTAGTGCTGGATGCCAACCTGCGCCTCAACGAAATGCTCACCGTGACCAATGCCGACATCGACCGCATCAAGGGAACCGGCTCGCGCCTGGCCATCGGTTCCAGGCTCAGCCGCGCCGAAATGCTCCATATCGCCCTGATGTCCTCTGAAAACCGCGCCGCCTCGGCGCTGGCCCGCCACTATCCCGGCGGCCAGCGCGCCTTCGTCGAGGCGATGAATGCCAAGGCCCGCATGCTGGGGATGTGGAATACCCGCTACGCCGACAGCACCGGGCTCAACCCGCGCAATGTCTCCACCGCGCAGGATCTCGCCAAGCTCGCCGCCGCAGCCGCCTCCTATCCGCTGATCCGCCAGTACTCCACCGACGAGCAGAGCTATGTGCGCACCAACAAGCGCCAGCTGCACTACCTCAACTCCAACCGGCTGATCCGCGAAGGGCAATGGGAGTTCACCCTCTCCAAGACCGGCTATATCCGCGAAGCGGGCCGCTGTCTGGTGCTGGGCACCAAGGTCAATCGTGAGCCGGTGATCATGGTGCTGCTCAATGCCGAGACCACCAACGATCGGGTCGCCGACGCCAAGCGGATCAAAACCTGGCTGGAGAGCTCGGGCAGAACCACCCTGGCAGCCAACCAGAACAACATGCTAACTCACCAGTAAGCTCGAGATCCCCAACCAAGCGAGGCGCCCGCCTCGCTTTTTTTATCTGCATGAGCGCGCCTAAAAACGGGAGCTTGCTCCCGTTACAGGTAACACCTTCCGCCATCCCGTTACAAAACGTAACTACTCAACAGCGTGATTCACACTAATAGAATCAATTGGTTGTAAGTTTTCGGCAAGAATTTTAGCGTGCCATCACAACCCCTGTAGCGACGAGCCACCATGCGTATTTCCAGTATCGAGTGCGGGCGGGTACTGGCCATTCTGGCCGTGATGACCATTCACGTATCCCCCTTCGCCAATCCGTTCAATCCCGCCCTGTGGGGAAGCGGATCCTGGCTCTGGCTGAGCGGCACAATCAACCAGTTATGCCGCTTTGCCGTGCCGCTGTTTTTCCTCTGTGCCGGTTACTTTCTGCAGCCAAGGCTGAGTCGCGAAGCGCCGCTGACCGTGGCCTGGCGCTACTGCCGCCCCTTGCTGATGCTCTGGCTGGTGTGGAGTCTGGTCTACCTGCTAGTGCCGTTCAATCCGCTTGCTGCCGTGCAGCAAGGCTATCTGGCCTCCCTGCGCGGGCAGTGGCAATTCCAGCTCGGCGACCCCCTCAATGGCTGGCTGGTGGGCGGCATGATCCACCTCTGGTTCCTGCCAGCCCTGATCATGGCGGTGACCCTGCTGGCACTCTGCTACCGCCTTGGCAGACCAGCGCTCGCCCTCTGGCTGGGTCTTGGCCTCTACCTGCTGGCGCTGCTGGGGGGCTCCTATGCCAAGCCGCTGCTGGGCGCCGAGTGGCCACTGCTCACCCGTAACGGCCCCTTCTTCTCCCTGCTGTTTGTGGCGCTTGGTGCCCTGCTGCGCCAGCGTCAGTGGCAGCCCGATGCCCGCACCGGCTGGCAACTGCTGCTGGCTGGGGTGACGCTCTATGGCTGTGAAGCCTGGGCGCTGCAGCACTTTGCCGCAGTGCCGCTCACCCGCCACGACTTCCTGCTTGGCTCCCTTCCCTGGGCTATCGGCCTGTTTGGCCTGCTGCTGGCCAACCCCGAGTGGGGCAAGGGCAGCTGGCTTGAGCGCCAGGCACCCAAAGTGCTCGGGATCTACTGCCTGCACATGATGCTGGTGGTCTGGCTCTTCGTGTTCGGCCCGCAGGGCGCATCCATCCTGTGGGAGATCGCCAAGGTACCGCTGCTGCTGGGAGCGTCTCTGCTGGCCTATCGCCTGCTGGCGGCCCTGCCCCTCGCCCGCCGACTGCTGCGCACCCACTGAGTCCGATATCCGGCCCGTCCTATCGGGCCAGATACCTCTTCACGTTTCGTCTCTTTCTCTTCCGCTACGCCCTTTTTCCCTCTCTTCGTTCTCGCGGTTTGCTGCAATGGCTCTGCTTTTCAGCCGAGCTCCCCCAACCGCACAACCCGCCTCCAATACTCCTCTCCATTTTCACCTTGCCAGACAAATGAAAATCAATATCATTGGCATCCCGCTTTTGCGGGTCAGGCTAATTATAATTAAATCAATATGTTCGAGCCGTCAGGTCGACATCCAAAGAGTCAATATTGAATATGCAGCACCCTCACTTTCGCAGAACGCTGGTCTCGCTGGCACTGTTGGGCACCGGCTTCACTGCCCAGGCCGCCGATGAAACCATGACTGTGGTTGGCAAACGATCCCAGCATCAGGAAGTTGCCACCGCAACCCGTACCAATACACCAGCCAAGCTGGTTCCCCAGACCATCGACAGCGTCAAGGTCAGCGAGCTGACCGCCTTCGGCCAACCAACGCTGAGTGAAGCCCTGAGCGGCATTCCCGGGGTCAACGCCAGCGGTGATACCCGCTTCGATGGGGTCAATATCCGCGGCTTCAGCGCCAGCAACGACTTCTATCTCGACGGGTTCCGCGACGACATGCAGTACACCCGGGATCTCGGCAACATCGAGCGGGTGGAAGTGCTCAAGGGCCCGGCTGCCGTGCTCTACGGCCGTGGCAGCACGGGGGGCATCGTCAACCGGATCAGTAAGAAGCCACAGAAAGGGCAGGAGTCCAGCGTCACCGCCCGGGTCGGCAGCTTTGACAGTCAGCGACTGGCCGCCGACCTCAATGGCGAGGCGAGTGAGCAGGTGCAACTGCGCCTCAACATGGCGCAAGAGGACAAAGATAGCTTCCGCAACGACGTGAAGAGCAAGCGCACCCTGCTGGCCCCCACCGCCAACTGGGAGATCAGCGACAACCTCAACTGGCTGGTGCAGTACGAGCGCAACGAACATGACCGCACCCCGGATCGCGGCATTCCCGGGGTCAATGGCCGTCCGGCCGATGTGCCGCGAGAGTATGTCTACAGCGATACCAGCCGCGACTTCATCGATGACGTGGCACAATCCACCCGCTCACGCCTCTCCTGGGATATCAACGATCAGTGGCAGTTGCGCCAGCAGCTCGGTTACTCCACCCTCGACAGCCAGTTTGACAACACCTATGTCACCAGCGTCAAAGGGGATCAGGTGACCCGCTCCCGCTGGCAGCAGGATCTCAAAGCGAAGAACCTGATCAGCAACACCGAGGCCGAAGGTCTGTTCCAGACCGGCCCGGTGGAACATCGCCTGCTGGTCGGCTTCGAGCAGAACTGGCAGGAGCGCACACCCAAGCTCTACCAGAACGCCACCGCCATCCCGTCCGGCAACCTCTACGACCCGGGCTCACTGCCTACCTACAATGGCGCCATGAAGCTCTCCAGCGACGCCAAACACAAGGTGCGCGGCAATGGCCTCTATCTGCAGGATCAGCTCAGCCTGGGTGACTGGCATCTGGTTGGCGGGCTGCGCCGTGACGACTTCACCGTCACCAGTCGCCGCTACGACCTCAACAAGGAGGAGAGCGTCTCGGTCAACAGCCTGAGCCCGCGCCTCGGTCTGGTGTGGAATCCCCTCGAGGATCACGCCTTCTATACCTCCTACAGCAAGACCTTCACCCCGGTGGGCGGCGAGCTGATCGGCATCACCCCGGGCGACAAGAACAACGGGCTGGAACCCCAGCACACCCGCCTCTACGAAGGTGGCGTGAAGAGTGACTGGCTGAACGGCAAGCTGGCGACCACCCTCTCCCTCTATCGACTGGAGATGTACAACAAGCGCACCAAGGATCCGCTGGATCCCACCAAGGTGATCCTCACCGGCCTGCAGCGCACCGAGGGTGTCGAGCTGAGCGCGCGCGCCGAGCTGACCGAAGAGATCTACCTGCGTGGCGGCTTCGCTATTCAGGATGCCGAGCAGGTCAAGGCGGATGCGGATCTGCAGGGCAAGCGCCCGATGAACGTCTCCCGTCAGAATGGCCAGCTCTATCTCGGCTACAAGAGTGGCGAGCAGGGCTGGTTCGGTGAAACCGGCGTAACGGCGGTGGGCGATCGCTTCGCCGACAACGCCAACACCACCACACTGCCCGGTTACGCCCGCTTCGATGCGCGCGTCGGTTATCGCTGGCAACAGTGGGAAGCCGAGCTGAGCGCCGAAAACCTGACCGACCACGAGTACTTCGTCAGCGCCACCAGTGCCAACCAGATCATGCCGGGCACACCCCGTCAGCTGAGTCTGACCGGTACCTACCGCTTCTGATCTCTGTGACAACCACCCCGACTGGCCAGCCCTTGCTGGCCAGTTTTTTTATGAAGCAACCACGATGAAACGCAGAAGAGTTCCCCTTCACAACAACAAATGGGTACGCCGCCTCCATGCCTGGGCCGGTTTTTTTACCCTCGCCCTGATGCTGATGTACGGCATCACCGGTCTCTGGCTGCAACACCGTGCCGTGTTGCCCATCCCCGGCCCCCACACCGACAAATCGAGTGAAGAGATAGTGCTGGAGGCGCCGCTCGCCAGCCCGGAGCAGCTGAAAAGCCTGCTGCAACAGCGCTATCCCGATACCTTTGCCGACGGGCGAACCATGATCACCCCGGCCCAGACCCTGCCCACCCCGAACGGCCCGCTCACCCTGCCCGCCAAGTGGGAGATGCGCGGTGTCACCCTCAGCCAGAGCGTGGCCGCCAGCTATGTTGAGGGTACCCTGCTGGTACGTACCGACCTGCAACTGGCCAACTTTGCCGCCAGCCTCAACCGGCTGCACCGCGGCATAGGCACCGGCCTCGGCTGGCAGCTGTTTGGCGATATCGCCGCCCTGGCCCTGCTGCTGCTCGCCCTCACCAGCCTATTTATGTGGACCAAGCTGCACGGCACACCCAGAGCCATCATCGCGCTGACGCTCGCAGGCAGCCTCGGTACCCTGCTGTTTGCCCTGCTGGGATAGTGCGGCAACCATGTTCTGATGCAGCAAGGTTTGGAAAAAACCGCAATAGAGACAGGCCGCTGGCGGTGATGCCGTCAGCGGCTATATCAAGGAAATGAAATAACGGATAGCGGGAAAAGAGAAGGGATACCAAGAGGTAACTGGAAGTACTGCCTGCTCAGCAGCAACCCACCAATGCGCAGGAACGCCAAAAAACAAAAGGCCATCATTGCTGATGGCCTTTTGTCATGAATTTGATGGTGCCCGGGGTCGGACTCGAACCGACACGGTTATTCACCGGCGGATTTTGAATCCCGAAACAACGGTTGAGGTATAACTGTGGCAGTTATAACCCATTGATTCAAGGTGATTGGGTTATTCTTGGTTGCGTACAGTTTCTGGTGGTTTGCACTGAATTACACGAAATTGCACGAAAACGGGAGGCAAAACAGAGGCTCGAATCAGAGTCCCTGCATATCAAATCAAAGGCCAAACACGTGTTCATCCCAAAGTGAACAGACCAGCGAGAGAGCACGGACGAGGAGGTTAGACGAGCGGAGCATTGCTCAACTGGCGGCCTCGGAAATGTCTCAGGTTCAGACAACCTGACAAGGTATTCGATGAGTATCGTCCGACTGCATTGGCCAACGTCGCCCTTCTAAGTTAAATTCGTGACTCACAGCCATGGATTGGATGCTTAGCAACCCGGGGCGATTCACTATGAGTTTGATGGTTAGTCAGGCCGCTCTCCTTCGTAATGCGAAGGTCAGGAGTTCGATTCCCCTTGTCGGCACCATGTATAGCAAGGCTCTCAGTGATGAGAGCCTTATTCATTTTTGAAGTGGGCTAACATCATCCCCGACGCATAAGTGACATCGGCCACCACAAATGGGCTGCCGTCGGTCATGCTGATCCGCCAGCGCTGGGCCTTGCTGCTCTCACATAAACATATAGGGAAGACTTGACCGGCACTAGATGAGAAAAGGCTCGCAGCGATGCGAGCCTTTTGGGTTTTTAGATAGGCTAACTTCACCCTGACGCACAAGTGTAGTCTGCATATCTGTGAGTTGATCAGTTGGTTACTTAATCAAGAGCCCCAAAACTCTTAAGCAAATTGATAGCTGATGTACTGTAATGCAATACAAAAAAATCCAATAGTGAGCGCTCAGTCCTTTAGGTGTTAGACCGGTTGCATACATTCCACGACCGGGTTAGCCATCACACGCTGACAGATAGAGGCAAAATCCAGCCCTTGTTGTTTGAGCAACTCCGCAGCCTCAGCTTGCCAGACCAAGTCACCTTGCTCGAAAAATGTCGTCCGAAGCTGTCGTACAACCTGTAAAGCATGTATGGCGAAGGAGCGAAAATCTTCGAGACCCCAGTAGAGGAGCCCCGAAGCGTGGACAGTGGCAGCCGAACTAATCTTGGTTGTAGGTGTGACCAATACCGTCAGAAATTCGCACTCTGACGACTCTGCCACATTTGCCCTCATCCAGCCTGGATGGGATGTAGCTTGTCGTACCTTGGCTACACACAGGGTGCCATTTGTTGTGTTCACATAGTCCTCAAAAACTATGCATCGGGAGTCAGAGATCCACCAAGGATCTGGAGAGCCTTCACTTTCGACTTTACCAGCATTGAAACCTAGTATTGTCCCAAGGTCCTTTTGTGCACGCTCGAAGGTCTCAGGCCGTTGTAGTCCTTCGAGAATCGACAGCTCAATCTCTGCAAAATCACGATCATGAGTAGCGCCTAGACGAGTAAGTTCAGCACCTAGGCGCTCCACCTGGCGTTGCAACGCGATGTCGTCCTTTTGAACAGTTACTGTATCTCCAACCTCCCTGCGAGCAAATGTTGTTAGCCAAGGGATACTGGGAGCGCACTTGTGAGCATCTCGATAGTATTGTCTTGCCTTTGCCGCCATGCTTTCGTTGCCTTCCTGCGCCGCTAGATGGCATGCAGAACCTGCTAGATAATTCCACAGCGCTCGATAACCTCGCAGGTCTGGAGCTTTCAATGTTCCCAGAACCCTCTCAGCAGCCGCTATAGCATTATAGTAATCATGTCGCCATAGGGCTGTCTGGTAGTCGATCTCGGCCCCAACCGCTTTTTCAAGTTCCTTAATTGACGGCTGGAATTGCTGCTGAGTTCGATCTCGCTCATCAAGAATTTGTCGATTGACACTTTCCCAGTTGCGATCGTTTTCTAGAAAGATCTCGAAGTTCTCCACCAAGTCGGAAAGAGTGGTGTCTTTTGATTGGTGAGCTCCAAAGGTTAGCTCGGCTTGAAGCTCAGGGTGAAAGAAAGGTCGGCGGCGAAGGTCGGCTAGGTAATCGGGCAGTTCCTCGCCTGATACTACTACTGCAGAGTAGTCTTCCAACGATCGAGTGCAACGGCCAATAGCCTGTACTACACGGGTCTGAATTCGTTCATTGTAGAGGATATTCGCAGCCATCCGGGTCATGATGAACCGCTCTTGGGAGTTCATAGCCTTGGGCAAACCCTCAATGAAGAGTAATCGGCATTCATCACCTGCAAAATCAATCCCGTCATAACGGTTAGCAACGACAGCTACCGCTTGCTGCTTGCCGACAAAGTCAGCTTTCGATTCTTCAATGTCAGTCGCGTGAAAAACAGGATATTTGAGATTATGACCAATCTCTGTAGTGATTGCTTCTGCATCCTTATCGCTGGGAACAAGAACGACGCTTCGGCCAGCTCGCTGCATCAATTCCTTTCTTAATTCTACGGTCTGATCGAGCGTGAGCGACATTCCTGGAAAGATGAAAAAACGACGACCAACACCTTGAGTGTCCCAACCATCAGGAGCTGGGAGACGTGTGATTGATTTTCTCCCTGTCAAACGTTCTAGGTCACCACCAGCCCCAAGTGTTGCCGACATGTAAATGCGTTGCTTAGCATTCTCAAACGCGGGATGTGAGAACGTCGGAGGTAAAAGTGGTCGGATCAGGATCTCTAGGGAAGAAAGATAAATATGGCAGGAGTCCAAATGATCTCGAATCAGTGACCAAGGGTAGGCAAGATCGGTATCTCGCGTGTGAGCATCTAATATCTCTACGATCTGTGGAGAGAGCTGAGTCAGAGTGGGGGTAGCGAGTTTCTCTACCCAAGAACGATCCCCCATATCTTCCCATATGCCTCGCAGCCGCGACAGGTCTGTGGGAGTCAAGTGCGGGGCAAGCACATTACACAATGCCTGATGAAGTGCTTTGTATTTTTCATCAAGTCTGCCTATGCGCAATGTCCAGTGAGAAGCAATGTAGTTTTCACTGGAATGGGCATCGTCAACGAGTATGACATCTGCTTGGTCGAAAAAGGGATTGGTATTGAACAGACTGGAATAGGTGGTTATCGCGATTTTTTCGGCCTGGAGGTAATCTGTTTTGTCAGTCGGTGAGAAATGCCTCTGTTTACCAACGAAAGTGGCCACGGACAACCCGTACTTCTCATTCGCCTGTTCAGCGACTTGATACACAAGTTGTTTAGTAGGGCACAGATAAACAACCCGCTCTTTGAACTTACGACGCCGCCATTCTGCAATCAGCAGTCCTACTAGTGTCTTACCGCTCCCCGTGGGTAATTGAAGTGCAACATCAGGAATCGCAATAGCTTTTGCTGTGTAAGCTTGCATCATGGTTGCTTGGTGTGGCAGTACATCAGGAAACTTACGGCGTGTAAGCTCTCGAAAAAGCTTGTCTGGTGTTTCTGGTACAGATGAGCCGGTCAGTGGAGTCTTGAAAGCCATTATCAATTCCTTCTGGTTAACCATGGGCGCTATTTGCGGGGGAGCGCCGACAAATTTCGAGCTCACTCTGAACATTCATCGTGAGTATTGTGCTAATAGGGGTGATTCAGGCCAAGATTATACATAAATGGAGTCACATGAAGAGTGCGCGAAGAATGTCAAAAGAATGAATCGCCCCCAGCTCCCTTGAATCGCCCCAGTTCCCTAGACACCTAACAAGCTCGAGCAGAACTGAACCGACTCACACTTTGGTTCTGGTTACTTATTTTCCTGCATCAACAATGGGCGCTGATGTATACAAATCACCTTGAGAAATACCCTACGGCAGGCCATTCGCCCAGGCTCTGGCTTACAACACCGAGTCTCAGCCTGTTTTTCAATACAACGTAATGACCGCAGATAAAGCACCACTTTTCCTGCATCGCTTGTCGGTATCCCAAGCAGATAGGACACATCGTAAAGGTCGAAAAACTCACCATGTTTGAACGCCCACCTAGCGACCTTCATCGCCGGCCACTTCCATTTGCTGTCCATTGAGTCCCCCCTTATCCCACTCTATATCAATGTAGCGGGTGTATAGTCGCCTCACACATCTACAGTGAGTCGACTTATTGATGTTGGGACCTCAGGTATCAATAGACTTAAGCAGTTGGGAGAATGGTGAACCAAGTAATGTGTGCACAGTAGAGGAACGAAGGCATATGGTTATGCCAGCGGCGTAATGCTATGGGTGCCGATGTAAAGCCGAGTTATACAACATGGGCAGATCGAATTCTTAATGTCGTGACGGCAAGCTGTAGGCAGTTGAAGTGCGGAAATCCCCCAAGAGGATTTTTAATTCCTCCAAGTCGATAATATGAGTTAACTCACACCGGGCCAAAAAGCCCCCTTTGGGTCCTTTCTGTGATTTTTTAAAAAAAGTTTTATTTTTAAATAGGTTATGAACATGTTTTAGATTGGTCGGCACTGTCTCACTCATCCAAAAACCTGTTCTGGATCAAGAAATAAGTTAGGTTTTTTGTGCCTAATATATGCATCAAGAAGAAAGTTACGAGCAAAGCAACCACTATATGTGGTGTTTTTTTTTAAGAAAACGCTCTACATGCTGTACTTGGTCTGTAAGGTTCATGAAACCTATAAACACTAAGAGAAAGGAAGTTATATGACATCAACAATGCAAAAAACCTTGGTTTCGCAAGCAAGATTTATCAACGCCAACAAAAGGAGGGCAGCATGCTCGACGATGGCAATGACAGTCGGAAAGACGACAAAAACAAAGCCACTTCACAGAAGTCCATGAAGTGGCTGATTGGAAAACTGATTGAAGTTGGACTGACGATAGCGATTGAGGCTATCTTGAAATTTCTCTGGGTTCATATGCTGCCAGGCGCCGAACACAGTGAGATTATCAAGTTAATCGTCATTTAATCTACAGGGGCTTAGGCCCCTTTTTTACGCAATTTTAGCGCAACTATTTCGATGTAAATAGTACCGTTGGTGTTGACATAGTGCAACTCGACATTTCTTAAAACTAAGTTATCCACAGGCAATATGACCAAGATCATACAACACTATCTTCCTAAACCCCCATATCTCGCGATACCGCTCCAGTCTGTAAAGCAGTTAGCCTTTGAGGCCGACAAGCTCGTTTCACACTGGCCGGCGAGATCCCAAAGTGTTCAGCTGTCAGCTTGATGCTCGCTGAATTCTCTTTGCGCCAGATGGCAACGGCAGCATCGTCAATTGTCTTCTCCCGCCCCAGCGCCTTACCTTCCGCCTTCGCCTTGGCAATCCCAGCCATCTGCCGGAGCTTGATGTTTGAACGTTCCAATTCTGCAACAGCGGCCAACATGGTCAGCATGGCTTTGCCAATCGGCGTTGACAGATCAAACCCTTCCCGCAAACTGATGATTGAAACGCCCTTGCCTTGAAGTGCCTCAACCGTATTTAACACGTCGATGGTATTGCGCCCAAGACGGTCTACCGCAGGAACGATCAGCGTGTCTCCCTTGCGTATGAACTTGAACAACTCGGCAAAGCCAGGGCGCTGCAGTGCCTTCACTCCTCCCGATACCCCCTCGTCCGTAAACCAGGTTTCAACATTGTGCGTTTGTTCAATGCTGTGCCGTTGAGCACCAACGCTCTGCTCGCCCGTACTAACCCTGAGATACCCGATGACTGCCACGATATGCTCCTATTCCTGGCTCATTATCTATGGCTCTAAATGTAGTTGTGGCTCACAATAAAAACCACAGATTTGAGCCATATTTTTGAAGGGCTGATTATATGGCTCAAAAGGTACACGTTATGGTCCACTTCAGTTGAGTGGATAGCATAGAGGGGCTTGGGTTTACCATAAGCCCCCATTCATGCATTCGGGACGTACTAGATGCCGTTTTTATAGTTCACATCCGCGAATATTCTTCGAGTCGTAGGTAACGGGCATCTTGCAATAGCTGTGGATCGACCTTCACAATCTCGCCCAAGCATTGACTAAACTCCTCACTCCCCCACAGCTGGCTGGCAATCACCGCATTCAGCAGCAGCAATACTTCAGCCGGGAACCGTTTACACAAGCCTGATTCGTGCAGCTCATAGAGAACGCAGTGCGGATGTTCAATCGGTTTCAGCCAGTCCTTTACAGCGCCCAAGGCTGCGGGGAATTCGCCTCGCGCAGCAATAACCAGTCGAACTAAGGATTCGGCGATTCTAGGGGTTGCCAAGTCTCGAGATTTTGGCCAGATATCTTGCCAAAACGGCTTGACGCGGTTTCTCCAGTAATCCTCTCTCTGATCAGCGGCACCTTCCAACGCTTGCGATAGTGCCTGTGCGGCTTCCTCCAGCCCTTCTGGCGGCAGTGCACTAATCGCGGTGCGAAACTCTTGTACTGTATACCCCTCCGTTGGCCCCAATGCGGCGTACGTCAGAAATGCTGCAAATTGCTGGCGATGCTCGCCAAGCTCGGTGTAGTAATTTGCGCTTTCTAAAAACTGTGCCTTGAAGGCAGTCAACAAGGGTTGGTATAGGCGGGGGGACCAGAGAAAGCCTTCCCAAACAGCTCTTGCCTCCACTGGATCGTTCCAACTAAACAGTGGAAGCAGGTATTGTTCGGTCCAAGGCCTGTCCACCCGAAAAAATGTGATTAGGCGTGAACCCAGTATCACCCGGCCATGTCGGAACCGACTGACCTGCACATCGCAAATTTGCGTAAACAGGGGTTCGATGTCAGCAGGAAGCAAATCATTGTCGTTCTGATTTTGCTGGAACCACAAGTTGATCAGCGCTTGCGTGATGTGTCCTACAGGATGGTTAATTGCCTCTGTAACAGGTTGGTCAATCGGCTCACCATTGACCGTCATTTCGGTGCCAGCTTTCAATGGCAGCGCCAACACTCGTCTGCAAAGGCTCAGCAGAATACTTTCGTGAATGTTGATCGACTTGGATGCTGATTGCATCCACCACGTCAACGAATGGCTGATGTCCTGGATGACGGCATCGGGCAAGTTTTGTACATACGGGGCTGCAATGCGCCACAAACGCTGAACTCTCCTCCCACTGCTCCAAGCATTCAGTGCATCCCCCCAACGCTCGGTAAGCCAATGTCTCTGTTCAGCTAAGTCGACTAGGGCAAACAAGCTATTTAGTGGATGTTTCAGGCAAACATAGCGCCATGTATCTTCATAAAGTGGCCTCTGATCCAGCTGTAGAGGTTTAGTCAACCACGGTACAAGATCTTGCCGCTTGCTAGGCGCAATATCGATATCACGGCTCTCCTCATAGTCTGGATCACCGGTACCACTCATCCAGATTGAGAACTCGTCACGCTCATTATCCGCCAGCCTCCATTGTGGGAAAGAAGCAGACAACTCAGTTAATTGAGCCTCAGCTGTAGCCCCCAAAGTAAGACCAGATAATTTAAGTTTGGCAAGATGTAACCAAATAGAGCGGGAAACTTTACCTTGCCACTGCTCTGGTTCGAGAGTGTCTGGATACATTTCGCGTAAAGGCCCAGCCATGATGGCCACCTCCAAACGTTCCTGCTGTATCCCTGCCAAGTTATGCCCCTGCAAAACGAACAGCCTGAGTACTTCTCGTCTCGTTTCAATTGCCCACAACCACCAAGCATCATCGGCCAGTAACCAATCTACCCAGTGTTCGGGGGAGATAGAACCATCTTTGCAGGCTCCAAATAAAGCCATTCTTTTGAAGGTTGGATAGGGCAATTCGAACCAAGAATGAGCGATCTGTGTCGCTCGTTGACTGTTACTGTTGTAAACCGACAGCCAAGCATCGCGCAGCAATTCAATCAAGCTTACCCAATCGCGGAACTTCCGGTTTTGACGATGTGGCAGGATGGACGGTAGATCCCAATGTGACCGGTCGTGGCGATCATCGGCTTCACCGAGCTCTCGCAGTAGGTCTAGGGCATCGAGCAACAATTGCTGTAAGTCATCAAGCAATGCTGGCAAAGCAGATTTCCAGTGCTCACCAGTAAAGTAATAGGAGGTCGATCGCACATGATCGGTAGCCAGCACCAGTTCCCAGTCCACCAACTGCTTGAGACGGACAGGCTTACCTGTACTTGTATTGCCATCCTCCCGGTGAAGCGGCCTCTTCAAAGTCACCAAGGGAGCGAGTAGTTTACGCAATTCCAAGCGTAATGTGGTTGTCACCCCCTCCCATTTCAGCCGCTTTATCCAACGATAAAGATCGGGGCCATGGTGGTTTGATTTCACTCTTTCGCTAAGCAGTAGTCGCCATAAGGTACGCATCAGGGGACTTGGGATAGCGTTAGGGGATTGCTGGCGTATTTCATCTAACTCAGCAGTCTTGCCCTCCTGCTCTAGGGAGGCAAAGCGTTCCAGTTCTTGTTCGATCAGCCACGACCAGTTGTTGTGTAAGATCCCACCGTGTTCTGCAATCCAAATAACCAACCGTGGGTCATCCAGATGGCGCGTGAGCCAGCGGGCCAGATGGAACATCAAAGTATCCCATTGGCTACCTTTAATTCTACCTGATGTCAGCAGCATCTGCGGGGCGAGGTCATATGGGGCAGGCCGACGGATAAGGCTAAAGCTCAGTTTGCCGTCTACCTCTTCGTGAGGGGGAACATGGAAGCGGGTTAGATCAGTTTGTTTGAAACGCTCGTCCACCAAGGCCTCCAATAGCCAATCGAGCGACGGAGTGGGATTGAAGTCGGCAAAGCGCTTAGCCGGCAGACCGGATTTATCCGACAAGGCCCACAACATCCGGCCGACGAAGTTGTCTTGTTTTGTGCTGCCTTGCGGTCGTGCCAGAGCATGCTTAACAACGATGGCTTCTTTACCTTGCACACCATCGCGATAAGTGTTCGCCCAAGCCAGAAGAGTCTGATGCAAAGCTGAATGATCGTAGCTGCCGGGTTGTACATTGTAGAGGATGGGTGTGACGCCTTTGGCCTCCCACTCGATGGTTTTACGGTGCTCCTGCCCCGGCTCACAATCACCCAGTGCCCAGACCTGCGGCGTGCTTTCACCTAGCATTCGGTCGGCAGCCAGCGCATCCATCATGTAACGCAGCACCGGGTCGTTGATGCTGTAGCCCACGAAGCAAACCACATAGTTGCGGAACAATTCGCTCACGAATCGAGCCGCCCAGCGCTCAGTGAGGTAGGCCAAACCGAAGTCACCACTGGTAACTACCAGACGGTTCAGCGCAGTGTCGTCTGCCTTCTCGGGTAACAGGCCATGCAGATAGACCAGTCCATTCCAACGGCTGTTCTTTGGGATCGGTAGCATCGGGGCGGTGTAAGCCTGGAACGCTTGGCCCGTGCGTTTGGCTGCCACATGAAAGATGCGGTCAAAGTTGGTGGTGACCAACCGAAGTGTTCCCTCGCGGTTACGTGCAAGACGCAACAGTGCTGCCTGCGTGTCGGTGGCCCCCTTGCGACGGAGCTTTGGCTTCAGAGCCTGTGCCAATGCGCGACGGACTGCCAGACGCTGCCCCGGCAAGCGCCGTTCGAGCAGATCCAATGTGGCGTCGTACTGCCCGCGTTTGAAGGCCTCATGCTCAATCTCAGAGCGGTTTGTCCCATTTTGCTGATAGATCTGCTCTACCAACCCTTTGAAGCCAGGTAGGCCTGCGGGGTAGGAAATGCCTGCGCCACAGAAAAAAACCACTCTCCCCTCCTCCTGCGTCTGCAAGAGTGAATCAGGAATATCGGGACCATGGGGGACAAATTGCATTTAATCTGTTTCCTATCCAATGCACTTACGCGAACTCATTTGCTGATGGGCAACATGGGGCGCTCCCTGGCAAGAGAGGACCCTGCCAGATGTTCTCATGGATATAGTGTGTTCGGGAGAGGGATGAGTCCAAAACTTGAGCTGGACCGACTCTATTGCACTGGCACTGAGGAAGGAAGCCGTCCGGAATAAGCCACTTAAGATGGGCCTTAGATGAAGGACGAGAAAAGGAGTATCGAAAAATGCCCCACAGAACTGGGGGACCGGAAAAGCACAAGGGCCTAGCCGAAGCTAAGCCCTTGTTGAATGTGGTCGGTGTGAGAGGATTCGAACCTCCGACCCCTTCGTCCCGAACGAGATTGTCACGATGGCTTTGGGGCTTTCATGCGATCTTGCAAAATCAGTCATCCTAATCAACCTCGCTATCTTCGTCCCAGTTGGGTGGATGCACAAACGTGACTGTCGATTTCACCTGCATGCTCCCGTGGCTAACGCCCGAATTTTCTCGCTGGCCCCTATCGCCGTACTTCTTGGGAGCCAGCTTCGAGGCCAGCCATTTACGAGCATCGATCTGCAGGCGGGCACGAGCAATCACATCATGGTTAACTTTTACGTTCCCGTTGGCGTCGAGGAAGGTGTCCTTACTGCCGTCATCAGCAATCTGGAGGATCTCGTCGGCCAGTTTGTCGGCCAGATCCTCGCGCGCACACGCGTACTGGTCCCTAAATTCTATATAGCGTTCATCAGCCAACCAGCGCATCACCATGGATTTGGACGGCATGCCTGGACGCGCAAGCACTGCGCGTAGACTCACTCCATCAGCAATGGCGCTGCATATAGCCTCACCCAACTCGTTTGTGAATGCACTCCGACGACCTCTTGTTACCGTCTTGGGATTCGACGTATTGGTTTCCACAGTGGAAACCTGAGGAGTAAAAACTGGGATCATAACTTGAGTTGTAGAATCCACGCGTTCAGAGCCCATGATAGGGGCCGTAGGCATACCTGAAGATAAGGTAGCGTTAACGTGTGTTATGACTCTTGACCATTTGTGCGTCTTGGCCCGCTTGTTAATGGCGGTATGTGAAATGCCGTGCTCTATCGCTATTTGGCGCACACTTTGGCGGCCAGCACTGTACGCGAGTTCGATACTGTGCCAGTTTGGGGAATCTGTTGTATGCATAGAGGAATAGGTCATAGGCGACCAGTATTTACGATGGGGGGAGACCGGTTCCAGCCCTACAGGGGGAAGACGCTCATTATTGCTAGGATGTGCGGAAATAAATCAGCCAACCCTCCTTTGCTGGAACAGTGGATTACGCATCTGGCGCGAGGCTACTCAGAGCAAGGCATTGCGGCCAGCAGCGGGGAAAAACGTGTGCAAAAACGAAAAAGGCCCCGGGGGACCTTTGACCATGATACTTTGAGCGGGCTTTGCCTGCTTCCAGATCTCCTTCTCGAATTTTTCCTAGGACAGCGCCTTGTCGCGCAATAGCTGCACTTCGCCATCACTAGGTCATCACTTTTACTCACCATCACTACCCCCTGAAAAAGCAGACCAAGTGATAGCTGCCTTATCCCAGTAACCGCGCGGGTTTCAGGTCAATCTACCCCCTTCACCATCACTTTTTTCGTATAAGCAAGAAAAGTGATGGTGTCTGGTTGTTTTCAGTGATGACCATCACCTCTCCATCACTTTTAGTCCTCGGCGCCCCTCATCACCCAGACTGTCTTTTCTTTGACGTTGACACCGATAACTCCCTCATCGTTCAGCTTCTTGAACCAGCGCCAGCCGTTGGCTTCGTGCCAAGTGCCCGCAGCCCTCATCTGCTTGACGATGGTTGCCCGCTTGACTGGCCCTTCCTGCTTTTCGCACGCCGTACGGATGACTTGAAACAGCGCCTTGTGGTTCATGGTCACGTTGCCAGCGCCCTCCAGTTCATCAGGGTCTGCCGGGTCGCGACTATCAGCAATAACCACCAAGCTCGTTACCTCGTCGTTGTCGTCGTCATAGCAAACGACACGGGTACGCAGGTCGTATGCACGGCGGCCGGGCTCGTCGCCGTCCTTCATCTTGGTGCACAGCAAGGTGAACGCTTGGGCGTCTGTCACTTCACGCTTGAGAAGAAATTCAGCATCCAGGGCAGCACGAAACGCGCTGGAGCCGCGAGCGCCGTTGTCCTCGTTCTTACCGGTGTGGTGAACCAGAAGAATAACGGCCTTGGTCAGCGCCTTGATTGTGTCGCAACCGTTGATGAAGGCCCCCATATCCGCAGCCCTGTTCTCGTCGGCACCACCAAAGCAGCGAGCAACTGTATCAACCACAATGAGCCGCACGGGCTGACCGGTAGCCTCCTTCACCTGATTAACGGCAGCATTCAGGCGGGCGATCTGGGCACCATCAGCCATGAATACCGGCATATCAATGCGGTAGAAGTTGAACACATCCTGACCACGGTTGTACTGGTCGCACCAAGCGCGGATGCGCCGTGACACACCTGGGCCACCCTCACCAGCGATATAGAGCACAGCGCCCTCCTCCACACGGCGGCCATCCCACTCCTTGCCGGTCGCAACATGGCACGCCAGCGACACGGCAGCAAACGACTTGTACGAGCCGGACGGGCCGTAGATGGAACACATGCTCTCAGCGGGCAGCAGCCCCTTGATCAAATACGCCGATTGCCGATCAAACCCGGCATAACCAGCAACCAACGGGAATGACTCGGGTTGATGGGCCTCATCATTAGCAGCCAGCACGGCATTCACCAAATTGTCCCAAGGTTCGGCTGTGTCACCATTGCGCCCGCGATAGATGGCGGCATTGGGTGCCTGCTTGCGCAGCTCGGAGGCCAGCCGTTGCAGCTTCTGGACTGGGAGGGAACCGCGAACATGAATGATTAACTTGGTCGTCATGTCACCATCAGCCATCTGATACAACTTGCCGCCTTCCTCCAATTGCTTATTGCTCACGTAGAGGCTCTGGACTGGTTCCTGCTCTCCGGTGATGGGGTCGGCGGATTGGATGGAGACATTATTGGTACGCTGCCAGATTTCGCGGTTCTCGGCGTTCGGGTCTGCTTGGTGCCCAGTATGGATAACGATGGTGCCCAAACTCTTGAGGTCCGAAAACTTGGTGAAGGGCGCCATTTGCACGACATTCTGCACGCCATTGGCACGGGGGCCGCGCTGTGCTTGAGTTTCAGTGGGTTTGGTCATCCATCACCTACTGCTGTTCAGGTAATTGACCCGCCAGCCACAGGCCGAATAACGGCACATTGACATACAGACGCTTCCCCACCAGACGGCTGCACCTTTCCAAGCCGGGGCGTTCGGCGCGTTTCCAGAAAAGCGTCTTCAATGTCGAATAGCCAAATTGCTTATAGATGTTCGGTAGCTGGCTCATCGGAACCCAGTTATCTAGGTTCTGCGTCATGCCAATAAGTTCGCGATTAGTCATCTAACCCCCTAAATTTGTTGTCTTGAGTCACTGCGGTTTTGGTCAAACGCAGATTGCAACAATCCAGCTAGCCATTCGCAAAAAAATGAAATTTGTTGTTTTTGCATATTTCAGGTCGAACTTAGCCATCCCACAAATTTGTACTGTCACGGGGTGCTGAGTTGGAAGGATACTGGTGACCGTTCAGAAACCGTCTCATCGAAAGTAATACGCGCCAGCGCTGCTGAGTCCACATGCAATAGACTGTAGCTACGGTTGCGATGAGCAATGACCCGGTTATTCAATCCATCTGCTCCCGGCTAATGTTTCTAGTGAACACTGTGACCCTGCATTGCTATGGATAAGGTCTGCTGAGCCGAGAACGATGCATGCAAAGGCTATTTGGAAAACGGATTACCCTATTCCCATGGAATTGATGCCATCAAAGATAGTTCTGGTGAATAGTTAGGGACTTTTCGAGAGTTTTGGTGACACACCGGAGCTCATCCCCCTTGAGGAGTTACCGCTTCTTCTGTGTTGAACTGGGGTTGGAATACATATGGTTAATGAGGCGCAACTGGCGCCTCTTCTGCTTCATGGTTTCCATGCAGTGACTTACTATTCGGAACAACTTCCCAGCAGAAGCTCTTCCGCTTGTGATATTCGCCTACTAAGAGACTCCATTCTAGACATTAACTCTAACTGTTCGGACTTAAGGTCGTCCAAGAGGGTTCGGCCGCGATCATCCTTCTCTTTATTTCTCTGAGTAATTTGTAGCTTGCGCGAACGAGGCGCACTTATACGCTGCTCAGCCGACGGATGAAAACTATAGAAGAAGGTAACAACTACTGGGTCAAATTTATCAAAGATCTTCTTAAAGGGTGTTTCTACTAGTGTTGTGAGGATGTTAAGCATTTCACAAAGATCAGCTTTAGGGTTGCTCCTCGTGTTCTTTTCGGGATATTCATACCTAAAATAGAAAACGAAAATGGCGATTTCATACCCGTTTCTGCGAAGATAGTTACTCACCGTTTGTGGTGTACACCCAAGGTGCGCAGCTATGTCACTCCGAAGCTTTCTATTGCGACGCCCATTAATCCTTCCAAAGCGCTCCTCTATGACCTGTACCATGGCAATCACTCGTGGGCATATCTCACGCTTGCTATATGTCGGCCCATGAAGGCCTCGGCTAGCTCGATTGGTGTGGAGTGCCTTCATCCAGTCAGGTAGTTCTTTACCTTCTGCGAGCAAGCTGTCGAAGTTAGAACGTACTGCACGAACCCTTATATTCTTATACATGCAGCTCTCATACTGCAGTAGGTTATCTTCCCTAAGGTCATGGCCGTACAATAAACGACCTTTCAATACTTTCTGGGAAAGATGCTTCATATTTTCATTATTCATTTTTGAGTACCCACAATATTGCCAAAAACTCGCTCAGTCAGGGCTGCCTTATGTGACAAACACAGGTGGGCGTACCGCATAACCATCGCAAGAGTTTTATGTCCCAAGTGGTTGGCAATCTCCAACAGGGTTGCGCCATTCATGGCAAGCAAGGAGGCGCAGGTATGGCGCAAATCGTGGAATCGGAAGTCGGTGATTGCGGCCTCGATAAGGCATGCTTTCCAGTGATGATCGAAATGCTCAAACGGACCATGCAGCTCAGAAGTGTGGGGGAACAGATAAGCATCGCCCACCTGACGAAACGGCATTAACTCTTGGATAACAGCTGTTGTCAGCGTCAAAACACGCTTCGAACTATTCTTCGTGTGCTCCAGGACCGCCGTCTTACGCTGAAAATCGAGATCTGACCATTTCAGATTGATCAGCTCACTCCTACGAGCGCCGGTAGCGATAGCCATGTGGATAAGCAGATGCAAGCGTTCCCACTTACTGGCACTTGCAGCTTTCAGCAGGCGGGACAGCTCATCATCAGATAAGAAACGGGTGCTGCCATTGTTTTCAGCCTTCTGGCGAACTTCGCGGGCAGGATTGTGTTTGGTATTGTGCTGCTCGTTAAACCACTCGAACAAGCTGGAAATAGCCGCCTTGTAGCGATTAAGTGTAGCCGGGGACTTCTTGCGCTTTGTCAGCACATCTAGGGCAGCCTTGATGTGTTGGCGCGTGACCTTACCGACAGGCTTCCCCTGGAGGTGCTCAGCCCACCAACCAAGACGTTGGATGATGGAACGATCACGGCCTTTGTACTGATCGAGAAATGCCGTTATTGCGGAATCAATTAGGATTGTGGAAAGGCTGGAGTGCGTCAAAGCATCGGCCATGTCATCGTAAACAATGAGCTGTGCCATAAAGGCTTCGGCTGCTTTTTTGGTTTTGAAGGTTTGACCGATACGACGGCCATTTTTCATGAACTGGACGCGATAGCTACTGCCACGCTTACCGGTGATTTTTTGAATGTTTGCCATGGTTGAAACCCTTTGCACGAAATTGCACGAAGTTTTGGTTTTCAACCGCAGTACTCAGGAGACATAACGCCGCATCAGCTACGTTAACCTGTTGACCAAACAGGGTTTAATAATGGTGCCCGGGGTCGGACTCGAACCGACACGGTTATTCACCGGCGGATTTTGAATCCGCTGCGTCTACCGATTTCGCCACCCGGGCAACTGCGAGGGATTATACGAATGGCGCGATGCCATGCAAGGTGTTTTTCGATTGAACACTCCCGTTTGTTCATTTATTCAACGCCTTGCTGATGCGGGGCCAGTTACATAGAATGCCGCCATCATCTTAATGGAATAAAAACGATGGCCAAGCCTAAAAAAGTCCAACAAAAATCCCCCTCTCCCGCCACTCAGCCATACCCGTCAGCAGGTCTGCTGCGTCGCCTCGGCGCCCTGATCTATGATGCGCTGGTGGTGACTTCGCTGCTGATCATCGCCGGCTTTATCGGCATGGGGGTCGCCAAGCTGCTGCTGGTCACCGGCATGGCCAGCGTACCGGCGGGTGAAGATACCGTCTGGTTGCTGACCCGCCACCCCCTGAGCCTGATCTACACCCTGTGGCTCGCCTTCGTCATCTGCGGTTTCTACACCTGGTTCTGGACCCGCGCTGGCCAGACCGTCGGCATGCGCGCCTGGCGGCTGCGCATTCAGAACGAAGATGGCAGCCATATCCGTATTACCCAGGCGCTGATCCGTCTCGCCACTGCCGCCTTTGGTCTGGGCAACCTGATGTGCCTGTTCAACCGCAAGCGCCCACGGGCGTTCCAGGATATCTGGGCCGAATGCGAAGTGATTGTGCTGAGCAAAGAGGCCAATCTGGAATTGTTGAACAAGTAATACCGGATCAATGCAATAACGAAAGAGGGCACCAGCAGGTGCCCTCTTTGTATTACCACGTGTGAATTACTGCTTGCGGCTGAGGATGTAGAAGGAGATGCCGCCAAACAGCAGGCTGGGCGCGACAGCCGCCAGAATGGGCGGTACCGCATAGACCAGACTGATGGGGCCAAACACCCGATCACTCACATAGACGGCGAAACCGGTCATGATCCCCATCAGCATCCGCGCCCCCATGCTCACCGAACGCAACGGGCCGAAGATGAAAGAAGAGGCCAGCAGGATCATCGCCACCACCGAGAGCGGTGACAGCAGTTTGCGCCACATCTCCAGCTTGTAGCGACCGGCATCCTGCTTGTTGGCGTCCAGGTAACCGATGTAGTCGAGCAGACCGGAGACCGAGAGATTCTCGGGGTCGATACTCACCACCCCCAGCTGCTTGGGCGTCAGCTCCGAGCTCCACTCCATCTTGTCGTGCTCTTCACTGCGGATCTGAGCTGGGTCGTCGAAGCGGGTAACCTGCGTCTGCTTGAGCAGCCAGTGATGCCTTTCAAATACCCCCTCCCGTGCCTGCACCACGTCGATCAGCTTGCGCTCGGGGGTGAAACGATAGAGGGTGATGCCGGTCAGGGCACCATCGTTGCGCACCCCGTTGATATTAACGAAGTTGTTGCCATCCCGTGCCCACACCCCGTAGGCCGAGACGGTAAGCCGCCCTTCCGACATGGCACCGGCACGGATATCATCCGCCATCCGTTTGGCGACAGGGGCCACATACTCCCCCATCAGTCCTACCAGGATCATCAGCGGGATCGCGGTTTTGAGCGCCGCCATTACAATACTGATCTTGGAGCGGCCCGCCGCCTGCATCACCACCAGCTCGGAGCTGGTCGCCAGCTGGCCCAGACCGATCAGACCGCCCAGCAGTGCCGCCAGCGGGAAGAAGAGCACCGCCTCCTTGGGCATGGAGAGCAACACATAGTAGAGAGCATTGAGCATGTCGTAGTTGCCCTCTCCGACAGACTTGAGCTGTTCCACATACTTGATGAGCGCAGCAAGACCAACGAGCGTGAGCTCACACAGCAGGATCGACATAAAAATGACCCTGCCGATATATCTATCGAGAATGCCAAACATCAGCGGTAGTTCCTATGTGGCTTCATCATTTTGATTTGTTTATGAAATATTTGCTCTTTACCCCGTTCCACCAGCTGGTGCCCTGCAAATTGAGGGGCAGACCAATAAACAGCAGATAACCGAGCGGCACCAGGAACATCCCCGGCCAGTAGGGCAGCCGACCGCTGTCGATGGCCGAACGGGCGGCGCTGAGCAGCAGGAAGTAGGAGAGATAGAGCATGATGGCCGGCAACAGCTTGGCGTAGCGCCCCTGACGGGGATTGACCCGCGCCAGCGGAACTACCAACAGGGTGAGCACCGGAATGGAGAGGGGCAGCGAGATACGCCATTGCAATTCACCCATCATGTCGTTTTCCTGGGTACCCAGCAGCTCCATGGTGGGTTTGGCCGCCGCCTTGCGGTTGGAGCGCTCCATCTCCTGCTGACGGATCACCAGACCATACTCGCGAAAATCGGAGATCTGGAACTGCTTGCCGGAGAAGTTGCCTTCATAGCGGGAACCATCCTTCAGAGTCAGCCACTGCAGACCATTCTCATCGATCGTCACCACCCCTTCGCTGGCCACCACCACCGAAGGGGGGTTGCTGCCTTCGGCCCGCTGCAAGATGAAGATCTTCTGCAGCTTCGAGCCGTTGTCGTTCAAATCCTGGATATAGGCAACCAGACGCCCCTTGTCGAGCTCCATAAAGCGGCCCGCCTGAAGGAAGGAGATACCCGGATCCGACTTGAACTCGTCGATCACCTGATACTCGCGCTCCTTGGCTTGCGGGGCGATCCAGCCGGTGTTGAACGCCGCGACCACCGCCGTCAGCAAGGCCAGCAACATGGCGCTGCGCATCACGAAACGGTGGCTGAAGCCGACCGCATGCATCACCGTCATCTCGCTTTCGGCGTAGAGGCGACCATGGGCAAACAAAATGGCTAAAAAGAGACTGATAGGCAGCATCAACAACGCCATATTGGGCAAGTTGAGCAGCAGCAGGGTGGAGACCAGACGTGTCGGCACCTCGCCATCGGCGGCATCACCGATGATCTTGATAAATTGTTGGCTGACAAAGATAAGCAGCAATACGAATAACACTGCCAGCTGGGTTTTCAGGGTTTCCCTGAACAAATATCGGAAAACGATCACAGTCATTCCCAAGTAAACTTGTGTTTTTAGTCGAATGCCTGAAAAATAGGGCCGTATATTGGATTTTTACCAGTTTGAACTGCGGAGCCTGTGGCTGTTCGCTCCGCCTCTGATACCCCAACAAGCACCGCATTATTCAATAAAAGGTGCCTTTTGTCTTTAGGATGTAGGAGATTCCATGGAGTTCAGTGTAAAGAGTGGCAGTCCAGAGAAGCAACGGAGCGCCTGCGTCGTAGTCGGCGTATTTGAGCCTCGTCGCCTCTCTCCGGTTGCCGAACAACTGGACAAGATCAGCGATGGCTATATCAGTTCGCTGCTGCGCCGTGGCGACCTGGAAGGGAAACCAGGCCAGATGCTGCTGCTGCATCAAGTACCGGGCGTGCTCAGCGAGCGCGTACTGCTGGTCGGATGCGGCAAGGAGCGGGAACTCGACGAACGCCAGTACAAGCAGATCATCAACAAGACCATCACCACCCTGAACGAAACCGGCTCCATGGAAGCGGTCTGCTTCCTCACCGAGCTGCACGTCAAGGGTCGGGATACCTATTGGAAGGTGCGCCAGGCGGTAGAAACCACCAAGGCGGGCCTCTACAGCTTCGATCAGTTCAAGACCAACAAGGCCGAGCCACGTCGCCCGCTGCGCAAGCTGGTATTCAACGTGCCGACGCGTCGGGAACTGACCATTGGTGAAAAAGCCATCGCTCACGGTCTGGCCGTGGCCAAGGGTGTGCGGGTCTGCCGCGACGTGGCGAACATGCCGCCCAACGTCTGCAACCCGGCCTATCTGGCCTCCCAGGCCCGTCGTCTGGCCGATGCCTACGACAACATCACCACCAAGGTGGTGGGCGAGCAGGAGATGGCCGAGCTCGGCATGAACTCCTATCTGGCGGTGGCCCGCGGCTCCGACAACGAAGCCATGATGGCCATCATCGAATACAAGGGTCATCCGGATGCCAAGCCCATCGTGCTGGTCGGCAAGGGTCTGACATTTGACTCCGGCGGCATCTCCATCAAGCCGGCCGACGGCATGGACGAGATGAAGTACGACATGGGTGGCGCCGCCTCCGTGCTCGGTACCATGCATGCGCTGGCCCAGCTGCAACTGCCGATCAACGTCATCGGCGTGCTGGCAGGCTGCGAAAACATGCCGGGTGGCAACGCCTATCGCCCAGGTGACATCCTCACCTCCATGTCCGGCCAAACCATCGAAGTGCTCAACACCGATGCGGAAGGTCGTCTGGTACTGTGTGATGCGCTGACCTATGTGGACCGCTTCGATCCGGAAACCGTCATCGACGTGGCGACCCTGACCGGTGCCTGCGTCATCGCGCTGGGCCACCACACCTCGGGTCTGCTGGCCAACCACAACCCGCTGGCCCACGAGCTGCTCAACGCCTCCGAGCAGGCGGGTGATCGCGCCTGGCGTCTGCCGCTGTTCGACGAGTATCAGGAGCAGATCGACAGCCCGTTCGCCGACATGGCCAACATCGGCGGTCGTCCTGCCGGTACCATCACCGCGGCGGCCTTCCTGTCACGCTTCACCAAGAAGTACAACTGGGCCCACCTGGATATCGCCGGGACAGCTTGGAAGAGTGGCAAGGATAAAGGCTCCACCGGTCGTCCGGTGCCCCTGCTGACCCAGTTCCTGCTGAACCGGGCTGGCGTGGATATCGAAGAGAAAGAGTAACTCTCCGGCCCCTGCCGATGGCTGCATCGGAAGGGTTGGCGTTACCCTGAACCACAAGGAAGAGGCCCGCCTCTTCCTTGTTTCATTCTTGAATCAGTGAGTTGCGGACGGGAAACGCCCCGTCAGCCTCATGAGGCGGTCAACACTCCGTCACCGCAAAACGGGATCAACCTGATGAGCCAAGTGACCTTTTACCTGATGAGCGAACAGGATGACGCGCAGGCCTCTGCGGTCGAGCGACTGGCCTGCACTCTTGCGGCCGAGTCGTGGGGCGCGGGCCATATCTACCTCTTCTGCAACGATGAGGCCCAGGCCCTGCGCCTGGACGAGCTGTTGTGGCAACTGCCGCCGGAGCGCTTCGTGCCGCACCAGCTGCAAGGCGAAAGCGGCATGGCCCCGGTGGAGATCGGCTATCAGCCACCGAAACGGCGCTACGCCCGCCTCATCAATCTGGCCACTGCGACACCTTTGTTTGCAGGACACTTCGCTCAAGTGGTAGATTTTGTCCCCACTGACGAAACACAAAAGCAGCAAGCCCGCGAGCGCTACAAGCACTATCGCCAGGCAGGCCATACCCTCGAAATGAGGGATCAGCCCGTCCTTGCCGCACCGGATCCGGCGCAGCCCTGACTGCAACCAATTGATCCATAAAGAATCAACACCAGACTCCATCCATCCAGATTACGGCGAGACCATGGAAAAGACTTTTAATCACAACGCCATCGAACAGGCGCTCTACCAGCACTGGGAAGCCCAGGGTTACTTCAAGCCCCACGGCGACACCAGCAAAGACTCCTTCTGCATCATGATCCCGCCGCCGAACGTCACCGGCAGCCTGCACATGGGTCACGCCTTCCAGCAAACCCTGATGGATACCCTGATCCGCTACAACCGCATGCAGGGCAAAAACACCCTGTGGCAGGCAGGTACCGACCATGCCGGTATCGCCACCCAGATGGTGGTTGAGCGCAAGATCGCCGCAGAAGAGGGCAAGACTCGCCACGATTACGGCCGTGATGCCTTCATCGACAAGATTTGGCAGTGGAAAGAAGAGTCCGGTGGCACCATCACCCGCCAGATGCGCCGTCTGGGCGACTCCGTGGATTGGGAGCGCGAGCGCTTCACCATGGATGAGGGGCTCTCCGCCGCCGTGCAGGAAGTGTTCGTCCGTCTTTACGAAGATGGCCTGATGTACCGCGGCAAGCGTCTGGTGAACTGGGATCCGAAACTCAACACCGCCATCTCCGATCTGGAAGTGGAGAACCGCGAGATCAAGGGCCACATGTGGCACCTTCGCTACCCGCTGGCCAACGGCGCCAAGACTGCCGAAGGCCAGGATCACCTGATCGTCGCCACCACCCGTCCGGAGACCATGCTGGGTGATACCGCCGTCGCGGTAAACCCGGAAGACCCGCGCTACAAGGCGCTGATCGGTCAGCACATTCTGCTGCCGCTGGTGAATCGTCTGATCCCCATCGTTGCCGACGAACACGCCGACATGGAGAAGGGCACCGGCTGCGTGAAGATCACCCCGGCCCACGACTTCAACGACAACGAAGTGGGCAAGCGCCACAACCTGCCAATGATCAACATCTTCACCCTGGACGCCCACGTGCGTGCCGAGGCCGAAGTGGTCGACAGCAACGGCAACCCCAGCACCGCCTATGACGCCGCCCTGCCGACCGAATTCGCCGGGATGGAGCGCTTCGCCGCCCGCAAGGCCATCGTCGCCAAGCTGGACGAGCTGGGCCTCTTGGCCGAGATCAAGGATCACGTGCTGCAGCAGCCTTACGGCGATCGCGGTGGCGTGCCCATCGAGCCGATGCTGACCGACCAGTGGTACGTACGCGTGGCACCGATGGCCAAGACCGCCATCGAGGCGGTGGAAGATGGCCGCATCCAGTTCGTGCCAAAGCAGTACGAAAACATGTACTTCTCCTGGATGCGCGACATTCAGGACTGGTGCGTCTCCCGTCAGCTGTGGTGGGGTCACCGCATCCCTGCATGGTATGACGACGCCGGCAACGTCTACGTGGGCCGCAGCGAAGATGAAGTGCGCGCAAAGCACAGCATCCCGTCCGTGACTACCCTGCGTCAGGACGAAGATGTGCTCGACACCTGGTTCAGCTCCGCCCTGTGGACCTTCTCCACCCTGGGCTGGCCGAACAACACAGAGGCGCTCAAGACCTTCCACCCGACCGACGTGCTGATGAGCGGCTTCGACATCATCTTCTTCTGGATTGCCCGGATGATCATGATGACCATGCACTTCATCAAGGACGAAAACGGCCAGCCACAAGTCCCGTTCAAGACCGTCTACATCACCGGCCTAATCCGTGACGAAGAGGGCCAGAAGATGTCCAAGTCCAAGGGCAACGTGCTGGACCCCCTCGACATGATCGATGGCATCTCGCTGGAAGATCTGCTGGAGAAGCGCACCGGCAACATGATGCAGCCGCAGATGGCCGAGAAGATCGCCAAGCGTACCGCCAAGCAATTCCCGGAAGGGATCGATGCCCACGGTACCGACGCCCTGCGCTTCACGCTGGCAGCGCTGGCCTCTACCGGTCGTGACATCAACTGGGACATGAAGCGCCTGGATGGCTACAACAACTTCTGCAACAAGTTGTGGAACGCCTCCCGCTATGTACTGATGAACACCGAAGATCAGGATTGCGGTTTTGCCGGTGGCGAGATGCAGTTCAGTCTGGCAGATCGCTGGATCCAGTCCCAGCTGCAAGTGGCCATCCGTGACTTCCGCACCGCCCTCGATACCTATCGCTTCGATATCGCGGCTGGCGTGCTGTACGAATTTATCTGGAACCAGTTCTGTGACTGGTATCTGGAGCTGACTAAGCCAGTGCTGACCAAGGGTTCCGAGGCCGATCAACGCGCTGCCCGCCACACCCTCGTCAGCGTCCTCGAGACCCTGCTGCGTCTGGCGCACCCGATCATCCCGTTCATCACCGAGACCATCTGGAAATCGGTCGCCCCGCTGGCTGGCGTACACGCCGACACCATCATGATTCAGGCCTTCCCGGAGTTCGACGCCGCCAAGGTGGACGAAGCCGCGATGGCGGATCAGGAGTGGGTGAAGGAGTTCATCGTCAGTATCCGCAACATCCGCGCCGAGATGAACGTGGCCCCGAGCGTGCCCCTCAACGTGCTGCTCCAGTGCGATGCCAAGGATGCCCAGCGCGCCGCTGACAACGAGGCCTTCCTCAAGTCGCTGGCCCGTCTGGAGTCCATCCGCGTTCTGGCGGACGGTGAAACCGCCCCGCTGTCAGTGAAGAAGCTGATCGGTGCCACCGAGCTGATGATCCCGATGGCCGGTCTCATCGACAAGGATGCCGAACTGGCCCGTCTGGCTAAAGAGGTTGCCCGTCTGGTGGGCGAGTGCGGCCGTATCGAAGGCAAACTCGGCAACGAAGCCTTCGTCGCCAAGGCGCCGGAAGCGGTCATCGCCAAAGAGCGCGAGAAGCTGGAAGATTACCGTCTCCAGCTGACCAAGCTGGAAGCCCAGCAGGCCGAGATCGCCGCCCTGTAAGCGCCGCGACCAACCGCGACAGCAAAGCCCCCTGACCCAAGGGGGCTTTTTCATATCCGCGCTTCTCGCTTCAGCTCACCAGTAGCCAGCCGCAGAAGCCGAGATAGAGCAGACCCACCAGCGCCAACCGCCCGGCGGTCATCACTCCCTTTCTGAACCCCCACCAGAGCAACCCCACCGCCAGCAGCGTCACCAGCGAGGAGGCCATCATGGCACCATCCAGCAACCAGGGGGTGAAGATCAAGCAGAAGGCCTTGGGGATAGTGCCCTGGATCATCATGGCCCCGGAGATATTGGCCAGCGCCAGCCGATTCTTGCCCTGTCGCACCCAGATCAGCACGTTCATCAGCTCCGGCATCTCGGTCGCCACCGGACTCAACAGCAGGGCCGCCAGCACCGGCGAGAGGCCAAACAGTTCGCCCATGCTCTCCAGCTGATGGACAAACAGCTGTGCCGCCAGCGCCACCACCACTAACGCAGCCAGCGTCTGCAGCAGCACCTTGCCAAGAGGCGGGATCCCGGCATTTGGAGCCAGCTTGAGGGGCTCAGGCAACTCGACCTTATGGCTGTCGCTCTGCTTCAGCTCGCGCCTTACATAGACGAGGTAGACCAGCAGGAAGAGCGGGGCCAGCCAGCTCTTGCCGGTAAAGGCGACCAGACCCAGTACAGTGGCCACCAGAAAGATTCCCATAAACCAGCGCTGATCCCGGCCAATCTCGCGCTGTACCTCCCCATTGATGGCGCGCTCGGTACGCCCCATGCAAAGCAGCAGAGTGAGACCGACCGCACCATAGCCGATGGTGGCCAGCACCAGCGGCCCGCCGAGGGCGGCGCCGATGCCGATCTCCTGCTGGGCGGTTGTATTGCCTATCAGCAGGGCGGTCAGGGTGACGATGCATTCGGGCAGCGCCGTACCCAGTGCAGCCAGCAGCGAACCAGTGGCACTTTGCGAGAGTTTGAAGTGGTGTCCGGTCCATTCGATGCCGTTAACGAAGTATTCGCAGGCAAGGTAGATGGTGACCGCAGAGACGAGAAATAACAGCAGGGTAATCAACATAATAGATACCGCCAGGCGAGCAGAATAACCGATGGACCCGACATGGCTCGCCCGGCTGGCGTGCATATCGAGGCCAAAGGTCTTGCAGAGCGATAGTGCCTATCGCCGCCCATGCCATGGATGCGAGGATCCAAGAGTGTTGACATGGGCCCGGCCCGGAATACGGGCGGGTTGCTACTCCCCAATGACTGAGGGGACGTTTTACCAACTCGACCGTCACCTCACAAGGCAAATTACTGATAACTCATTCAATAAGTTGTAAGGAAATGTATCGCCAGCCTCCCCTCCCCGGCGCCATTACGCTGTTGGCACACCGATTGCTGTAGGTAGTTCACTATCCACAACAGTTTGGGAAGGATGAACAATGAAACGGTGGATCCAACATTTCTATCAACTCAGCCGCCTCAATTGGCTGATGGTCTGGTTGTTGCTCTGTTGCAGCATCATTTTGCTGTTTCCGGCCGGGCTGATGAAAGGGGCCGTCAGCCAGTGGGCTGCGGATTATGCGGCCTGGCTGGGGGTCGGCATGCTGATCGCCATCTCCTACTTCTGCAGTCAGGGCTTCCTGATCGCCTGGGAGTGGGCTTGCGAAGAGTGGCAGGCGCGCCGTCAGCAGGACCAGCTGGCCCAGATGATCGGCTTCCTCGACTTCAACGAAAAGGCGGTGCTGCGCGAGTTCGTGCTACAGCGTAAAAGCGTCATAAACTTGCCGATCACCGAGCCCGCCGTCAAAAACCTGATGGATGCCGGCGTCCTCACCTATGCCTACGGCAAGCCGACCCGAGATAAGGATGACGAGAACCAGATCCGCGCCCTGATGATCGCCCTGCCCGCCCGACCGCTGCTCACCTACAAGGTGCTGGGGCTGTCGCGTGGCAAGATGAGCGACGAACAGGTGGAGCAGATCATGAACGCCCGCCCCAAGTTCGCCCAGAAGGGGTTCCAGCGCTAACCGCCGCCCAACCGCCAGATGCAAAAGAGCCGGACACTGTCCGGCTCTCTAATTTCTGCGCGATGCTCTGTACCATCCCTTACGTCTTGTTGTGCCCTAACCCTTTAGGCTGGAGCAAAAGCTCACATCCGCAACCTTGGTCACCGGATCGAAGCTGTGATAGAGCTCGAAACAGGGTCGATCATCAAATTCGAAACCGGCCGCTACCACCTCACCGATATGTTGCTGCCAGAGTGCGGGGTACTGGGCCGGGTCGGTCACGGTAAAACGTGACTGGCCATAGCGGCCGCCCGCCAGCTGCTGGATCTCCACATTGCCACTTCCCCTGGTGCCCGCCGGCACGGTGACGCAAATATCGGTGCGGCGCTGCTGGGGAGCCGTCACTTCGGGGTTGTCGTGGTAGATGAAGATCCACTCCCCTTCGGCCAAGCCCAACCCGACAGCCCATTGATAGAGCTGGTCACACACCGGCTCATAGCCTATGCCGTAAGGGCCGGTGACCCGGATATAGGCCAGAGTGCGCGCAGCCATCTGTTCGGTTTTCATCTGTAGCCTCCTTTCACTGGAACGGCCTTCAGCATAATCAGAGACCCGGGCAGCCGCGTGTCCATTCTTGCTCAGTTGCAAGAGTGACGGCTGGCGGCGCAACATCCCCGGTGCCATGGCAAACTGCTTGCGAAACGCCTTGGCAAAGGCCTGTGAGCTGGCAAAACCGGCCGAGAAGGCAATCTCGGTGATCGGGTCGCGACTGTAGCAGAGAGAGCGAGCAGCCCGCTCCAACCGCAGGCGGCGCTGCATCTCGGTCGGGGTTTCACCGGTGACGGCGGTAAAGACCCGATGAAAGTGATAGCTGGAGAGCGCCGCAAGACTGGCCGCCTCACTGAGGCAGAGCTCGGGATTCTGCTCCAGCGCCCGGATCACCGGGCGCAATCTGGCCTGATAATCGACCATGCCATTAGCGACTGACGCCCCCCGCAACTCTGGCCATATAGAACACATCCACATAGCGCCCTTGCCGGAAGGCATAGTCACGAGCCAGCCCCTCCTGCGTGAAACCGAACTTGCGATAGAGCGCCTGTGCGGCCTCATTGTCGGTATAGACGGTCAGCTCAATCCGGTGCAGGTTGAGCCAGTTATCGGCCAGATCCAACGCCGCAGCCATCAGGGCAGAGCCCACCCCCTTGCCTGCCCAGTCATCCCGTACCCCCATACCGATACAGGCCACATGCTTGCGTCTCGGATTGGGCTCAACCAGCAGCGAGAGCTGGCCTACCAGCAAGCCGTCAACATCGGCGACCAGTGCCACCACGCTGTCACTCTCCAACCGCTTCTGCCACTGGCTAAGGGGAGACATAGGCAAGTGCAAAGTGCCCGCCTGGGCATGGCATAGAGATCGCAAGGCGGGGGCATCGGCGGATTCGGCATGACGGATGGTAATCTGCATATGAGGCTCCTTCTCGAAACGTCCATCATGCATCATCCATCGCATCAGTCCATACAACCGGCACGGTCAGAGTGATTTATTGTCGGCAGACAGGGCTGCACACTGAGCCATTCAGCCAGTTTCATAGGTGAAAAAAAACGGAGCAAACGCTCCGTTTTTCAATGCTTTATCAATCCCGGACGGAACGCGCTTCGCGCTCTTGCCGCTCCCTTGCCAACAGGCGTTTGTACCACCAGCTACTGCGACGACGTTGTGCATTAGAAGAGCGACGAGCCATTTCTTAGGTTCCAGCCAAGAGTAGAAAGGAGCTGCATTATGCGACAGGGATCACGTCCATGTCTTTAGCTGGATCAAGAAAAGCCTCACTGGCCCCTTGAAATCCTCTTCTGGTTTTGCTGCCATGTGGCCACTGGCAGCACCATCGCAGGGGAACGCCAGACTCTCAGGCCCACTCCAGCAATCAACCCGGCCCCGAGTTTACTTGACGGATAATCATACAGCCTGCTGGCATTGTGGAACCAATATGGTAGCCTGCCAGCGCCTGTGGGCAGTCTCTCGCTGCCACGCGCAAACTCCCGGTGAATTTGTCACGTCCTGACAAAATATAACCTTATTTATCAAATCGTTATTTGGATATTATCCCAATGCGTATCATGCCGTTGCTCAAGGCTGCCTGCCTGAGCCTGATGTTGTCCGCCTGCGTTGCTCCATTGCTGATGATGAGCCCCACCAGCCAGCTGATGTGGGCCCTGCTCAAGCCGCTGGTCGGCTTTGACCCGAACGAGGTCAATCTGTTCGAACAACCCCTGATCAAGGATCGGATGACCGCTATCCTTGGCCCCAACTACGACAGCACCATGCAGTTGCTCAAGACGGCCGACAAGTTACAGCAGGAGGGGCCGCTTTTCTATGTGGTCTCCGAGTATGCGCCCGTGCCGGATATCGCCAAGCAGGCGGGGATGGTGTGGAACTCGCAAACCAACCAGATGTCTGTATTGCTGCAAAAAGGGGATGGTACCACCCTGACCTTCGGCGAAAATCTGGCGGGCACGGCACCGACCTGGCCAACCGCCATGCAGGGCTGGCAGACCCCCACCAACCAGCTCACCCCGGCGGCTAATGCCCTGACCGGTACGGCAACCAGTCAGAGTGGCGCCTCCCCCTTCTCCCTTGACAGCGCGCTGGGCACAGTGACTCGCGGCGTCACCGGCTCGCTGACCAACAGCGCCAGCCAGGCCATCAGCGGCGCAGCCGCCAACGCCACAGGGCAGGCCACCCAAGCGGTGAGCCAAAGCACGACCGCTCTTACCCGCACTGCAACCACCGCAGTCACTGCACCCGCCAAACAGGCGGTGAGCAGCACCGCTGCGACCGCAACGCAAGAAGCCACCAAGGCAGTTGCCGCTCCTGCCAAGCAGGCCGTCAGCAGCGCAGCTGCGACCGCGACGCAGGAAGCGACCAAGGCCGTTGCCGTTCCTGCCAAACAAGCCGTCAGCAGCGCAGCTGCGACCGCGACGCAAGAAGCCACCAAGGCCGTTGCCGCTCCTGCCAAGCAAGCCGTCAGCAGCGCCGCTGCGACCGCGACGCAAGAGGCCACCAAGGCTGTTGTCGTTCCTGCCAAACAGGCAGTCAGCATCGCCGCAGCTACTGTGACACAGGAAGCCACCAAGGCTGTTGCCGCGCCAGCCAAACAGGCAGTCAGCACCGCCGCAGCTACTGTGACACAGGAAGCCACCAAGGCTGTTGCCGCGCCAGCCAAACAGGCCGTCAGTGCCGCCCCCCATACGGCCGGAGAGAGCGTCGCCGATGCCGCCAGAGCGGCGGAAGCCAAGGCGCGCGCCAAGGCAGAGGCGGAGATGGAAGCCCTGCTCAAATAAACCGACAGGCCACCGCAAGGTGGCCTGTTTTTTATCCCGCTACCGGATCATGACGTTATGGAAAAGGCCACATAGACTGTTAGGTAACTACCCGCACAAGGAGTGCATCATGCGTCGTCTGCTCCCTGCTCTCGCTTCTCTCGCCCTGTTTATCGCGCTCCCGGCTCCGGCACTTATCTACTATTCGGAGCAGAACATGCCACTCAATGGCCAGGATAAAAATGGTCAGCCTGTGGGGTTGGCGGTCGAGTTGCTGCGCCTGATGTGGCGCGAAATGGGGGAGCCGGAGCACCCCATCCACTTTCTGCCCTGGGCCCGCGGCTGGTATCTGCTGACCCAGCAGCAAGAGGCCGTGCTCTTTACCACGGCGCACACCAAGGAGCGGGATCCCCACTTCCTCTGGGTCTGCCCCATCAGCCACTCCAGGGTCGCGCTGGTCGGCCGCAAGCAGGATGCCCCCAAAGTGGCCAGCAAAGCGGATCTCGCCAAGCTGCAGATCGGTGTGATGCAGGCGGATGTCGGGGAGCAGTTGCTGCTCAACCGTGGGATCAGCCCGAGCAATATGATGTCGGTGGAGCGCATGGATCAGGTGGTGCGCCAGCTCATCATGGCACGCACCGATCTGGTGGCAGGCAACGAGGTGATGCTGCGCCATCAGGCCAAGGAGCTGGGTTTTCCCAGCGAGGATTTTGTCACCGTCGCGATCATTGAAGAGCAGGACAACTGCTTCGCCTTCAACCTGAGGGCAAACAAGCAACAGGTTGCCCGCCTGCAACAGGCGCTGGACAAGGTCAGACAGGGGGATGAATACAAGCAGCTGATGAAGCGCTACCAGTTGCTCAGTATCCTGCCCGAAACCAATCCCCCCATCCCGCGCCTCGAGTAACCCCGGCCCGCCCTATGGCGGGCTCTCTCTATCTCCCGCCGATGACGCCTGCGATGCCTCCACCGGAGCCGTAATGAGGTGGTTCAGAAAGAGATTGAACAGCTCTGCCCGCGAACCGAGCCGCAACTTGCCGTAGAGGTGCTTGCGGTGATTCTTCACCGTACCGCTGCCAATCCCGAGCTCCGCGGCAATCGCCTCGGTATCCAATCCCTGCAGCAGCAACTCCGCCACCTGCCGCTCGCGCCGGGTGAGCAAATCCCCCCCGACACTCGCCATCGCCTGCTCCACCGCACTCCGGAGGCTGATGCTATCTGGCATCGCCGCGCTCTGGGCCAGCAACGGCTGGCTCTGCTGCCACTGCTGACGACAGAGCGAATGAACCAGCGGGAACAGCTGCTCCAGCCTTACCAGCTCGTCACGGCTGAGGGTACTGCGCTTGTCGAGTCGCCCCAGAAACAGCATCAGCGTCAGTCCGTCCCGCACCGGCAGGATCAGCCCCACCTCCTCCTGCCAGCCGGTGGCCTGATAGAAGTGGTGGCGATATTCGGGATCGAGCCGCCCTTGGGAGACCTGCGCCAGGGTCCAGACGCCGGCAGGCAAGCCTTGTTCCAGCGCCTGCATAAAGGGATCCTGACTGAAGTGGCTGGTGAGGTAGCGGTCAAACAGCAGAGCCCGCTGATGATTGAGGTTGTCGTAGAGGTAGACGGGGCGCTGCCCCACCCCGAGCAGCAGGGCGCAATCAAACGCCACCTGTTGCTGGATCAGCCGCACCAGCGCCGCCGCAAAGGCGCAGCTGTGCAGGGCATCGACCACCTCGGTCATGCTGCGGGTCAAGGCATCTGTGGTGAATGGCTGGGTCATGGTGGCACGTTTCCGGTGGCGGGGAGCGATTCTCCGCTATGGCTGAATACTAGCACGAGAGTGGCAAAAATGTCCCTCAGGGGACATATCCGCCACCAGCCAGAACGGCGAGGATGACGGCTTTTCCCCTGTTGTTGGAGCACACATGATCAACCCCCACCTGCTCGATGAGCTGACCGAGCGCGGCCTTGTGGCCCAGAATTCCGACCCGGCGGCCCTGGCCGATCATCTTGCCACCTCGCGCACCGTCTATTGCGGGTTCGATCCCACCGCCGGCAGCCTGCATATCGGTCATCTGGTGCCGCTCTTGATGCTGCGCCGCTTCCAGCTGGCGGGCCACACCCCGGTGGCACTGGTGGGCGGGGCAACCGGCCTTATCGGCGATCCCAGCTTCAAGGCGACCGAGCGCAGCCTCAACAGTGCCGATACTGTGCAGGGTTGGGTCGCCAGCCTGTCGGCCCAAATCAGGGCGCTGCTGCCCGCCGATGATGGCCTGTCGGCCCCGCAACTGGTCAACAATGGCGACTGGATGGGGCAGATGTCCGCCCTCGATTTTCTGCGGGATATCGGCAAGCACTTCTCGGTCAACGGCATGCTGGCGCGGGAGTCGGTGCGCCAGCGACTGGCCCGCCCGGATCAGGGCATCTCGTTCACCGAGTTCTCTTACGCCCTGCTGCAATCCTACGACTTTGCGGTGCTGCACCAGCGGCTCGGTTGCACCCTGCAGATTGGTGGCAACGACCAGTGGGGCAATATCACCAGCGGCATGGATCTGACCCGTCGCCTCCATCAGGCGCAGGTGCACGGCATGACCCTGCCCCTTATCACCAAGGCGGACGGCACCAAGTTTGGCAAGACCGAAGGGGGCGCGGTCTGGCTCGATCCGGCGCTCACCTCCCCTTACGCCTTCTACCAGTTCTGGCTCGGCACCGCAGATGAGGATGTCTACCGCTTCCTGCGCTACTACAGCTTTATGCCGCTGAGCGAGATTGATGCACTGGAGGCGGAAGATGCGAAGCGGCAGGGGCGAAAGCAGGCCCAGCAGGTGTTGGCGAACGAGCTGACCGAGCTGGTACACGGCAAGGCGGCGCTGGCGGCGGTGCAGCGCATCAGCGAGTTACTGTTTAGCGGCGATGTGGCCCGCCTCGGCGAGAGCGATCTGGCCCAGCTGGCGCAGGATGGCATGCCGTGCAGCACCGTCAGCGGCGAGACGGATCTGGTCAGCCTGCTGGTCAGCTGCGGTCTGGCGAACTCCAAACGCATCGCCCGCGAGCTGCTGGCGGCGGGCGCTATCAGCCTCAATGGTGTGCTCAAGCAAGATGATCAGCTGAGTGCCACTGATCGGCTGTTTGGCCGCTACCTGCTGCTGCGCCGGGGCAAAAAGCAGTATCACTTGGTGGCGTGGCAATAAGCCGCAGGGCGGGGAGCACAGCCTCCCTGCCCGCCCCCTGAATCCCTTTTGACTCCCGAGTTGCGATCCCCCTCACAGCCTCTCCCGTCAGCAGCCACCATACTGGCACCGGCGAACATGGAGTACGCCACACAATCTGTTCCTCACGAATCAACAAGGATGCTGATGATGAAGAGATGGCTTCTGGTGCTGCTCTGCACCCTGCCCATGCTGGCACACGCCAGCGGATACACCCAGACCCGCTACCCCATAGTGCTGGTGCACGGCCTGTTCGGCTTCGACAAGCTGCTCGGGGTCGATTACTTCTACGGCATTCCGCAAGCCCTGAGCCGCGATGGCGCCAAGGTCTACGTGGCTCAGGTATCTGCTACCGCCAGCTCCGAGCAGCGGGGGGAGCAGTTGCTCGCCCAGATTGAACTGCTGCTGGCCGCCACCGGCGCCGAGAAGGTCAACCTGATCGGCCACTCCCATGGCGGCCCGACCATCCGCTATGTCGCTTCGGTCGCCCCCGAGCTGGTCGCCTCCGCCACCAGCGTCGGCGGGGTCAACTACGGCTCCGAGATTGCCGATCTGGTACGGGCCAATGCCGCCCCCGGCTCGGCCGCTGAGAAGCTGGCGGCCGCCGCAGCCCACGCCCTCTCCGACATGATTTCGCTGCTCTCGGGCGGGAGCCAGCTGCCGCAAGATCCGGTCGCCGCCCTCGATGCCCTCACTAGCAAGGGGGCCAGCCAGTTCAACCAGCGCTACCCGGAGGGGCTGCCCAGCCGCTATTGCGGCGAGGGGCCGATGCAGGCCAGCAACGGCGTCTACTACTTCTCCTGGAGCGGGCGCGGCAACCTGACCAATCTGCTGGATCCGGTGGATCCTGCGCTGGCGCTGACCGGCGCCTTCTTCAAGGAGCCCAATGACGGGCTGGTCGGAGTCTGCAGCAGTCACCTCGGCAAGGTGATCGGCACCGACTACCGGATGAACCATCTGGACGAAGTGAACCAGTCATTCGGCATCCACCATCTGTTCGAGACCGATCCGGTCACCCTCTATCGCCAGCATGCCAACCGTCTCAAGGAGCTGGGACTATGAAGATCGCCACCCTGCTCGTCGTGCCCTGCGCCATCACCCTGCTGCTTGGCGGGGTGTTGCTCTGGCCCACAGCACCGACGGCAGACTCATCACAGGCTCAAACCAATCAGCATGCACAGAGCCACCCGCACGATCCCGAGCAGGAGGCCGCCGATGCCCTGCAGGCGCGCTATCGCACCTTTGTCTCCGCCCAGAGCAGCCTGACGGTGCCCACCGAAATCTCCCTCGCCAGCTTGCAGATCCTGTTTGACGAGCGGGAGCAGCTGCGCCAGCAGAGCTTTACCCCGGCCGAGCAGGCCCAGCTGTTTGCCGAGGATCGACTGATGGAGCAGCTGACCCTGCGCCGCAGGGCGCTGGCGGAAGCAAGAGACAGCGACAAGTCGCAGCTGGCCAGCGAGCTGGATCTCTGGCTGGCGGAGCAACCGGGCTGGTTTCGCGAGGCTGAGGCCAACAGCCGCCTGCTTGAAGAGTTGCAAGAGCTGGCACAGATGGAGCCAGCCAAACGGGATGCCCTGCTGCTGGAGACGGGGGGGCCGGAAGCGGTGGATCGGATGCGCCAGCTGGAGCAGAACCGGCAAGGGTTCGAGGAGCAGCTCAGCGGCTTTCTGGCCGAACTCAGGCAACTGCCGAACGAGGCCCGGGCCGAACAGCAACAGGAGCTGCTGGCCCGCTGGTTCGAACCCGGACAGTGGCGCCGGGTCGAGGCGCTCACCCGGCTCAAGCTGGGGGAACAATGAGCCAATGACAAGGGGCCCACGATGGGCCCCTTGCTGTGGTGCACTTATTGCGGCTTGTTGGTTGCCGGTAAAGATTGCCAGGTGAGGCGGGTCACCTGAGTGCCCTGCACCTCGCACTTGAGGCTCAACTCCTGCCACCCCTTATCCTGACGCAGGGAGACCTCCCCCTCGATCCCCTGCTCGCCAATCTTCAGCTTATCCTGCTCGAAGATCACCTTGTCGCCATGGGCAAGATCCATCAGTTTGCCGTTGCAGAGCCAGTGAGCGAGATCCGCCCCCTTCAGCTTGACGCCACCCTTGGCCGCCCTCTGCTCGGCCGCGCTCGGCGCGAACAGCTTGCTCAGCTCGGCGGCCCGCTTGGTGAGCCACTCCTGACGCTGCTGCATGCTCATCTTGCTGACAAACTCGGCGGGCTGGCCCTTCTCGTCCAGCCATTGGGTCAGCTTGCCGCTGTCGTCAAAAGCGAACTGGGCGGCGGGCTCTTTGACCCCGAACAGCTTGCCGCCCTTGAAGTAGTAGCGGCTCTCCCCTTCCAGCTTGCCCAGCTCGTTCATGATGGGCACGGCGATGATGACGGGGGCGCCATCGATCCAGGCCTTGATATCGACGCCGTCATGGCTGAATTGACGGATATCGAGGGCGCTCTCGGCCCCCTTCTCCATCAGGGTAAACTGCTCGGCGAGAGAAGCGGCCAGAGAAGGGAGGGAGCAGAATCCCAGGGTCAGCGCGATCGCTGTGTTGCGCATTGAGTTGTACATAACACTCCTGTGATGGGCCATCCGGCCCGTGGTTAACTCTCTGTCAGCCAGGCCCGCAGCCCTTCCCGGTGAACATCGCTCAGGGGCAGGGATTGGCGGGTCCGGTAGTCAAAATGGATCAGGGTCGTTTCGGCGGTGACGGCCAGTTCGCCGCCCTGCCAGGCCTCCTGCCAGACCGTAAATGAGCTGGTGCCGATGCGGCGCACGCCGGTCTTGATGGTGACCGGCTGGCCGTAGAACAGCTCCCGTTTGAACTGCACCGTATAGCCCGCGATGATCAGATGCCAGTTATGCACATCCAGATCGGGGGAAAAGATCCGGAACAGGGGATCCCGCGCCGATTCGAACCAGACCGCCGGCACCGTATTGTTGATATGGCCGAGGGCATCCGTCTCCTGAAAGCGGGGTTGGATCTGCATTTCCAGCATGGGTTGACTCCTTGTCATTGAACCGCGATCAGGCTAACGCGCCCCGCATCAGGACTCAAGCCTCCCCGTCTTATCCCAAGTGCTGACAGCCAGTTCCGGCCGCAACCAGGCGCTGCGAAAATCGAACCAGCCGAGCGCCGTCATCCGCACCCCGTGCACGCCGACCCTGCTCTCCAGCTCCAGCCAGTGGTGGAACAGCGGCACAAACCAGCTCTGCTGCTGCACAGTTGCCAGCAGGGCGCGGGGGCCAGGCTCCTCACCGCTGGCGCGCCACTGCATCAACCCTTGCCACAACTCATGCTGACTGCTCCACACCTTGCGCAGCAACGGGGTGCCCTGCAACCAGGCGTAGGGGGCAAAGGGGCCGGCATGTTCGAGGTTGAGGGTGCCGAGCCAGAGATCCACGTCTTCATCCTCGCCACTCACCCAACGACCGTAATCGAGGGTGCGCACCTCGAGCCGGATCCCCTGTTCGGCCAGCAGGCTGCTCATGGCGTTGGCGCACTCGTTGAACTCCAGATGCTGGTTGAAACAGGCCAGCACCAAGGTCGTCGGCAACTGCGCCGGTGTGGGCAAGGGCGCGGGCAGTGCTTCGCGCCAGTGGGGCAGCAGACCGAGGGCGCTGGTCCAGCCCCGTTGCAACTCGGGGGCGACCCGCCCCATCAGGGCTACCGGATTGAGCAGCTGGCCGAGCCACTGGCGCAGCGAGGGATCCTGCAAGGATCCGGAACGATCGTCCTGCAGCAGGAAGTAGCAGCCCGACTCCAGCTCCGATTCGCCGCGCATGGTACCGAGCTCAGGGCTGTCGCGCCCCAGCTGCAGGTGGGTCTCCAGTCGCTCCGCAAGCTCAGGCAGCATCCAGATATCGATCTCGTCGAGCAGGGCGCGCAGGCCGAAGTAGTCGTCAAACGCCGCAAGGCAAAGATGCAGGGGATCGTTGGCGGCCACCCGGTATGGGCCTGTGCCCACCGGTTGCAGGGCAAAGCCCGCCTCCCCCTTGAGCTCCCGTGGCAAAATGGTCGCCACCGGCTCCGCCAGCAGGTGGGGCAGCCAGGGATCCGGGCTGTCGAGATAGAGATCCAGCGTGCGCGGCCAAGGGCTCTCCAGCCGATCCAGATGGGCGAACAGCGGGCGATCCCGCAGGGCCAGCAGACTCTCCATCACATCCTCCACCACCAGCTCGCGGCCGTGGTGAAAGCGCACCGCCGGGCGCAGATAGAAGCGCCAGTGACAGGGGCCCAGACACTCCCAGTGGTGGGCCAGATCCCCTTCGATTTCCCCATTTTCCTCATTTCGCCGGGTGAGGCCGTTGAAGATCTGGCGGCTCAGGTGAATTTCGGAGCGGCGCATCGGGCCGGTGGGCAGCAACTGCGGCAGCGGCCGGTAGTAGGGCACCCGCAGGATCTGGCGCCCCTCACGGGTGGCCTGACCGAGCTGTTCGATCAGCAGCGGGGTGAGCAGATCGAGGCGATCCTCGGTCAGCCGCACCGCCTGTGCCAGCTGGCCCTGACTGAGCAGATCTCGCAAGCGGCGCCGGGTCAGGCTCTCCTGACTATCGAGCAGGGTGAGCCGGGAGCGCCGCCCCCGCCCCGCTTCCGCCGACCAGCTGAGCCAGCCCTGATCCTGCATCCGCCGCAGCAGCAGGCGGGCGTTGCGCGGGGTGCAGCAGAGCAGATCCGCCACCTCGGCGAGGCTGATCTCCCGCTCGTCGCTGCCAAGCAGCTGGGCGAGTCGTTGAAATTGCTGGTAGAGGCGACCGGTCGGCATAAAAGAGGAAATCCTGTTGCTATAAGTCATCAGTTTTTACTTCCGCATTTTAGCTCAATACTGCTGATGAACGTGAGAACCACAGTAGAGGAGCACCATCATGAGCCACGCCAACCCCCTCAAACCGAACCGGGTCCAGCAGACCTTGCGCCGTTACTTCAAGCGGATCCTGCCGCGCCCGCTGGCGCTCATCGAGGATCCCATGCAGCAGCTCAACCGCCTGATGCAGTGGGATATGAACCAGATCGATGACAAGGAGTATCGCCGTCGCCTCTGAGCACGGCAGGCCTGCCCGCCACTCGGGACGCGCATCCCCTGCGGGCGACATTGCTTTGCCGGATCTTGCTGTTTACATCGGCCACGGGCCTGATAGATTGGACGTCTATCCATCTATAACTGCGACAAGCAACATCCAACAAGGAGTGTGTGATGAAAGATGCGACCCTGGCCCTGCACCACGGCTTTTCCAGCGACCCCACCACCAAGGCGGTCGCCGTGCCCATCTACCAGACGGTGGCCTACGAGTTCGAGAGCGCCCAGCACGGGGCGGATCTGTTCAATCTGGCGGTGCCGGGCAACATCTACACCCGCATCATGAACCCCACCAACGATGTGCTGGAGCAGCGGATGGCCGCGCTGGAAGGAGGGATTGCCGCGCTGGTGGTCTCGGCAGGTTCCGCCGCCATCACCTACGCCATTCAGGCGCTGACCGCCGCCGGTGACAACATTGTCTCCACGCCCCAGCTCTATGGCGGCACCTACACCTTGTTCGCCCACATGCTGCCGAGTTTCGGGGTCGAGGTGCGCTTCGCCAAGGATGACAGCGCCGAAGCCATCGCCGCCCTCATCGACGACAAGACCAAGGCGGTCTACTGCGAGAGCATCGGCAACCCGGCGGGCAACATCGTCGATCTGGCCGCGCTGGCCAAGGCAGCCCATGCCCGTGGCGTGCCGCTCATCGTCGACAACACGGTCGCCACCCCGGTGCTCTGTAAACCCATCGAACATGGCGCTGACATAGTCGTCCACAGCCTCACCAAATATGTCGGCGGCCATGGCAACTCGCTGGGTGGCGTCATCGTCGACTCGGGCAAGTTCCCCTGGGCAGATCACGCCGAGCGCTTCCCACAGCTGACCAAACCGGAGCCCTCCTACCACGGGGTGGTCTACACCGAGGCCTTTGGCCCGGCCGCCTTTATCGGGCGGGTACGCACAGTGCCACTGCGCAATACCGGCGCAGCGCTGGCGCCAATGAACGCCTTCCTGCTGCTGCAGGGGCTGGAGACCCTGAGCCTGCGCATGGAACGCCACGTCGACAACGCCCTGCGGGTTGCCAATCACCTCAAGCATCACCCCAAGGTGGCCTGGGTCAGCTACGCCGGTCTGCCGGGTCATCCCCACTATCTGCTGGCAGAGAAGTACATGGCCGGTCGCCCCTCGGCCATCCTCTCGTTCGGTCTGAAGGATGGTTACGAGGCGGGCGTGCGCTTCTACGATGCGCTCAAGATCTTCAAGCGGTTGGTCAACATCGGCGATGCCAAGTCGCTGGCCTGCCACCCCGCCTCCACCACCCATCGCCAGTTGAGCGAGGAGGAGCAGGCCAAGGCAGGAGTCAAACCTGAGATGATCCGGCTCTCGGTAGGGATCGAGGCGATCGAGGACATTCTGGCAGATCTGGATCAGGCGCTGGAGGCCTGAGTCTGGTGTTGAGCGAGCGGGCATCAGCCCGCTCTTTTTTTACTGCCGGTGAACCGCCCTCCTCACCCGCTCGTATACCCCATCCTGCCACCGAATCGAGGTCATTATGATAGTCCTGCACCACCTGAACAAATCCCGCTCCCAACGCATCATCTGGCTGCTTGAAGAGCTGGGCCTGCCCTATGAGATCAAGGCGTATCAGCGCGACACCACCACCTTTCTGGCGCCGCCCGAGCTCAAGGCCATCCACCCCCTCGGCAAGTCGCCGGTCATCGAGTTCGACGGCCGGGTACTGGCAGAATCGGGCGCCATCACCGAGTACCTGGTCGCCCGCTACGCCGCCGATCGGCTGGCTCCGGCACCAGATAGCCCGGAGTATCCCGAATACCTGCAGTGGCTCCACTTTGCCGAGAGCTCGGGGATTCTGCCGCTGCTGCTCGACATGTTTGTGCGCAAGGATGGCAGCCCGATGCGCTTCCTGCCGGACTACGCCAGGGCGGAGTGTGCCAAAGTGCTGGGCTACCTCAATGAGGTACTGGCGAATCGCCACTATCTGGTGGGGGATCGCCTCTCCGGCGCCGACATCATGAACTCCTTCCTGGTGGATCTGCTGGCGCAAAGCGGCCAGCTGGCCCACTTCCCGCATCTGCAAGCCTATTGGGAACGCCTCAATACCCATCCGGCCCGTCAGAAGGCGATAGAGCTGGAGCACGAGCTGGATCAGCGCCCCTGACCCAACAGCCGCCATGCAAAACGCCCCGATAGTCGGGGCGTTTTTGTTATGCAGCGAGCGCGGTTTACTTGGTCGCAGGCACCTTGTCCCGGCGCGACTTCCACCACCAGCGCAGCCGGATCTGGGAGATCAGCATCCCCGCCAGCATCAGGGCGCAACCGGCAATGGCACGCTCGTCCAGCGTTTCATCCAGCAGCAATACGCCCCCCACGGCGGCAAAGACGGTCTCCAGACTGAGGATGATGGCGGCGTGGGCCGGATGGGCGCCCCGCTGCCCCAGCACCTGCAGGGTATAACCCACCCCGACCGACACCAGCCCGGCATAGAGCAGCGCCTGCCAGCCAGCTACTGCGCCAGCCACGGTCGGAGTTTCGATGACAAAGGCGGTGGCGAGACTGAGCAGGCCGCACACCACAAACTGCACACAAGCCAGCTTGATGGGGGCCACCCGGTTGGAGTAGTGATCCACCAGCAGCAGATGGATCGCCCAGAACAGGGCGCCAATCACCTGCAGCAGATCGCCAAAACCGATGGTGAACTCGTCGGTCACGCTCAACACATAGAGCCCGCTCAGGGCAATGAGGGCTCCAATCCAGGTATTGGTACCCGTCTTGTGCCGCAGCAGCAGCCCCAGTACCGGCACCAGAATGATGTAGAGCCCGGTGATGAAACCGGCCTTGGCGGCAGTGGTATAGAGCAGCCCCACCTGCTGCAGGGATGCGGCACAGAACAGCACCAGTCCGGCCAGCACACCACCGGTCAGCAATTGGCGATGGTCGCCAGTGGCGACCACTGGTTGACGGGATTTGAGCCACCAGAGCAGCGGCAGCAGGGAGAAGGCACCGAGCAGAAAGCGCAGGCCATTGAAGGTATAGGGCCCCATATGATCCATCCCGAGGCGCTGGGCGACAAAGCCCATACCCCAGATGGTGGCAGCCATCAGCAACATCAGATTGGAGCGCATGGCGATTCTTCCTTAAATCGGCGCGTGACGGGTTATCCAATCCAAGATACCTGCCTCCCTACCCTCTTGTCTTTAGAGCGATAGCTGTTTTGTCAGCACGGCCAGCAGGGCGACCATTACCAGATTGCCCCGCAGGATCCAGACCACCCGGAAGTACTGCTGGATCGAGATCATCGGCGCCTTGCCCAGACGCAGGGCACGACGCCAGCGATAGAAGAGGCGACTGGGATAGTCGAGGGAGCCGACAATCAGCAGAAACAACCCCACTTTGAGACCGTGGGCAGGATGAGCAAAGAGCTGCGCCACCGAGCTGGCGTGTTCGAGGGCCAGCAGACAACCGGTGGCAAAGATGGAGAAGAGCGCCAGCGCCGCCACCGCATCTGCCAGCAGCAGACGGTGTACCCGCAACATATTCAGGCCGCGACGAAAGATCAGATACTCGACACAGAGCGCCAGGACCAACAGCATGATGCCGCCGTAGTGAGCCATCAGGAGCAACGTGGGGTTCAGCATTGAACGGATCTCATTTTCTACCTTTAGACGGGCGGGACGGCATCATATATGCTGGTGACACCCGAGCTGAAAAGGATCTGTGCATGTCCCCCGCCAAGCCCAAGCACACTTGGTCTTTAATCACCCGCATGCGGCTGGGCCTCCTCCTGCTCTTTATTCCCGTAGTGTTGCTCGGCAGCATCTACTACCTGCATATGGAACGTACCCTGCGCCTTGAGCAGCAACAAAACCTGATTGCCCGCAACACCCAATATCTCCATACCCTGCTCGAACCCTATCTGGAGACCCTCAAACGCCAGTTTACGCTTATTTATCAGCAGGTAAATTATCAGGATTTCAGCGGCCCAGCGATCAGTAACGGCGAGCGCTACCTGCAACAGTGGCAGGCCTATCACGAGGTGATGGAGCTCGACTACGTCTATGTAGGAACCGAGCATCGCCAGATGCTGATCCACCCCACCTGGCAGGCGGACGAGAAGTTCGATCCCAGAACTCGCCCCTGGTATCTGCTGGCAGCCAGCCACCCGAATCGGATCGTCTGGACCGATCCCTATTACGACTACACCCTGGGTACCCTCACCATGGCGCTGGCCCGGGTAATTCAAGACCCTGACGGCAAGCGAGTGGGGGTGCTCTCCCTCGATACCCAGCTCACCCCGCTCGCCAACTGGCTCAACAACCGGCATGAACAGAGCCATCATCTGGGCAAGGGCTATCAGATCCTGATCAACCATGACGGGCTGGTGCTGGCTCACCCGGATCGCGAACAGGTATTCAAACCGCTCACCCACCCTGAATGGCTGGCACACATGCAACAGCCGCAAGGTTTCTTCCTCGATAATGCCAGCGGCATGATGGTCTCCTACTACCGTGTCCCCGAGCAGCGCTGGTTCCTGCTCAGTGTCGAGCCCACCGCCAGCATGCAGCAGGTGATCGACAGCGTCTCCATCAACGTGCAGCTGATGATTGCCGTTGCCTGCTTTTTCTATCTGCTGCTAGCCCTGCTTTGGGCCCGCTACTTCCGCCGCATGCTGGGGGAGATTACCCTGCTGATCCGCACCAGCCGCTCTGGCGGGACTGCCTATCATGGCAGCCGCATGCTGGAGCTGGCCAAGGTCTATGAAGAGATGGATGCCGCCAGTCAGGACTTTGCCCAGATCCGCCAGCAAGCCAATCAGGACAAACTCACCGGTCTCTACAACCGCCGCTTCTTCGACGAGTGCCTGCAGAGACAGCTCAGCAGCGGTGCCCCCTTCCTAGTAGTGATGTTCGATCTCGATAACTTCAAACAGGTCAACGACACCTTTGGCCACCAAACAGGGGATATAGTGCTCAAACGGGTGAGCAAGCTGGGCATGAAAATGTTTGACCAGTGGGGCTGGCTCTGTCGTTACGGTGGCGAGGAGCTGGTGCTGATCTTGCGCCTGGAGATGCAAATGAGTGAGGCCACCTCGCTGCTGGAGAGCTTCAGACTTGCGGTCACTCAACTGGAGTGGCGAGAGCCGGAACTGACCATTACCCTCAGCGGCGGGGTGGCCTTGAGCCACTCCGGGCTCTCGACCAAGGAGCTGATAGAACTGGCCGACAGCGGGGTTTATCAGGCCAAGCGGGAGGGGAAAAATCGCATCTGCTTCCCCCAGCGTCGCACCTGCGACGTGACGGAAGAGGATCCTTCCCCTAACCTTGATTCTACCCGGCGGCCCCCCCGGCAGGAGGGGGGGTGAGCACAACCGGGGGAAGGAGACAAGGGAGAGGCAACTGCCTCTCTCAGTTGTTTATGTCGCTATTCTTGCCGTGCTTTAAGCCTGTTTGAGCACGCGACTCAGCGCAGCCACTCCCACACCGGCCAGCCCAGCTCCTCGGCCTGCTGACGCAGCGCGGGGGCAGGATTGACCGCATGGGGATGGCTCACCGCCCGCAGCATGGGCAGATCGTTGTGGGAGTCGCTGTAGCCAAAGCTCCCCTGCCAGAGGTGGTCCCTGCCGGCAAAGAGCTGGTTGATGCGGGCCACCTTGCCCTCGCGAAAACTGAGGGTGCCGCGGGTCTGGCCGGTCAGCATCCCCTCCTCCTCATCGAGCAAAATGGCGACGCAGTGATCCATCCCCAGCATCTTCGCCATGGGGGCGACCAGATGCTCGCCGGAGGCGGAGATAAGCACCAGATCGTCGCCCCGCTCCCGATGCCATTCGATGCGCGCCAACCCCTCGGGGTAGAGGCGCTCGCGCAGCACCTGCTCGGCAAAGCGGGTAGAGAGCGAGTCGAGCCACTGTCGCGTCTTGCCCGCCAGCGGTTGCAGGGTGAAGGCCATGTACTGGTGCATATCCATCTTGCCCTGATGATAGAGGGACATCATCGCCTGCTCCTCGGCGATCATGCTGGCGGGGGCCAGCTCCTCGGCCACCATGTATTCCAGCCAGAGGCTGGCAGAATCCCCGGCAATCAGGGTTTCGTCCAGATCAAACAGTGCCAGTGCCATGGGCGCTCCTCGCAGTGAAAATGGAAATGAAATGCGGCCTCATGCTACCTCACAGAGTTGATCCCGGGCCACCGCCAGGGTCACGGCACTGCCGGTGGCCAGCAGATCGCCAGCCGAGCGGTTGAGGCAATCCACCGTCAACAGCCCTGCCTCGCACTCCACCTGATAGCGGATCACGTTGCCGAGCAGCTGTTGCTGACGAACGATGCCGGGCAGGCTGGGTTCGCTGCTGGTTGCCCCGGCGGGCAGCAGGGTGATGGACTCTGGCCGCAGCGCCAGCTTGCCCTGAAAACGGGGGCCGAACAGCGACTTGCCCTGCTCGGCGCCGAGCAGGTTGTAGTTGCCGATAAAGCCCGCCACAAACTCGCTGGCGGGGCGGGTGTAGATCTCCTCCGGCGTGCCGCTCTGGACGATGGAGCCCTTGTTCATCAGGAAGATCCGATCCGACATGGTAAGCGCCTCCTCCTGATCGTGGGTCACGAAGATGGTGGTGAGTTCGAGCCGCTGCTGGATCTCGCGGATCTGCTGGCGCAGGCTGCGGCGGATGCGAGCATCCAGCGCCGAGAGCGGCTCGTCCAGCAGCAGGATCCGCGGCTGCACCACCAGTGCCCGGGCCAGCGCCACCCGCTGGCGCTGGCCGCCGGAGAGCTTGGCCGGATAGCGGCGCTCGAAGCCGGTCAGCTCCACCAGCGCCAGCGCCTCCTGCACGCTGGCGGCGAGATCCCGTCCCGGCTGGGGCTTCATCTTGAGGCCGAAGGCAACGTTGTCCCACACCGTCATGTTGGGGAACAGCGCATAACTCTGGAACACCATGCCGATGCCCCGCTTCTGGGGCGCCTGCCAGGTGATATCTTCACCGGCCACCCGCACCTGACCGCCATCCACCGGAGTGAGCCCCGCCAGCGCCCGCAGCAGGGTGGATTTGCCACAGCCGGAGGGGCCGAGCAGGGTCACCAGCTCCCCCTTGCGAATGCCGAACTCGATCCCCTCGAACACCGGCGTATCGCCGTAGGATTTGTGCAGTTGATTCACTTCTAGATGGAACATGTTGATTCACCGATGAAATCTGTTGGCCGCCCAGGTGAGCAGCAGGGTCAGCAGGAAGTAACTCATCACCAGCGCACTGGTGAAGTGGCCAGAAGTGGCGCGCATGTTGTAGAGGTAGACCTGCAGGGTCTCGTAACGGGTGCCCACCAGCATGTTGGCAAACACGAACTCGCCGAGCAGGAAGGAGAGGGAGAGAAACAGGGCTGCCAGCAGCCCCTTGCGCAGACAAGGGATCACCACCAGCAGGAAGGCGCGCCGACTACTTGCCCCCAGCAGATGGGCGGCATCCATCAAATCCCTGAGCGGTACCCCTTGCAGGCTGTTGGCCAGCGCCCGATACATAAAGGGGAGCACCACGGTGAACCAGGTGCCGATCAGGATCCACGGCGTGCCGATAATCGGCAGCACGCCGTCGGCGTAGATCTGCAGCAGCCCCACCGACGAGACCACTGGCGGCACCGCGAAGGGGAGCAGGATCAGCAGGTTCATCCAGGGATCCAGCTTTGGGAAGTAGTAGGCCACCACCAGCACGGTCGGCACCAGCACCAGGGTCCCCAACAGCAGGGTGGCGAAGCAGACCAGGAGGCTGCGGCCAAACGCCGCCAGAAAGCGCGGGTCGCCCCACAGCTTGAGATACCAGTCGAGGGTAAAGCCATCCGGCAGCAGGGTCGCCCCCCAGCGGGTGGAGATGGAGTAGAGAAAGGTCGCCAGCAGCGGTAGCAGCAGGGTGGCGACCAGCCCACCCAGCACCCACTTGGGCCAGCGTGGCGTCAAATCATGCATGGGATTGCCCCTTGTTCACATAGCTCTTTTTCAGCAGCCACTGGTTGGCGGCCGTCACTACCCCCAGCAGCACCATCAGGATCACCGCCAACGCCGCCGCCATATTGGGCTCGAGGAAGATATCGCCGGAGACCAGACTGGCCACCCGGATGGTCACCAGATTGAAGTTGCCGGTGGTGAGGGCGTAGGCGGAGGCATAGGCCCCCACCGCGTTGGCAAACAGGATGATCAGGGTGCCGAGCAGGGCAGGCGTCAGCACCGGCAGCGCCACGTGCCACACATATTGTCCCTTGCTAGCGCCGAGCAGCGCGGCCGCTTGCGGCCACTCATCCTGCAGCGCATCGAACGCCGGGTAGAGCAACAGCAGGGCGAGCGGGATCTGGAAGTAGGTGTAGATGAGGATAAGGCCCGACCCCGAGTAGAGGTTGAAGCCGTCGATCAATCCCCAGGATTTCAGCAGCAGGGTCACTGCACCATTGATGCCGAGAATGATGATGAAGGCGAACGCCAGCGGCACCCCGCTGAAGTTGCCGGTCATGGTGACAAAGGCCAGCAGCAGCCGTTTTACCCGCTCACCACTGTGGCGCAGCGCCGCCGCCCCGAGGGTGCCGATGGCAAGCCCCGCCAGACTGGCGATACCGGCGATGCGCAGCGAGTTGCCGAACGATTGCAGGTAGAAGGGGGAGCTCAAAATCTCCCGGTAGTAGTCGAGGCCCCAGCCATCGGGGGCCTGAAAGCTGCCCACCAGCACCCACACCATGGGAGCGAGCTGGAACAGGATCATCAAGAGGATAAACGGCAGCAATACCAGTGCGGGCAGCCAGTGGCGGCGCACCCGGAGCTTGGTGGCCACGGGTTGATCCACGAGGATCTCGGTGGTGGCAGGCATCATCAGTGCACCTCGCGCATAAAGGCCGCCTTGAGCAGCGGTGGCGCTGCCGGCTTGTCGTGGGGGATGCCCAGCAGATCCGCCATCAGGGCGCAGAGCTGGGTCTGGGCGATCACCACCCCATCCGGCCAGCGCTCGATAAAGGCATCGCCAAACAGCCAGAGTGGCACGGTGCGCTCTTCCGGCAGGGTGCCGCCGTGGCTCAGATCGTTGTTCATGCCGTGATCCGAGGTGATCACCACCTGATACCCCTCCGCCAGCCACTGGGGCAGCAGATCGGCCAGCAGGCTGTCCATGCGGCGCGCCTGATTGCGGTACTGGCGGGAATCGAGGCCAAACTTGTGGCCCGCATCGTCCACCCCCATCGGGTGGATCAGCAGAAAATCGGGATCGTACTGGCTGCGCAGCCATTCCCCATCCATCAGCAGATGGCTGTCGGGATAGTTGTCATCCCAGTAGAAGCAGCCGTGCTGGATCGGCAACTGCTCGTCATGAGTAAAGCGATCGCGGGCTGCCAGCCAGGGGCTGCGGTTGTAGAGTTCGCTCACCCAGTAATAGGCCGCCGCTGCGGTGCGTTTACCCGCAGCGCGGGCCAGATGGAAGATGGAGTCATGCAGACTGAGGCGACTCACCCCGTTGTGGGTGATGCCGCTCACCACCGGCGGCACGCCGGTCAGGATGCACTCGTAGAGGGGTCGGGAGAGAGACGGCAGGGCAGCATTCAGGGTCGTATGCAGGCCCCGCCCCGCCTCCACCATGCCACCGAGGTAGCCCATGGTGTGGGCTACCTCGGCTGCCAGACCATCCACAAGTACCACTATCACCTTGTGTTGCACTGGATTCCCTTACTGCATGTTGATCATGACGGTTTCTTGCCACTGGCGCGGCAGGGCTTTGGAGCTCTGCTCCCAGGCGGCGTGATCCTGCACCGGCTTGGCATTGGCGTACTGCTCGGCCGGCAGCAGCTTGGCCTTCACATCATCCGGCAGGGTCACGTTGCTGCGGATCGGGCGGGCGTAGCCGCGGGCCAGATTGATTTGACCGGCATCGGAGAGGATGTATTCACGGGCCAGCTTGGCGGCGTTGGGGTTCTTGGCCCACTTGTTGATGATGGTGGTGTAACCGGCGATGACGGAGCCGTCGCTCGGGATCACCACCTCAAACTTCTTGGGGTCGATCTGGTCGCGGTAGTTGAGGGCGTTGAAGTCCCACAGCACACCCACTTCCACCTCACCCTTCTCGATGTTGGCGATGGTAGGATCGTTCAGGGAGAGACGACCCTGCTTGGCCAGCTGACCGAACAGCTCCAGTGCAGGTTTCAGATTCTTCTCGCTGCCGCCGGTGGCATAGGCCGCCGCCAGCACGCCGTTGTTGGCCTGGGAGGCAACGCCCACATCACCCAGGGTCACCTTGTAATCGCCACCCAGCAGGGATTGCCAGCTGGTGGGGGCGGCCTTGACCAGATCCTTGTTGATCAGGAAGGCGATGGTGCCGGTATAGGCCAGCATCCAGTGACCGTCGGCGTCCTTGGCCCAGTTGGGAATATCGGCCCAGGTGGAGGGTTTGTAGGGTTGGGTAACACCCTGCTTGACCGCAACCGGACCGAAGGCGCCGCCCACGTCACCGATATCGGCGGTGGCATTGGCCTTCTCGGCGGCGAACTTGGCGATCTCCTGCGCCGAGCTCATGTCGGTATCCTGATGCTTGATGCCGTAGATGCTGCCCAGCTGCTGCCAGGTATCCTTCCAGTTGGCCCAGCTGTCCGGCATGCCGATGCTGTGGAGCTGGCCTTCGCCACGGGCGGCCTTTTCGAGATCCGCGATATTTTCGGCTGCATAGCTATTTGTGGCAAACAACGGTTGGCTGATGGCCACCATGGCCAGTGCACTTGCGATCACGCTTTTCATCATCCCATCCCTCTGGACTAGGTCAGTTAAGGTTCGAGAGGGATGCTAGAGGGGAATTGTGACGGTGGCGGGGCGCTTTAATGGCAGTTTGATGACAATCACCCTGTCATGGCGCTGTCATCCACAGCAGTTACAACTCTGAACCCGAGTGAGGCTGGACTATTCCAGTAAGGGATTGGCCAGCCACCCGCCTTCTGAATAAGCAACAGGGACAAGAGTGTGACCGAGCCGAGATTGAGCGAGCAGAGAGTGAACGAACAGAGCATGGCCGATGGCCGCGTCTCCTCCAAGTGCGAACAGATTTGCCAGACTCTGCGCCGCTATATCGGCAGCGGCCAGTTGGGGGCCGGGCAGCAGCTACCCGCCGAGCGGGCCCTGAGCGAGCGCTTTGCCACCACCCGCATCACCATCAAGGAGGCGCTCTCCAGCCTCGAAGCAGACGGCCTTATCTACCGGGCCGAGCGGCGCGGCTGGTTTGTGGCGCCACCCCGCCTCACCTACGATCCCGCCATCCACACCCACTTTCACCAGTGGATCGGCGAGCAGCAACGCACCGCCGAAACCCGGGTGCTGGCCCATGGCAGCGAGCTTGCCAGCAGCGAGCTGTGCCGCTGGATGGGGTTGGAACCCTTCACTCCACTTTATGAGATCCGCCGCCAGCGGCTGATCGACGGCCGCCCGGTGCTGCATGTCAGCCACCACCTGCTGGCGAGCCGCTTTCCCGATATCGCCAGCGCGCCGCTGGCCAGCTCCCTCACCGAGCTCTATCAGCAGCGCTATGGCATAGGCCAGGGTGGGGCGAGTCTCGAGATCACCCCCTCGGCGGCGCGCGGCGCCATCGCCCGCGCCCTCAATCTGGCAGAGGGGAGCGCGGTGCTGCGGCTGGTGCGGGTCAATTACGACGAGCGGGGCGGTCTGGTAGATTGCGATATCGAGCACTGGCGGCCGGATGCGATCCGTATCTGTCTGGATACGCGAGCGTTGCAGCCGATCGCAGGCAAGCTGCAACAAACCCGGGTCGCCGATTAGGGAAAATATCCAGAGCACTGTCGAGCACAGTGGCGATCCGCATCGGCCTCGATAACCGGGTGCTGCAACCGGTCGCAAGCAGATCGCATACCGTTCAACTCAAGGAATAACCAGACTCCAACATGGCGGATCCCGCAGGATCCGCCGGGATCAGTTGTCGATATTGGGGATCATGTCGTCGAAGCTCTGGTAGCCGCAGTCGGCCAGTTGCAGCGACATGGTGTAGGTCTTGGCGTGCTCCTGCTGGCCGATGGCGGGGCGGTTGAGCTTGATCTCCTGATGCCAGTACTCCTTCATCCGGTCGATCAGCGCCATCGCCTCCCCCTCGTTGAGGTGCAACTGGCAGAGCGCCATATAGTTGTTCGACTTGTGCATGTTCTCCACCAGATACTCCCCCAGCACCGACATCGCCTGCCGTGCCTGCTGGCGGGCGAAACGGCTGTGCTGCTCGAAGCTGATCCGCTCGCTGATCAGGAAGTGGTAACTGTTGTCGATACCAAGCTGCAAAATGCCGAGCTTCTCCAGCTTGCGCAGATAGAGGTAGCAGGAGGCATCGGTCAGGCCGTACTCCCGCTTGAGATCGATCAGCGTCTTGTCGCGCCAGAAGATATTGGCGAGAAAAGCGTAGAGCCCCGGCTCATTGTGAAACGCCTCGTCCTGCTCCTGGGTAAAGACGGCGCGGCGGCTCTGGGCGTCCTGAGTGCGATCCAGCAACTCCTCGAACGAGAGACCCACCAGATGGCAGATCTCCAGCAGAGTATCAAACGGCAGCGAGGGCTTGTTCATCATCCGTTTCACGGTCGCGATGGAGACACCCATGGCTTCTGCCAGGGTCTGATAGCGGATCCCCTTGTCGGTCAGGGTCTTCTTCAGGGTGTCGAGAATATTGTTGGCCAGGGTCTGGCTGTAGGTCATGCCACTCTTCCTTGTTATCGCACTTTCATTGCATGGTTATGCCGAGTCAGCTTCTGACCTGTTTTTACCTTCAAGGCTCAGATATTGACACCGAAAAAACAGCCTAGAGAAAAAATCGCCTACAACGCCCATCAGGACAGACCAGTTGAACGATGAGGTCGCAAAATCTGACACCAGACAGTGCATATCTTTCAACCCGCAAACATTTTGCTAGTGCTGCATAGAACATCGCGCATAATCGAAACGTATCGAATTCAAGACCCTTCCTGGTTGAGAAATCGATTGTTTGCTTCCAAATTTTTATCTTTTAAACCGCAAGGTTTTTTCTCTTTCCTGGCATTGGGCGGCGCTGATAGCACCGCCCTTTTCTTTTCCCTGAATTCGCAGGTCAGGTCAAGGGCCCCGGCAAGGGGAAGTGTCACAGGCCACCCGCCGCCCACTGATGCGCCAGCCACTACGACCTCTCTGGCAAGGTATCCTAAACGATCCTTAATACCGTCTCATTGCCATTAAATATATTTAAATGGCTTACTTGGAAAGCTTCACTCAATATAAAAACAAATATAATCAAGTAATTTAAAACATCAAAAACTTATCTTTTAAATGGCTTGCATATATAAGCAAACAAAATTAATCGGGCCGCACGCCCCATATCTGCTTATCACACCCCATGCCCACCCCAACAACTGCTACCGGGTGAAGAGAAAAGCCACCCACAAGCGCCCATTCGCGTATCTGGTGGGTAGCATAGCCCACGCAAAAACAGCCTCAAAAGACCACCAAAAGTTACAATGGGAACAATCCCAAACCTCAAAAAGAGCAAAAAACAGGCAAAGAGAGAAATTTTTTTCTCACGGTTTCACCTTGTGATGCGTTCAAAAAATCATCGAAAAGAACCTGATGCCAATCAGTGACATCTGAGATGCCAATTTTTAGACGGCTCATCATGGCCACGCTCGAATGAAAATTCAATGCTGATAAAAATCAATCACATAGAATCAAAATAGAACTCGCAGCCGGTCATTTGCCTCACCAGTTAATTATTTAAACCTCAATAAAGCTAAAACTCTAATAACACCATTTATTAAACAAAATGGCCCTGCTTGCAGCCAGTCATATTTATAATGATGGGGAAACCACTCTCTTGTTATTCAGAAATGTGCTGACTATACTGCGGCCCCTCTGTGAAAGCAGAGCGATGACGGAAATATAAAAAGCTTCATGGATTGAGCAATATAAATTACACGCAGTTCACGCAACACAAGGTTATTTATCCATGAACAAGTTTAATAAAATTGCCGCTTTCTCCCTGCTTGCTCTGGCCATGAATGGCGGCGCCCATGCCGAAGGCTGGTATGCAGGTCTGGATCTGACCACCTCCAAGATGGATCTCGACGGTGACCTCCAGCGCGCCTATGACGCCAAAGTGATCGACGACCAGCTCGACGGCGGCAGCCTGATCGTCGGTTACAGCTTCAAACCCTGGCTGGCCATTGAAGGTGGCTTGCACGCCCAGCAGATGGATCAGCTGACTTGGGTGACCTCCCCGATTGCAACCGGCTTTGCCGACACCACCATCGACACCCGCAGCATCAGCCTGGCCGCCAAGCTGAGCCATCCGCTGGCCTGGGGCTTCAGCGCCTATGCCAAACCGGGTATCGCTTACACTCGCACCGAAGTGGAAGTTGTCGGCAATGCCACCATCCTCGGTATGAGCGGTCAGGTAAGTGGCAGCGAAACCAAGAGCAAGGTACACCCCAATCTGGAAGTGGGTCTGGACTACGCCTTCAACGACAGCTTCTCTGCCGGTATCGGTTACGAGCGCCAGTTCAACGCCCTGAGCCTGGGTGATGAGCACTACTCTCTGGATACCCTCAAGCTGGGTCTGCGCTACCACTTCTAAGTCGCGCCGCGTCAGTAACAATGCAAAAGGGCCACAGGTTTCACGCCTGCGGCCCTTCTATTGGCTGATGTGCCATCAGCAGATCTGATTCTTGCCCTGCTGCTTGGCCTGATAGAGCGCCCGATCGGCACGCACCATCAGACTCTCCTTCTGCTCACCCTGCTGATACTCCGCCACTCCGAAGCTCATGGTGGTGACACCGCGGGGACAGATGGGGTTCGTCACCATCAACGCCTGAAACTTGTTCGCCACCACCAACGCATCTTCACGGCCGGTATTGGGCAGCAGCACCATAAACTCGTCGCCACCCCAACGAGCCAGCAGATCAATCTCGCGGATATGGTCGCGCACCAGCGCCACTATGTTGATCAGGGTCTGATCCCCGATATTGTGGCCATAGCTGTCATTGATCTGCTTGAAGTTGTCCACATCCATGGCAATCACGGTAAAAGGCAAGTGAAAGCGGCGCGCCCGTTCGCACTCCAGCTGCAACGCCCGCTCCAGCCGATAGCGGCTGGCGGCACCGGTCAGGGCATCAGTCTCCGCCAGCTGACGATTCTCCTCCACCCTCTGTTGCAGTGCCTCGTTGACTCGCACCAGCTCGGCGGTGCGCTCCGCCACCAGTTGCTCCAGCGACTGATTGCGCAGCTCCAGCTGCTCCAGCAGCAACTTGCTGGCGTGGATATTGCGATGGGCGCCGATCATCCGCGCCACAGACCCATCGGGATTGCGCTCTATGATGCGGCCGCAATCCTCGATCCAGATATAGTCTCCGCCGCGACTGCGGCAGCGATACTCGACACGGTAGTCGGGGGCGGCGCCGCTCAGATAGGCATCGAAGCTCGCCATCACCCGATCCATGTCGTCGGGGTGGATCACACTCTCCCAGGTGAAGACATTGTTGCCTAGAGTATGGGGCTCGTAGCCCAGCATCCGGTACCAGCCCGGGTTGCGATAGACGAAACCGGTGTTGGCATTCCAGTCCCAGATGCCATCGCTGATCACCTCGAGAATGCCATGTACCACGGCTTCGCTGACATCCGAGATCCTGATCGTGTCGCTGTCCTGCAGCATGGGAGACCATCCTTGTATTGCCGCCCCGCTGGGGCGCGGGGCATTCCAGCCTGATGTTGAGAAATGATAGCGGCAGACGGCTGCACAGTCCGCTATCCGTTGATCGATGAAAATCGCCACTACTTGTTCCGGTTATCGGCCGCCATCGGGTTCGTCTGAATAACATTAGCAACCAGTGTGGCTCAATATTTCACCCTTGTCCGGTTTTAAAGGCAGGATGATGCAGGTTGCGATAGTGGCTGGGCGCCAGGCCATGCTGGCGTTTGAAGGCGGTGGAGAAGTGGTACTCGTTCTTGAAGCCGCACTGCTCGGCCAGCAGCTTCACCGGGTCGGCCCGGCTGGCCAGCAAGAGCGCCGCCCGCTGCAGCCGCAGCCGTTGCAGCAGCGCCATGGGCGCCAGCGCGAAGTGCTGCTGGCAGAGCCGGTAGAGCTGGCGCTCGGAGAGATGCAGGGCGCCAGCCATGCGCGCTATGTCCCACGGCTCGGTCAGCGCCTCTTTGAGCAGCAATTCGAGGCGCAGCGCCAGCCGCTCGCCACGCCGCTGCCCCTCCCCCTTTTGCAACAGACGGCGCAGGTAAAAGCCGAGCTGCTCAACCAGCAGGGCGCTGAGCAGCGGGTCCTGATGGCGCTCCTGCTCCGCATAGAGGTTCTCGAGCGTGCGCAGCACGGTAGCCTGCTGGGAGGTACAACCGAGCCGGGGGTGGCTGGCGAAGGCATCCCAGGGGGAATCCTTGTGCAGCAGCAGCCACACCAGCTCCCACTCACTCCCCTTATTCACCTGCTGGTTCAACGGCTCACTCAACTGATAGCAGAGTGGCTCCCCGGCTGGGATCAGCGCCCACTCCCCGGCCTGCAACCGCTCGCGGCGATCGCCCACCTGCACCTCCCCCTCACCGCCCAGGGTCAGCAGAAAACAGTGCATATCGGCAAAGCGGCGCGCGATGCGGTAGCGGGTCTTGAGACGGGAATAGCCCGCCAGCCACACCTGCTCCTGTGCGAGGGCCGGCAGCAGACTGTCGCAACAGATCTGCTCGCGGCAGTCGGGGGAGACATCGATAATCTCGGTGTTGGCAGTTTCAGACATCATCAGGACGGGCTCAGCCATGTCGAAGGGACAGGCCCCAGCATAGCATTAAGGGCATCGAGTCACAGGAGACCAGCCATGCATATCCATCACGTCGCCATCTGGGCGCAGGATCTGGAGGCACTCAAGGCATTCTACTGCAACCTGTTTGGCGGGCAGGCCAATGAGCGCTATCACAACCCGAGCAAACAGTTCAGCTCTTACTTCGTGCGTTTCGAAGGGGGCGCCAGCCTGGAGCTGATGCACACCCCCATACTGTTTCCGGCAGATCTCACTCTGCCACACCCGTTGCAGGGGCTGGCCCACCTCGCCTTCTCCCTCGGCAGCGTGGAGGAAGTGGACAAGATGACCGCCCGCCTCAAGCTGCTCAAGGGCGCCGAGGTGAAACACCTGGACGGCCCCCGCTGGACCGGCGACGGCTATTACGAGAGCACCTTCCTCGACCCGGAAGGCAACCGGCTGGAGCTGACCATCTAATACCTGAATGCTCCCCTCACTCTGGCCCTCTCGTAAGTTCGATTAGCGAAGCGTAATCGGACAGCGGTAACGGCATTGCTCCCTTCTCCCATTTATTAAAAAAGGAGGAGAAGGGCTGGGGATAAGGGAAAGGAAAAAGAGATTTCGCGGTAAACGTTGGGCTTCGCTACGCTCGCCACAACCTACACGATCGGTAGTTTGGTGCTGAGCCTGCGAAGCCCAACATGCGAGTTCAGCTTATAAGCATGTAAATAGTTCCATTGCGACCATATTTGAAGGTAAACTGACGACAATTACAAAATACAATTTACATTACTTCATGGTTTTATTTAATGAACAGCATCATTAATGACTTACTCTCAAAAGGTAAAGAAGGTCTCTGGTGGGACTTCAAACAAAAATTCCACAACAATATGGCTGCAATGGTCCATGATATTCTATGTATGGCTAATGTAATTCACAATGGGAATAGATATATAGCTTTCGGAATATCTGATTCATTAGAAGTAGTTGGATTAAATGACAGTGATAAAAAATATACTCAAGCAGATATTATCACTGCGCTTAGAAGACTAAGTTTTAGTGAAGATAACATCCCAAACATTCAGCTTGAATTTTTACAATTTAATGAAGCCAAGTTAGCAATCCTAACAATATTTAATGAGCCTTTAAAACCATATTACCTGACAAAAGAATACAGTTATCAAGGTAAATCCATACGAGCTGGTGTTGTTTATTCACGGACAAATGATGCTAATACACCATTAGATTCATGTGCCAATCCAATTGATGTCAGAACGATGTGGCGTGAAAGATTCGGCCTCAATCTAAAAGCCCCTGATAGATTCTCCATTCTTTTAGAAGATGCCAAATGTTGGGACTATGACGGTATTAGCCAAGCCTTCTATTCTAATGATCCTGATTTCACTATTGAGATTGGAAATGTAGAACATGAGGGGGGTAATTACTGGTGGCAAAACTTATATTTTGAGAATACAAGACAGTTTGACTACCACTTAAAATATAAGAACAGAATTATTAAGACCTTGCCTGTTGTTAATTACTACAACGAGGGTTTGACTATACCATTCCCAAACATTGAGTTTATTACCTATCCAGAAGCTCAAGATGGGTCAAATGCAGAATTTTACTGTGAGATTTACTATTATAAAAAAGGAACTATTGAATATAGTTTATTTCAACACATAAGAAAAAGTGAAGTGCATTGTGATACATATCAAACACTGTCTACACCAATCACAACTCAACTGAAACCACCCATAATAAAATTGCCGTTTTTTATAATTAACAGTGACAGTGAACTAAATGAACTGTCCAAGAAATTCATGGAAAAATATCATGAGTTTAATTCCTGTAAGTCAGATTTGATGAGAAAACGTTACCCTGACGAAAATTATAATAGATGGGATGTTGAAAAAGTTTTTTCGGAGTGGGTTTTTGAGCAAATAAATCCTCCCTCTGAATTTTCAATTAGTGAATGACATTAAAACGGCGGCAAATCCCTTTACCGCCATCCAATCAATCACTCCCCCAACCTCTGTGCCAATCCGGAATAACGCTCGGTCTTTTTCCGTACCGCCTGGGCCAGCAGGGCGCGATCGCCGTAGAGATCGAGGCGGGCCTTGGCGCGGGTGATACCGGTATAGACCAGCTCGCGGGTCAGCAGCGGGCTGGGGCTGTCGGGCAGCACCAGCACGGTATGGGCAAACTCCGAACCCTGGGATTTGTGGATGGTCATGGCGTAGACGGTCTCGTGGGGCGGCAGCCGGCTTGGCAAAAGCGCCCGCAGGGTGCCGTCCGGCTGCTCGAACCAGACCTTGAGTCGCCCGCTCTCATCGGGCAGGCAGAGCCCCATATCGCCGTTGTAGAGGCCGACCCCGTGGTCGTTGCGCACTACCATCACCGGGCGACCGGCATACCAGTCGCCATCGCGGGCAATCAGGCCAGCCCGTGACAGGGCCAGTTCGAGCCGCTCGTTTAGCCCCAGCACCCCGAACGGGCCGTCACGCAGGGCGCAGAGGATCTGGAAGCTGTTGAATGCCTTGAACACGGCGGCGGGCGCTTCCCCCGCGCGGGCCGCCTTCAGATAGCTGCCGTAACCGGCCACCCCCTGGGCAATCAGGGCGTCGTAGGCCTCCCCGGCCCAGGGGTGCAGGCTGATATCGGCAAAGCCCATACCCCAGACCGCCTCCACAGCCGTGGCATCGCCGCTGTTGCAGGCGCGCGCCAGCTGGCCGATTCCCGAATGCTGATCAAAGCGCCAGCTTTTGGCCAGCAAACAGAGGCTGTCGCGCACCGGCGCCCCCGCGGGCGTACCCTGCAAGCGGTAGCCGGTCTGGCGAGAGAGCCAGTCCGCCTGCGCCGGGCTGATGCCCTGCTCGATAAAGCTGCAGATATCGCCTAGCACGGCCCCCGCCTCCACCGAGGCGAGCTGATCCTTGTCACCGAGCAGGATCAGGCGGGCGTGGCTCGGCAGCGCATCGAGCAGGCGCGCCATCATCGGTAGGTCGACCATGGAGGCCTCATCCACCACCAGCAGGTCGAGGTGCAGCGGGTTGCCCGCGTGGTGGCGGAACTGGCTGCGCCCCGGAATGACCCCGAGCAGCCGGTGCAGAGTGCCCGCCTCGGTAGGGATCGCCTCGACCCACTCGGGGGGCAGATCGAGGGCCTGCAGGGCAGAGCCGATACTCTCGGTGAGGCGCGCCGCCGCCTTGCCGGTGGGGGCCACCAGCCGGATCGCCGGGGCCTTGCCCGCTTGCAGGCCGGTCTCCACCAGAATGGCGAGCAGTTTGGCGACCGTGGTGGTCTTGCCGGTGCCGGGGCCGCCGGAGATCACCGCAAAGGGGCGCGCCGCCGCGGTGGCCGCCGCCAGCTTCTGGCCATTGCAGCAGAGCGCCTCGGGCACCAGCACATCCAGCTTGCTCAAATCGCTCGCCGCCTGGGCGCTGGCCAGCAACCCTTCGATGGCGGGCCAATCCACTTCATTGGGGAACACCAGATCGAGATACTTCAGGGTAAAGTGGCGGGCAGAGAAGTCAGGGGCTAGGCGGGCCTTGAGCAGCGCCGCGAACACCAGCCCGTAGTCGCGGGCAAACAGCCGCGACAGGGCCGGGGCGATCTCCGGCCATTCGGCACGCTCGCTCAGGGCGCGCAGATGGCGGGCCACCCCCAGTTCAAAATCGTGGTAGCGGGTGAGGTAGAGCCGCCCGTGCCACAGCCGCAGCGGCCAGCGCGGGGTTAGCCCGTCATCCTGCTCGGTTCCAACCAAGGGACTCTCTGCAAACAGGGCGGGCCAGCGGGCAGGATCAGCCAGATCCAGCAGCAGATCCCGGCTCTGCTGGGGATCCAGCCCGAACGGCCGTAAAGCTCCACTCGCCAACATATCAAGGGGCAGACAGACATGGCCGCGCCCCAGCTCGAAGCAGGTGAGCGCCGCCCCCAGCACCAGCTCGGGGTTGCCGCCAAGGTCAGCCACCAGCCGGGCGAATTGCAGATCCAGCTGGCGGATGCGGCCAGCCAGCGCCAGTGTTTTGAGCCGTTCAACCATCATTGCGCTGGCTGCGGTGCTGATCATGGTGCCGCTCATGCCTCTACCTCATTCAATGCTTGAGATCCCGCAGCTGGCAGCTCACTGCCTTCGCGAAACAACTTATCCAGCCCCAGCACCAGTTCACGGCTCGGGCGGGTATGGAAAATGCCCCCCTGCGGCATGCCGCGCAGGAACAGATAGAAAACGCCGCCAAAGTGCTGCTCGAAGTCGTAGCCCGGCAGGCGCAGGGTGAGCAGCCGGTGCAGCGCCAGCGAATAGAGCTGGTATTGCAGGTCGTAGCGGTGCTCGGCCATCGCCCGCTCCAGCGCCGGACGGCTGTAATCGGCGGGGCTCATGCCGAGGTGGTTTGATTTGTAGTCGAGCAGATACCAGCGCCCCTGCCACTCGAACACCAAGTCGATAAAGCCCTTGAGCATCCCCTGCACGGTGGCAAAGCTGAGCGGCTTGTGGCCCCGCGACAGCGGGTCATGCTGCTGGCAGAGGGCGGTCAGCGCCGGGGCCGTCACCCGCCCCATGGGCAGGAAGAACTCCAGCTCCACCTGTTTGCGCTCGGGGGCCAGATCCCGCAGCCGCACCGGCTCGCCAAAGCCGGTATCGAGCGGAGTATCCAGCACAGCCTCCACCTGCTGTTGCAGCACTTGGGCCCAGCTTTCGTCGAAGCCGTCCTGCGCCAGCAAGGTGGCGATATGCTCTGCCAACGGTTCTCCCGCGGCGCTTTGAAAGTCGATGGTCTCGAACAGGCTGTGCAACAGGGTGCCGGGACGCGCCCCTTTCGGGAAGGTGAAGATGGAGGGCTGGGGCGCCTCCTCCGGTTGCTCGGAAGCCAGCGCAGCCGCCTCGGTGACGACCTCGTCATCGAAGCCGGGATTGGCCAAGACCCCCTTGCTGTGACCGTGGCCCTGCGCCGCCAGCCCGGAGTAGGAGCTGATCCACCAGTCCCGCTCAAGGGAACCGCCAAAGTGGCGCACCTGCGGCTCGCCCAGCTGCTCCTCCTCTGGCGGCAGCGGGGCCGGACGGGTGAGCGAGGGCTCACCGACGGCCACCCCGGGCAGCGCCTGTGCCAGCTCGGTCAGAGCGGTCGCCAGCGTCTGCGCATCCCCCTCTTCGCCCTTTTGCAGCAGGTAGCCGATGGCGGTGTGGTGCAGGTCGGTCTTCTCCGACTTGCCCGCCCCCGCCCGCACCGGTGCCAGCCCCAGCCAGGTGGCGTAGACGCCCCGGGTCAGGGCCACATAGAGCAGTCGCAAATCTTCGGCAAGGCGCTCCCTGTCCGCTTCGGCGAGCGACGAGTCGGCGCCGGTCAGATCGAGAATGGTGCGATTGCCCGCCTCGTCCGCCTCGTGATAGAGCGGGGTCTCGGCGGTTCTGTGGCTGCAGATAAAGGGCAGGAACACCAGCGGGTACTCCAGCCCCTTGGATTTGTGGATGGTGACGATCTGCACCAATTTCCGCTCGGATTCGAGGCGCAGTACCTGCTCCGCATCCTGCCCGTTGGGGCGGCTCACCGCCTCCCCAAGCCAGCGCAGCAGGGCATACTCCCCATCCAGCTCGCAGCTCACCTGTTGCAGCAGCTCGCCAAGATGGAGGAAGTTGGTCAGCCGCCGCTCGCCATAGGGGCTCGCCAAAAGCGAAGAGGCGAGATTGCGCCGGTGCAGCAGGGCCCGCAGCATCGCCAGCACGCCGCGGCGGTGCCAGATCTTGCGGTACTCCATAAACTCCTGCACCGCGCTCTCCCACGCCCGCTCGTCGCTGGCCAGCCCATCGAGCGCCTTGGCATCGAGATCAAACAGGCCGGTCGCCAGCGCCGCCCGCAGGCTGCGCTCCTCGCTCGGGTTCTGGCAGGCGTGCAAAATCAGCAAAATCTCCCGCGCCTCCGTCTGCTCCAGCACGCTCTCGCGGTTCGACAGATAGACGGAGGCGATGGCGAGACGCGCCAGCTCCTGCTGCACCAGCTTGCCCTCGGCGCCGGTGCGCACCAGCACGGCGATATCCCCGGCCTTCACCGCCTTGTCGCCGATCAGCGCCTTGCCCTCGCGGGCCAGCGTCAGCAGGTGGTGGATCTCGGCGGCGGTGGCGCGGGCCATCTTGCTCTGGTAATCCCCCCGGTTGAAGGTGGGCTGGCCGCTCAGCTGCCAGCAGTGGAGCACTGGGGCGGTGGCGCCATCGAGCAGCAGCGCCTTGCTCTTGCCCTGCGCCTCCACCGGCAGGAAGGGGATATCCGCCTCGTAGATAAAGGGATCCTTGGCCCGCTCGAACAGGCCGTTGACCGCCCCCACCAGCGCACTGCTGGAGCGCCAGTTGCGCCCTAGGGTGTAGTGGGCGCTCACATTTCGCCGCGCCTGAATGTAGGTAAAGATGTCGGCGCCGCGAAAGCCGTAGATGGCCTGCTTGGGGTCACCGATCATCAAGAGCGCCGTATCTGCGTGGCCGCCGTAGAGACGATGGAAGATGCGGTACTGCTGGGGATCGGTATCCTGAAATTCATCGATCATCGCCACCCGGTAGGTGGCGCGAATGCGCTCGCAGAGCCGCTCGCCAAGGCTTGAGCCAAGCGCCCCGTCGAGATCTTTCAGCAGGTCATCGAACGAGAGCTGATGGGCTTGGCGCTTGCTCGCCTGCATCCGGCTGCGCACCACCTTGGCAGCCCGCTGCAGGATGAGATCGCGAATACCGGGGCGGCTCGCCAGCAACTCGTCTATCTGACTGAACAGCGGCAGGGTCGGCACTGCCCCCCCCTTCTTGAGGTTCTCCTCCAGCACCGTCTGGCCGAAGCGCTCCAGCTCCTTGGGAATGGCGTAGCCACTGCTCTCGTCCTGTGCCCAGTCGGCTATCTTGGCAAGCCACCCCTCGTAGTTCTTGCCGGTGTAGCGGCTTACTTGCCCGTCGGTCTGGCGGCGGATCTCGTCCGTCTGCGCCAGCCATTCACTCTTCACCGCCGCAATGCGGGCCATAGCCGCCTGATGGCGGGCGGCAAGAGTCTCATCCCCCAGCGCGGGGTGGATCTCCAGCTCGCTGTTGTCGAGCCAGCTGCCCATCTCCCGCAGCAGGGCGGCGGGGCTCGGCCAGAGCGCGCGCACCGCGCTGGCGAGGGTTTTATCCACCGGATAGAACTCGGAGCGCCAGTAGTCGCTTACCGCCTGCAGCCTGAGCTGGCTGTCGTCGGTAAGAAATTCGGTTTCAAAGAGGGCACCCGACTCGAAGGCGTTCTGCTTGAGCATCCGCTGGCAGAAGCCGTGGATGGTAAAGACCGCCGCCTCGTCCATCTGCCGCTCGGCGGCCAGCAGGCGGCGGGCCGCCAGTTCGTGATCTTCCACCTCCTCCAGCAGCTGGGCCAGCAGGGCATCATTGCTATGGCCGCGCATAAAGGCGAGGCGCGCCTCGTGAATGCGACCGCGGATCCGTCCGCGCAGCTCGGCGGTGGCCGCTTCGGTAAAGGTCACCACCAGAATTTCGGTCACCGAGAGCGGCCGTTTATGGGCGCTCGGCTGACCGGCATCGGCACCCTCTTCGATGAGCGGACCGTGGCCCAGCAGCAGGCGCAGGTAGAGACCGGCGATGGTATAGGTCTTGCCGGTACCGGCGGAGGCTTCGATCAGTCGCTCACCATGGAGGGGAAAACGCAATGTATTGAGCGGGTTAGCCATTATGTCAGCTCCTCCAGGGTCTTGAGCAGCGGGGTCAGGTGTTCGCGGGCCAGCGCCTGCAACTGCCCCAGCACCTCGTCATCGAGTTCGGGGAAGCAGCGGGCGACGTAAGGATCTGCCCCTTCCCCATTGATCATCCAGCCGCCGTTGAAACGGGTGAGGGCCGCCTTGTCGGCCGCCTCCGGCTTGTCGGGATCCTTCTCGATCGCCTTGAGCCAATCCCAGGCGGTGTTGGGGAAGAAGGGCAGCGGCCGCTTCATCCCCTGCGCCCAGCACGCCACCAGCGCCGCCAGCTTGGGCCGCGCCTCGTCGGCAGTGAGCTTGGCTAACCGCAGACTCTGTTTGGCATCGAACAGCAGGGTGTCGCCGGGGACGTCGCTCAATGAGAGGCAGAGGTGCTGGATCCAGCCCAGCAGCAGATCCTTGCCGTTGAAGCTGCCGGGTTTGACCACCAGCAAGCGCCCCTTCTGGGTGTCGATCCACCCCTGCAGCTGGCCCTGAGTGAGGGAGATATCGATCTCCACCGCCTGCTTTTCTGACTCATTGGCAGCAACCCATGGCCGCAGCCGATCCGCCAGCTTGCCCATCTCGGCGTCCAGATCGTCCAGCAGCAGGCTGCCAAACCACCCTTGCGGCAGCAGGCCGGTAAGCTGCAACCGCTCGCGTCGCTCGGTACTTTCACCTTCCGCCAGATGGGCATCGAGCAGCAGATCTTTCAGCTGATAATGTTGCAGGCCATCCAGCTCGAATGGCTCGCTGTCCTCGATGTTGGCTTCGTTCAGTTCAAACCACACCTTGAGGCGGCGGTTGAGGAAATATTTGGTGGGTTGGCGATAGAAGCGCAGCAGCTCCGCCAGCTCCAGCCCCTGCTCCTTGCCCCATTCGGGAGGCAAAGGCAGCTCGCCGCTCTGGAAGTTGGCCGCACCGCGCACCGGATTGAGGGCGGGTAGCCAGTCGGCGGCATAGGTAAAGAGGCGCGATCCCGCCTCCGGGTAGAAGTAGTTGCGGCTGTAGGGGGTGAGCGGGTGCGCCACCATCAGGTGGTTGAGCAGCCGCTTGCCGGAGGTTTCGTCGTCGAGATCCTCATCCCCCGCCAGCACGAAGCCCTGCCGCACATAGTCGATCAGCTCCGCCAGCAGCACCGAGGGCACCTTGTCGCTGTTGTCCTGCGCGCTGAAGCCCTGATAGCTGATATAGAGCCCTTGCTGGGCACTGAGCAGCGCCTCGAGGAAGAGGTAGCGGTCATCATCGCGGCGGGAGCGATCCCCGCGCCGCGACGCCACCGCCATCAAGTCGAACCCCATGGGGGCCAGGGTACGCGGGTAGACGCCGTCGTTCATGCCGAGCAGGCAGACCTGCTTGAAGGGGATGGAGCGCATCGGCATCAGGGTGCAGAAGTTGACCTGACCTGCGAGGAAGCGCTGGCTGGAGCGGGACTCTCCCAGCACGCTGCCGAGGTAATCCTGCAACAGGTCGGCACTGATGGGCTGCTCGAAGCGGGCCTCGCCGAGCCGGGTCTGCCACTCGACCAGCTGGCTGCGAATGAGCTGGAGCTGACGCTCTTCATCCTCGTCGGCCAGATAGAAGCGCTCCAGCAGCGCCAGCAGGCAGGCGTTCCACTCGGCCAGCGGCTGCGCCTGTTGCAGGCGGGGCAGGAATTCGGCCAGCGAATCGACAAACCAGGCGAGCTTGCCGAGTGCCAGCCCCTGCTGCCCCTCGATGTCGGCGTAGGGCAGAATGCCCGCCACCGGCTCGCCGTCGCCCATGGCAAAACCGAGCAGCATGCGGCGCAGGCCGAACAGCCAGCTGTTGCCGGACATGGGCGGAAGATCGAAACGGACGGGGTAGCCGTCGTTCAGCCCCCAGCGGATGCCGGTCTCCTGCACCCAGACCCGCAGCTGGTTGAACTCGTCGTCATCCAGCTCGAAGCGGCGCAGCACGGCGGGCACCTCGAGAATGGCGAGCAGCTCCCCCGCCCCGAAGCGGGCGTTGGGCAGCCTGAGCAGGGCGAGGAAGCTTTGCAGCAGCGGGCTCTCCTGACTCGCCGCCCGATCTGAGACCGCAAACGGGATCTGACCGCGCGCGCCAAACACCGCCTGAATGTAGGGGCCATAGCTGTTCACATCCGGCATCATCACCACCACATCTTTCGGGGTGAGGGACGGGTCCTGCTCGAACAGCGCCAGCAGCCGGTCGTGCAGCACCTCGAGTTCGCGCATCGGGCCGTGGCAGGCGTGGATCTGCAAGGATCCATCCGCCGGATCGATGGGGCTCTTGTGATGGCTGCTGTCGAGATCGAACTGACCGGCGCCTCGCTCGGCCAGCTCCAGCACATCCTTCTGGATGGCGCGCAGCAGGCTGACATTGCCCTTGCCATCCACCTCGTCGATATCGACGAAGGCCTCGATTTGCGGCACCTCCAGCTCCATCAGCTGATGCAGGTAGTCACGCCCCAACTTGCCCATGGAAGCGAGCAGCGGGTTGGCGGGGCCTTGCAATGCCTCTATATCGGTGCCGGGTTTGAGCTTGTTTTCGAGGCGCGCCAACGTCTTGCGATCCAGCAGATCCCCCCAGTAGTAACGGCAGGGGTTGGTGACAAACAGGTGCACCTCCACCTCCGGCCGGCTGCCGAGGGCCAGCAGCGCCTCCACATAGCGCGGCGGCAGCGCCGAGATGCCGAACACAAAGACCCGCTGCGGGAGCTTGCCCGGCAGATCGGCGGTGCGCTCCAGCTCGTGGATAAACTCCTCGTAGAGATTGGCGCGGTGGTAACCGCTTGGAGAGAGCGCCAGGGTGCGAGCCACCAGCTCACGCCACAGCTCCGGCTGCCAATCCTGACCGCTCACCCCGGCCAGCTCCTGACTCAATCCTTCCCCCTCTTCCCAACGGGCGATCCAGTCCGGCCGGTAGACCAGATACTGGTCAAAGAGATCCGCTACCTTCTGGCAGAGCTGCCACAGCCGCACCTGCTCGGGATCCTTGGCGGGATCTTCCTCATCTCCGCCACCCAGATAGGCGGCGAGCGGGGCAAAAGCAGGGCGCTCCAGCAAGGCGGGCAGAATGGTCATCAGCTGCCAGCTCATGGATCCCTTGTTGTAGGGGCTCTGGCGCGGCACATCCGCCAGCACCCGGGTGAACATCTCCCAGATAAAGCTGGCGGGCAGCGGAAAATCGATATTGGCGGCGATGCCGAACGCTTTGGCCAGCTCCAGCTTGAGCCACTGGGCCATGCCCGGACTCTGCACCAGGATCTGCTCCCGATCGAAGGGGTGAGAGAGAGGGGCCTGCCGGATGCGGCTCACCAGCAGCTCTTTGAGCAGATCCAGCTGATTGGAGTGGTAGAGGGTAAACATGAGCAATTCCCGCCTGTGGATGAGAGGGGGCGAGGGAAAAGGCGAGCCATTTCCGTCACTTCACAAGAGAGGGAATTGTCGGGGATCGGGGGATAAGATGCAAAAGGCACTTGTGGCCAGCAGGCGGGCAAACCGCTGAACCATGAGGGGGGCCGCAGATTTGTGCAGCTGCCTCACCGCCTCGGAAAACGCAGACAGAAAAAAGCCGGTGCAGTTGCACCGGCCAAAAGGCATTGGAAAACTTGACTCTTCAGGGCATTACCAGTTTTTGCCGAGACGGGCATCCACACTGAAAGCCCCTGCTCCGGCCGCCGCCAGCGCCAGGAAACCACCGGCCACTGAGACGTTCTTCATAAACATCAGCATCTGCATCTGTTCGGCAGGCTGGTAGTGGAAAATAAAGGCAGCCATCAGGGTGAAACCGGCCAGCAGCACGGAGAGGCTGCGGGTAAAGAGACCGAGCACGACGGCAAGGCCACCACCCAGCTCAAGCAGGATCACCAGCGGCAACATAAAGCCGGGTACACCCATCGCTTCCATATAGCCCTGAGTACCGGCATAGCCGCCGATCTTGCTCCAGCCCGCCATTACGAACATCAGCGCCAGCAGTACACGACCCGCCAGCAGCGCTACATCTTTCATCTTGTCCATTTCATATTCCTCGTTTGTGTCACATCACCGCTGACTGCTTCAGGGTAGGTCAAATAACAGAGCTTGGCTGGCACTGGTCGCAACCAGCTCCCACCGGTATTCATCACGACTGAGTACCCCGTCGCCGGGTCGGGCAGCCAGACCGTTGGCGGTCAACTCCCCTGAAATCATCTGCAGGTAACCGTGTCGGCCAGCCAGTGCCCATTCGAGCGCCTCGCCCGGGGCCAGTTCCAGCCGCCATACGCGGGCCTGTTGGCGGATCCGCAGCGATCCCGCCTCGCCATCCGGTGACGCCACCAGCGTCATGCCCGGCCTGGACTCGATCTTCTTCTGCTGATATCCGGGTGGCGTGCCGAACTCGTTCGGCTCTATCCAGATCTGCAACAGGGAGAGAGGATCCGTCTGCGAGGGGTTGTACTCGCTGTGGCGGATCCCGCTGCCTGCGCTCATCAGCTGGAAATCCCCTGCCGGGATCTGCTCGGCGTGGCCGAGGCTGTCCTTGTGCTCTATGGTGCCTTGCAGCACGCAGGTGAGGATCTCCATATTGGCGTGAGGGTGGGTAGCGAATCCGCCACCCGGCGCAACCAGATCCTGATTGATCACCCGCAGTACCGAGTGTCCCATCCACTCCGGGTCATAGTAGTGACCGAAGGAGAAACTGTGGCGCGCGTCCAGCCAGCCAAAGTTGGCCTTGCCCCGCGCTTCTGCGGCTCTCAATTGCATCATGGTGTGCTCCTCATCTACCGGGACGGTTGATTAACGCTGTTTGCCGCTACCGATACCGAACGGAATACGGTATTCGCTGCTCTGGTCAGCCAGGCTGACGGTCAGGTTGCCCTGGGTACGGCTCGGGATCCGCACCTGCTGGGTGCCTGTCAGGTTGGCGTGGACTGATGCCAGCAGATCGCCAGACTCGTCACGCACTTCCAGCATAGGATTGGCTTTGCCATCCATTGCGGCAGTGGCGTTCCAGTTCACAAACAGCACGCCGGGCATGGCATTGAAGTCAGCCGGTACGGAAGCTTGGGCGAAACCTGTGGTCATCAGGCCTGCAACGGCCAGCATCTTGATTACGTTTTTCATGTTCATTCACTCTCTTGTTTTATATGTCATTGCCAAGGCCTTTTCGGCCAGAATCAATGCATCCATGCAAGAGGTTATTCAAATAGTGTGTTGTTCTTTCACCGACATCAGACAGACCGATTTGGTGTGTCACAGTGCGGAACTACCCGCGTATTTGGCCGCTCGACGTTCCTGCCTAAGCGTTGATTGAATATTAAAGTGACATGACCTAACTTGTTAGCGAGATAAACTGGCAAACATATTCAAAAAAATTGAAGGTGAGGAATGGCCAAGGAATCGAACAAGGAGCGGGCGCTGACCCTGGAGGCAATCCGGGTGCTGGACGCCATCGACCGCCGCGGCAGCTTTGCGGCAGCGGCCGACGAGCTGGGCAAGGTCCCCTCGGCATTGAGCTACACGGTGCAGAAGCTGGAGGATGAACTGGATGCCATGCTGTTTGACCGCAGCGGCCACCGCACCAAGTTCACACCGGCGGGGCGCATGCTGCTGGAGCGCGGCCGGGTACTGCTGGAGGCAGCCGAGCATCTGGTGGGAGAGACCCGGGCGCTGGCCCGTGGCTGGGAGACCGACATCACAGTCGCCGTCGATGCACTGGTCCCGGTGCAGGCCCTCTACCCCTTGGTGGAGAAGCTGGCCGAACAGACCGATACCCGACTGCGGCTGCGGGCCGAGGTGCTGGCGGGTAGCTGGGAGTGTCTGGAAGATGGTCGCGCCGACCTGCTTATCTCCTCCATCAACCCGGACATCATGATGACCGGCATCAAGCATCAGGTGATCAAGGACGAGGTGATGCTCTACGTCGCCCATCCCGATCACCCGCTGCATCAGGAGCCCGAACCCTTGGCCGACGAGACCCTGCGCCGCTACCGCGCCATCGCGGTGGCCGACACAGCCCTGCGCAAACCGGTTCTCACCTACCGCCTGCTGGACAAGCAGCCGCGCCTCACTGTCAGCACCATGACGGAGAAACGGGATGCCCTGCTGGCAGGGATCGGCGTCGGCACCATGCCACAGAGCTGGATTGAGGAAGACATCCGGGCCGGTCGGCTCAAGGTGATCAGCCCCGAATATCGCCATCAATTGCAGGTGGTGCTGGCCTGGCGGCGAGACACCATGGGCAAGGCCAAAAGCTGGCTGGTGCGGGAGATACCAAAACTATTTGCAACTGGTGAGAAATGAGATCCAGTTAACAGAAATGTTAATTGCATGCCTCACTTGACGCCCAATATCTTTGCTGATTTCATAGCCGCCTCATTGAACCCATGGAAGCTGTAGAAAATGAAAAAGAGTTTGCTGGTTGCCCTCACCACCCTGCCCCTGTTTGCCAATGCCGGCCTGATGGACTCGCTGACCGACAGCGTCACCAGCAGCGTCAAGGATGCGGCCAGCACTGCCGTATCCGGTGCCATGGACAGCGCATCCAACGAAGCCATCAAAAAGGCACTGGATATCAAGGAAGGCGGCTCCAACAAGCAGGCAGTCAAAGATAAGCTGGGCTCTCCTGCCACCACCAAGACTGAATCCGGTCTGGAAGTGTGGACCTATGATCTGGATGCCCTGAACAAGGCCTCTCCGCTGCTGGCAGAAACCACCAAAACCCTGCTGAAAGATACCGACGCCGCCAAGAAAAACGTGGTCATCAAGTTCGAAGGCGAAACCGTCAAGAAAGTAGACCTGACCGACAAGGCTCAGGGCTAAGTTCGCTCATCCGTGCACACTCGCACCGACACAGATAGCAAGAGGGGGGAGCATCAGGCTCCCCTCTTTTATTGACAATCACCAGCGTTCAACCAATCTGCTGCTCAACGCAGTAAGCGCAAAAAGGGTGGCCTCGGCCACCCTTGGGTTGATAACAGCTGGCGCTGTTACTGGTTCGCTTCGGCGAACTGCTTCATCGCTTCGGCGTGCTTGGTCATACCGGCGGCACGCTCGTTGAGCTTCTTGATGAACTCCGCCTTCTTGGCAGGATCCTCGATGCGATCATAACGTTGCTGCAAGTTGGCCTGGATCTGCTCCGGGGTCATGTTCTGCATACGAGCCATCTTGTCGTGGCGACCACCGTGGTGTTTACCACCCATCATGCCACCACCGTCCATCGGGCAATCCACCATGGCACCGGGCTGGCCGGTGGGGGCCGCTTCACTGGCAGCATAGGCACCCAGCGGCAGGCCAAGGATCAGGGTGGCGGTCAGCAGGGTTTTGGTCAGCTTTTTCATGGTCTATCTCCTGTAGGGATGATTCTGGTTCGGCGCTCTTGCCTTGCCCTCAAGTAAACACCCTATCGGTGTCTGAACTTTGCCAGCATCGCCCTTTTTTGTAGCAGAGTGTGGCATCGTGCGGATCTGGCACACTTTGACACAAACCGCCGTCCGGATTTTCGTATACTCGGGCCAACGCCAAGCAGGGGAGGTACTCATGAACCAGGGCAACACCCACATTCTGGTGGTCGACGACCACAGCGAGATCCGCGATCTCTTGAAACGCTTTCTGGAACAGCACGGCCTGCGGGTCAGCTGCGCCCGGGATGGCAAGGAGATGAAGCGACTGCTGGAGGAGCGGGAGTTCGACCTGCTGGTGCTGGATCTGATGATGCCGGGTGAAGATGGTCTGACCCTCTGCCGCGAGCTGCGGGTCAAATCGAACCTGCCCATCATCATGCTCACTGCCATGGGGGAAGAGACCGACCGCATCATCGGATTGGAGATGGGGGCCGATGACTATCTGGCCAAGCCCTTCAACCCGCGCGAGCTGCTGGCGCGGATCAAGGCGGTGATGCGCCGCACCCAAGCCGAGACACAACCTGCCGCTGACACCCTGACCCGGGATCTGCGCTTCGATCGCTGGCTGCTCGACGTCAATCGCCGGGAGCTGGTCGATGAGGATGGGGTGGGCCTCAGCCTCTCCACCGCCGAATTCGATCTGCTCAAGGTGTTTCTCGAACGCCCGCAACGGGTGCTGAGCCGGGATCAACTGCTGGATCTGGCCCGTGGCCGCGAGGCGGTGGCCTTCGATCGCGCCATCGATACTCTGGTGAGTCGACTGCGCCGCAAGCTGGAGCGGGATCCCAAGAATCCGGAGCTGATCAAGACCATCTGGGGTGGCGGCTATATGTTCTCCGCCGACGTGACGCAGGCATAAGCGGTGACCTTTTTGAAACGACTGTGGGCAAAAATATGGCCCAAGGGGCTGACAGGCCAGATCATTCTGGTGGCGCTGGCGGGGCTGATCCTGATCCAGCTGCTCAGCATCCAGATCTACCGCTCGGATCGGGAGGAGGCGCTTGGCTTCGTCAACAGCCGCAACGCCATGCAGCGGATCATCTCTGTGGTCAGGCTGCTCTCTCTATCACCCCCATCTCTCTATGACGAGATCCTCAAGGCGAGCCGCAGCGAAACCCTGCTGCTGCGCCTCTCAGACGAACCACTGCAACCGGATAATCGCAGCCCCCGCTTCGAGCAGTTGGTGCGCTCTCGGCTCGGCTACCCGCAGGGTCTCACCATAGAGATCAGCGCCGAGCTGAAAGAGGATGCCCAGCGCAGCAAAGCCTGGGAGCATCACGCCCGCATGATGCGGGATCGCAAGGGGCCGCCCCCGCCACGAGATATGCGGCTCTATGGCTCCATCGAACTGCCCCAGGGGGGCTGGCTGCAGTTCAGCTCGCTGGTCGACAAGGAGGCGGGCAGCTGGTCGTGGCAGACCACCCTCAACCTGATGCTGGTCGCCAGTCTGGTGATCGGGCTGATGGTGCTGCTGTTTCGCCGTGCCACCCGCCCGCTCAAGCAGCTGGCAGGCAATGCGGAGCGGCTCGGGCGGGGCGAGGATATCGAACCCTTGAAAGAAGAGGGACCGACCGAGATCCGCGAATCGATTCAGGCCTTCAACCGGATGCACACCCGGCTCGACCGCTTCGTGCAGGACAGAACCCGGATGCTGGCGGCCATCTCCCACGACCTGCGCACCCCCATCACCAGCCTGCGGCTACGCACCGAGTTTCTGGCCGATGGCGAGGACAAGGAGCGCATCCAGCAGACCCTGCAGCAGATGGAGCAGATGCTGGCGGCCACCCTCAGCTTTGCCCGCGAGGAGGGGCAGCAGGAGGCCACCCGCGAGCTGGATCTGGTCAGCCTGCTGGTCAGCCTGTGCGATGACTATGCCGATACCGGCCAGCCGGTCACCTGTCTGGCGGAGGGCAAAGAGGTCTACGCCTGCCGAGCCAACACCCTGCGCCGGGTGCTGCAGAACCTGATCGGCAACGCCATCAAATATGCCGGCAGCGCCGAAGTGTCGCTGGAGCGGCGCAAGGAGGAGCTGTTGATCCGGGTCTGCGATAACGGGCCGGGGATCGATCCGGCGCGGCTCGAGGATGTGTTCAAGCCGTTCGTGCGGCTCGATGAAGCGCGCAACACCGAGTCCGGCAGCGTGGGGCTCGGGCTCTCAATTGCCCGCACTCTGGTGCATCAGCACGGCGGCGAGTTGACCCTGCTCAATCGGCCACAGGGGGGACTGGAGGCGCGGATCAGCCTGCCGCTGTAAGTAGTTACTCTATCCGCCAGCCTTGTCATGGCGCCATTTGCATCATGCAAACTTCATCATTTGAGCGCTTGTTCTTCGATGAGAAAGACGGTGATAATCGGTGACCACGGGACGGTATACGGCAACGGATTGGAGCAAGGATGGCCTCTTCCAGGACAGGAGTCATAGTCAGTATCGGGTGGGGGCTCCTGCTGCTCGCCCTTGCCCTACCTGCCTGGGCCAAAGCCCCGGAAGAGCCGCTCATCATTACCAACTCCAAAGCCTGGCAGCCCTTCTCCTATATCAATGAGTCGGGCCAGCCGGATGGCCTGCTGATCGATTTGTGGCGTGAATATGCCCGAGTGACCGGCCAGAAGATCGAGTTCAGGCTGGTCGACTGGCAAGGCTCCCTCGACCTGCTCCATGAGGGGAAAGCGGACGTTCACGCCGGACTGCTCTGGTCACCGGAGCGGGACAAACTGTTCGACTATGGCCGGCCTCTCGCCCAGCTCGACTCCCAACTCTTCTTCTCGAGCGAATTGCGCGGCACCGATGTCCACTACTACCTGCTCCATGAAACGGTCGGTGTGGTAGCCGGTGGCTACGAGGAGTATTACGCCAGACGCTACTTCCCCGGCACCAGACTGCAAACCTTCAATGACAATGACACCCTGCTGGCTGCGGCCTTCAAGGGTGAAGTGAAGGCCTTTATCGCCGATCTGCAGGTCGCCAACTTCTACATCTATACCTCGGACGATCCCACCCGCTTTATTCCGGTTCGCCACCTCTATACCGACCAGATCCGCTTTGCAGTGAAAAAGGGCGACCTTGCCCTGTTAAACCGGCTGGAAGAGGGGTTCGCCAAGCTCAAAGAGAGCGATCGGGAGCGGATCATCCGCAAATGGATGCATGTCGAAACCGTCTACCCCATCCATCTCGGTCCCTGGCTGCTGTTGGCCGGAGTGTTAATCATGGTGGCCTACATAGTGCAACTGCGCCGCGCTGTTGCCAGCCGTACCACCGAGTTGAGCCGCGCCAACGCCAGACTGGAGAAGCAGGCCAGTACCGACCCCCTGACCGGCCTGCTCAACCGACGGGCATTCATGCCTGCCATGGAGCAACGACTGGCAAGCGGGGAGCCCTGTGCTCTACTGCTGTTCGATGTGGATCACTTCAAGGAGACCAATGACCGCTTTGGTCATGGCATCGGGGATCTGTTGCTGGAAAAGCTGGCCACGACTGTGACCAACCTGTTGCCCGAAGAGGCTATGCTGGCCCGCATCGGCGGCGAGGAGTTTTGCCTGCTGCTGCCGCTGGCCACGCTGGCAGAGACAGAGCAGTGGGCCAAACGCCTCTGTCAGGAGTGCAATCAACAAACCCTGTACACCAACAATAGTGCAGTGACACTATCCATCAGCACAGGTGCAGTCTGGGTAGCAGCAAACAGAGAAGCAGATGCTGACCAGCTATTGCGGCAGGCTGACGCCCTCATGTATCAGGCCAAGGGACTGGGGCGCAATACCTGGCAAGCCGCCGCCTATCAGGCATAGTCCCCTGACGAACACGCAATAAAAACGGCCGCCATCGGAAGATGGCGGCCGCATGACAGGTTCCCTATCAGAAGTTGTAAGTCACGCCCAGGTTGTAGCGGCGACCATCCAGCACAGTGCCATAGCTGCTGTAATCCACTGTCTTGTCGAACAGGTTGTAGACCCCGGCAGTCAGATCCAGATGCTTGTTGGCCTTGTAGACCAGGCCCATGTCAAAGAAGGTGTAGGAAGGAGTCCCTTCCGCCATCTTGACCCGGCTCAGGTACTCGGAGGTCTCGCCACGGAAGTTGACCCGTGACCAGAGGCTGAGATCCTCGGTGGTTTGCCAGTCAACACTGCCGTTGAACATGTGACGGGGCATCTGGTTGAGGGCATGACCCGCCAGTGGACCACTCTTCTGCTCAGACTGGGTAAAGGTGTAGCTGGAGCTGACCGACCAATCCTCATTGATGGCCCAATCCATCATCCCCTCGACACCGCGCATGTTCGCCTTGTCGACGTTGACCCGATCACTGATGAAGTCATAACTGTGACCATTGAGGGTACAGGCGGGATCGCTCTTGCTGGTGCAACGACGCACTTCGGATATCTTGTTCTTGAAGTCGGTGTTGAACAGGGTCACTCCGGCGTTGAAGCCCTGATGACCATTCCACAGCAGGCCGATCTCTTCACTCACGCTGGTCTCGGGTTTGAGATCAGGATTACCGACCAGCATACCATCCAGGCTACCGCCACCGGTGACCTGACCCCAGTTGGCCGCTGACATCCGCAAGTCAGGAGAGCGGTAACCGGTCGAGACGCCTCCTTTCAAGGTCCAACTGTCATCCAGATGCCAAACTCCGTAGAGGCGAGGGCTCCAGTGAGAACCGTAGTTCTGATCCCGATCCATGCGTGCGCCACCGGTCAGGGCAAAGCTGTCAGTGAGTGACCACTCATCTTCGACAAACATCGCCCAGCTCCAGCGGGTCAGCTGCTCGGCAGGGTTGGCCACTTTCAGGGTATTACCCTGATCGTGCAGATCCTCATAGCGATACTGACCACCGACGCTCAAGTAGTGATCCCCCAGAATAAACTGGGTATGGGTATCGGCGATGGTGTTGGTGAGCTCCATCTTGCGGCCGGGGTTGGTGTTGGTTTCCTGCTGCAGATAGCTGCTGGAGGAGCCGAAATCATACTGACCATCATGGGTCAGCGCATAGTTGGTGCGCTCGTATCGGTTAAGGCTATCTTTCGCCTTGGCAGCCAGCGAATTGCCGGCCGTGCGATCCCGATCCTGCAGACTGCGACTGGCTTCCAGATCGAAGCGGTTATGGTCATCAGGCTTGAAGCTGAGCACCGCCGTGCCACTGCGAGTCTCCTGCTCGGCAAAACCCTGGATAAATTTGTCTTCACCACGATGGGCGAGCTGACCATTGAAACGCAGCCCCAACACGCCATCGATCAGTGAACCTGCGGTATAGGCATCGGTCTGGAAGCTGTTGCCAGCATCCTTGTTCTCCTGGAAGGTAGAATCAGCATGAACCGAGCCCTGCCAGGCCAGACCGGTGGTCTTGCGGGTAATCACGTTAATCACGCCCCCCATGGCATCGGAACCATAACGGGATGACATGGGGCCACGGACGACCTCAATGCGCTCAATCGCCTGCAGTGGCGGCAGCCAGCCCTGTTCGATACCCGGACCATCGCTGTTCGGGCGAGTGCCACGGCTATCCACCTTCTTGCCATCAACAAGCATCAGAGTGTATTTCGACCCCATACCGCGAATGCTGATATCACTGCTGCTGCCACCGCCAGTCACCACAACACCGGGAACATCCTTCAGGGCATCGGTCACATCGCGATATGCCCGTTTCTCCAGCTGCTCACGGGTAATCACGGAGATGGAGGCGGCAGAATCTTCAATCTTCTGCTGGAAGCCGGAAGCGGTGACGACCATCACCTCTTGTTCGGCAGCATAGGCCTGGGTCGCAAGAAGGGAGCAGATCAACAAGGCAAGCTTGTTCGGTTTCACTGTTGTCATGTTTTAGCCTGAACATTTTTAGTAGGAAGGTGACGTATTCCCTTACTTCACTCATTACAACGCCCTGGCATCCGGCCAGACGCAGCATTAGAAAAGGCTCATTTGAAAAGCACTTTATTAATCAGCCCGCATTGTAACGACCCCGACCCGATCATTCAAACAATAATCATTATCATTTGTATTGCATGGCATTCCTGCTGAAAAACAGCTCATTCTTGATAAGAGACTGCTTTAATGGAATAAATCCATAAGTAAAAAAGGGGATTATACAAACAAGTGGAAGCGATGACGTACCGTTGCAAGATGGCCTGGTTTAATCCTCAAGCTCTATCAGCTCGCAGCGGAACAATATGGCCAAGATGGGATGTGTTGCGATACAGAGGTGGAAACAGGAGCAAGAACACCAATAGGGGAAGGTATTGCCATCGTGGCGGGATATCGGCAGCTCACCAGCAGGCTAAAAAAACATCAAAGCCCAGTCGTAAGACCGGTCATGAAGCCGAGCTTTGGTATTTGTTCTGGTATGCAAACCTGTGGGTCACTTGATAAAAACGCCCATAACAAAAAGGCCTTCCCATCTGGGAAGGCCTTCAAATTAGTGGCGGAGCGGACGGGACTCGAACCCGCGACCCCCGGCGTGACAGGCCGGTATTCTAA
>NZ_JAAKPX010000003.1:0-227901 GCF_049172135.1 Aeromonas sp. 603079 | reverse complement strand
TGATACAACCCACGGATAAATCGCACCAACTTTCCTGGCAGGGCGGGCAGGTTGGCAAAGTTTTTCCGATGCCAGCCTAAAATGTCGCCATAGGGCACGATTAAGCCAGGCATAAAACCGCGCAGATGGTTTCCACTCTCGATAACCATGCAAGGGTCGGTTGATACATAAAATCCGTTGTCCGGGGCATTGGGCACGGATAGTCCATTACCAAAGCGACCAAACAGTCCTTTTAACCACCAACTAGTTGATCCAAACAGCTGGTTATAAGGTCTGGCGATGGCGCGTTGGCTGCTCTGGTCAAAGCTGGTCAGTGTGGTGCCCCAGTTGTTGGTGCCGCTACTGGTCTGGTTGTAGTTATTCCACCATTGAGGTGATTGGGCGGGATCAGTAGTCCAGTAGTGAACCAGCATCGCATGGTAGCGGTCGCCCGGTCTGACGGATCGGATATAACCGCAACAAAATACGGTTTGATAGCTGACGTTACCTATCACCGGCAACCAGTAGAACAACTGGCTATCCCCTATCAAATCCCACTGTTTGCTGGAATAGCGCATAGTAGCTGGCCAACGGTGGTCGTAGATGGTGGTATAAGTGTTGATATCCACCACATCCTCCACCATGGCGATCTTCGCCAGAGATTGCACTGATGAGCCGGTAGTGGTTCCTGTCCAACCAGTGAAGGCGCTGTTATCAATTCGCCACGACACGTTCCCCGACTCGCTGACGTTGGTGGGGCGCACGATAAAGATCTTTCCGTCCCCACTTTCATGGGTGATCGTCCAGCCCAGCGGCGCCACCTTCATGGTCATGGCCGCGCCGGAACCGGCAGCGCCTGGGTTGCCACCGTCAATCTCAAACCACACCTGAGTGGTGCTGACCTGCATCACCCGATGCTCGCCGTTGTAGGCGGCAGGCGATACCCCATCGACCTGGATAACTGAATCTTGCAGATAGGCATGGCCGCCGCTAAAGGTAGCCACCGCCCACCCCTTGGCAGCATCAAACGACAGGGAGTTAATCGTCAGGGTGCCAAAGCCGGTGACCAAAATGGCCTTGAGCAAGGCGGTGAGCTGGCCATCGGCTGTGTCGCTGCTCATTTGCGGCGCACCCTGCATGTCACTTGAAAACCACTTTACCGGATAAACAGCCATCTGATTTTCTCCATCAGCGGGGCATTTTGCCCCACAAAAAATAATGGGCGGGGCACGGTGCCCCACCCGGTTAGCGGTTAACGTTTCCGCGCAGTTGCAGCTCAAAGCGATCAGACTCGCTGGCCGCCACCGATTGCAGCACGGTACGGATGGCCCAGATCGGGAAGTTGGCCGCCTTGGTGTTGAAGCGCAGCACGTTGCCACTCGACCATCCAGCGCCCCAGCCGCGCTTGTCCAGCCGAAAATAGGGCTGGCCGTTGTTGGGGTTGATGGGGGCAAAGTCGGTATTCACATCCCCCAGCGCAATCTGGCCCACATGCTCCCCGACCAGCACAAAGCTGGTACTGGTCTGGAAGATGATGGCCCAGCGCTCCTCCAGGGTGGCGCGGTTGGTGACCACGATGGGGAAATCGGTGTCGTTGTACTGCGCAGTGGTCGGGTCGCCGTCTACAAAGTCCTGCCATTTGTTCGTCCAAACCTTCTGGTCAAACAGGTTGGTGTAACGCGCCCACAAGTCGCCCATGATCAGCGCTGACGACACCAGGGTGTCAGCAGCGTCATAGGCGTGAGACAGGGGGCGGGCCAGCACCAGGCGGCCAGAGATCTCCACATCGGTGACCAGACTCATATCCTCAATCCGGTGAACCACCGCCAACGGCTCTATGTAGCCGGTCAGGTTCAACGGGGTGGCCAGGGTGACCACCCCGCTATCCAGATTGACGCTGTAGAGCGCAGGATCGAGCCGCTTACCGTTCTTATCCTCCACATGGCAGTAAGCCAGTCGCTGGCGCCCGGTGTTGAACTGCTGGCCAGCCGTCACCCCCATCGGGTAGGCACCGCGCTTGGTGCTATGCACCACCACGATGTTGCCCTTGCGGATAAACGGCACCCGGCCATCAGACGGCAGCCGCACCGGATCCAGCCCGATAATGTCGGCATCTAGCGGCAGATAGCTGAACACCACGCAGTTGAAGCGAATGGAGTCGGCCACCACGCTAATCGGCTTCCAGATCTTGCCATCCTCCCCCACCTGTTCGGCGTCATACCATGGCTGGGTCTCGTTGCCCGCTGCCGTGACCTTGCGGCCAAAGCGCACGGTAACGATGCCGGTCTGATAGTTCACCTTGCCATCCATGTCGGTGGTGGTGAAAAAACCGTCCCCGTCTGCCGTGGCCTCGATACGGCGCCCGCTGGCGGTGTTGGCGCTGATGTAGAGGCTGCCCGGTGCCAAGGGGGCGCCTGGGGTGCGGAACGTCACCGCATCCACTGACTGGGCACTGAATGAAGTGGCCAGACTCTGGAGCGATGGCTGGGCCGGTTGCCCGGCTGCCCAGTCGGCCAGCACCGCCAACCCGTTTGAATAGTCGATGGTGCCCGCCTGGATGCCTGCCCCGGTTGATGGATCCGGGTCGCGGTAGAGCAGCCCTTGCCGGTCAACGTAGGTAGAGCCCCCCAGGGTGAAGCGCATCGACCCCTCCAGAATCGCCTCGGCAAAGCCTGGGGTAACGTCTATGCGCAGCGCCTGGGCGGTCAGGGTGGCATTCTGGGCCTCGGCGCTGTTGTTGTTGCGGTAGGTCACATCCACCCACCCCTGTTCCCCGTCAGGGAAGGTATAGGCGGTGTTGTGGTACTCGATACCGGTCATCGTCCAGCGCTGCACCGCGATCTGGTTGTTGCCTTCCCAGCGGGTGCCCACGGTCACCCAGGCATATTTCGGCTTGGGCAAGGGGCTGGAGCCATCCGGCATAAAGTGCAGGGTGCCCGCCGCATAGTCGATGGCACCCAGCACCACACCGCTGGCATCGATCAGCTTGCCCAGCCCGTCATCGCGCAGGGTGATGATGGGATCGCGGGTCTGGATCACCAGCTCCTGATCGTCCACATCGAACTTGTGATAGAGGGCGTTGAACTTGACCCGCACCGAACCCGGTGTGAGGTTGTGGGCGCCTCCGCCGTCCTTGCCGTCCAGAGTGATGGAGAGGTGCCCCACCTGGCCGGGGGTATTGAGGCGCCCCGGTTCGATATGGCGCTCGGTCACCGGCTCACCGTACTGGTACTGGGCGGCGTACTCCTGACCCAAGGCGGGCAAGGTAACGTGCTCCAGATCGATGATCCCCTCGGCATAGTTGATGATGCCGGTGATATCGCCGCTTATCTTGCCGTCCCCCGCCACATCGGTGGCCCGCTTGCCATCGCCCCAGGTGAGGATCACGCTCTTGGGGGTGATCCCCTTGTGGGGGAGCTGCCAGGCGCTTTTGCCGATGCTGATGGCCTGCCCGCTGCGGTTGGTGTAGTTCACAGGGGTGGCCCAGCTGAACATGATGGAGGTATCCACATCCGGCAGGGCGCCAAGGGTCAGCATCACCGACCCGGTGGCCAGGTTGATGGTGCCAGAGCCATAAGAGCGGTCGATGCCCAGCAGCTCCCCGCGCCCGTTGTCTTTCAGGTCATACCATTTGCCTTGCGCCATAAAGCTGACGGTAGTGGTGCCAGGCGCCGGGGTCGGATGCAGGGTGATGGTGTAGGCATATCCCCGATTGTTCGCCTTGACCTCGATCCGCGCCGTGTCAGCGATACGGGCAGGGCGGGCCGCTGGCCAGAAAGAGACCGTCTTGCTCTGGGTGCCGTAGTTCGGGCACTGGGCATTGAACTCCAGCTGGCCACGGCCATAGTCGATGGAGCCGACCACCGACCCGGCAACAACCAGCTCGCCGCCCTTGTCGGTGATGGTGGCCGCGCCGATGGTGATGGTCACCGTGCCAGGCTTGGCACCGCTGCCCAGGAACAGGCCACGGCTCGGGGCGATCACCGCTGCGGTGTTGATGCTCACCAGCCCACGGCCAGAATCCACCAGGCTGGCCAGCTCACCGGCAGCGGTCAGATCCACCGCCGGGGTCTCGCTGCGGGCAGCAGGCACCAGCTGGGTAAAAATCGTCTTGGCCCGTACCTGCATCGAACCAAAGGCGGCATCATCCACCATCTTGGTGCTGGCAAAGTAGTTGGCCGCATCCGCCACCACGGTTTCGCGCAGGGCGGTCTTGGGGTTGGTCACCACATCATAGGGGGTCGGCTGTTCCCCCTCGAAGGTGAAGCGCAGCGGATCCGCCAGGGTGCAGGTGACCACGTTGCGGGTGAACTCGGGCAGACCTTGTACCTGGAACTTGGTCAGCTTCTGGGTTACATCCAGCACCCGCACATACTGCTCGAACTCCCCGGCCTTGTTCTCGTTGCCGACCATCACCAGGGTTTCGCCCACCTCCGGCAATCGCGCCTCAACCCGCTGGAAGAAGCGGATCGCCCGCTGCCCTTCCAGCTGGGTATCGTAGAGAAAACCCTGCCACTTGGGGCCGCGCGCCAGATAGCGCTCCACCACATCGCGGGCATTGTTGCGGGTGTCGTGGTGGTCTTTGGTGGTCATCAGGGCAAGGCCCACGTTCGGATCGTAGGGCGGCAGCAGCACGGCGGCATTCGCACCATAGTAGGTGTCGGTGTCGTCCGTCTGCACCGCCAGAAATACCTTGCGCAGGTTCACCACCCCATAGGCCCGATCCAGATCGCTGATATCGGGAAACATGCTGTTATGTTCGCCGCTGACGATCTCCTTGCCGGTGATGCGCCCGCCACCGTCCTCGGTGTCCGTCATCCGCTGGCTGGCCATCAGCTTGATATCGCCAGATAGAATGGTCATGGTGTTACCTCGATAAGGCGAAGGGTGACTTCATAGGGGGTATACTCATCAGGGTCGGCAATTCGATACAGCTGCTTGGCCTCGAGTCCGCCACTGCTCTCACGGCGCCACAGTACTGTGAAGTGACGTCCATTTATCTCGAGGGGCATCTTGGCTGATGGAGCTGATGCCAAGGCATGAAGTGCAACTACAGTCGAACGCTTCACCCAAGCCTCACCATCAGATCGCAATGTGATCGGCCGCCCTTCCGATTGAACAGCCTCTTCTACAATGATCGCGCCAGACAATGTTGGTGTGATCACTTGCCCGATAGGCTCCCACTCGAACTCGTCCCCCCAATCCAAGTCATCAGGCAACTCAATGCCAGCCAATTTGATCATCAGCTTCTTAATCCTTGTTGTTTCAGCACGCGCAGCAGCGCATCCAGATTCTCTTCATCAGACTGGAGCTCTGCATTGCCGCTGGGGGTTTTAAGATGGATGGTGACTGTTTTGTCGCTCGCAGAGCGGCGTTGGTCATTTTGTTTCTGGACTTGAGGGGGGGAATCATTGGTCTGCTGTGACGACTTGTCTTTATCCAATTCCTTCTGCTGCGCCTTGTTCAGCTCTTTCTGGAGCTGTGCCCGCATGGCCTCCATCTCCTTTTGGAACTTTTCGCCGTAATACTTGCTCCACTCGCTATAGGCCGGAATGTCTTTGACCTTCTGGCTGTAGCGGGCGAGCTCTTCTTCGACACCGGCCAAGGTATTGGTCAGTGCATCGGCATTGCCGCGCAGCTGGTTGATATCTACTGTCTTGTAGAAGAAGGAGCCGGCATTGACGGTGCGGGTTACCTCCCCACGGCCAGATGAAGAGTTCATAGCGTTGACACTCGCCATGGTATCTTCAACGTCACTCTTGGTCTTCTGTGCCTCCTGCTGCACACCCTTCAGACTTTCCTTCATGGTGTCAGCGGCCGCTTTGGACTTGTCGGCGGCGGTATTAAAACCGTCCCCAATCTCGGCCGCTTTACGGCGGGTATCCCTGATCTTCTCATCGAGGAAACCAAGTCCGCGAGCTTGCTCCTGAGATGACAACTTCCCGGCTTGACCCAACTGTGCCCAGATTTTCCGCAACTCTTCCAGCTCTTGCGCGGTGTCTGCCTTGTTCACTGCGGCTTTCATCGACGCGGCGATTTCTACCGAGGTGGCGGATGCATCTGTGGCGATAGCGCGAAAGGTGTCAATAGTGGCCCTCCCTACCGCATCAATCCCGGTTTGCAGCTCTTGATAGTCCAGCCCGAGACGACGCAACTTTTCAGCAAGTACTGATTCGGTTACCTGAGCTGTGCTGATCACACCACCTTTCATGGTTTCGAAAGCAGCCATAGACTGGACTTTCAGCACCTCGAGTTCCTGCAGACTCATATCCTGCAGGCTCTTGCGAAGTCCGGCGTCGATCTCGGTCTGTGTGACCTTGCCCTGCTCACGCAGAGAGTCGAGAGCCAAGGTGATGTTCTGCAAAGAGGTGGGGTCCCCCATTTGCAGCCCCTTGAATATCTCGTTGATGCCGGTGGCAGTCTCCTTGCCTTTTGCCTTGAGCATGTCGAAATCAGCAACCAGCTTCACCACTGCAGGGCGGGTTCTGGCATCAATAGCTTGCCCAGCCATATCAGCACCGGCAGCAAGGTCAATAAACCCTTGGCGCATGCTCGCCAGCGCGGCATCGGCCTGATACTGCATAGCCTCGGCCTTGAGGCCTGATGCCTCGAGAGCCTTCTGTACCTGCAGTTGACCGGTCAGATATTCACGGTGTCCCTGCAGCCGTTGCTCATAGGCTGCTCGCTCTGTTTCCGAGAGGTTGGCAACCTCCTGGGCAGTGAGGACCTGAACGTTTTTGAACTCGTCAAACTGCGCCATGGTGGTCATCCCTTGGCGCTGCAGTTGGTTAAAGAAGGCTCTGGACTGTTCAGCAACCCGCTGCTCAATCTCTCCCGCCTCCCCCATCTTTGCAGCCCAAACACCGGCATCCTCTGCCAGCTTGACTAGACCCCGACCACCTTCATAAACCAGCACTGACAGCCCCGCCAACAAGGCTCCGTTACCCATGGTCAAGGCGCTGAGTACACCATTGAGCTTGACCGCCTTCTTGCTGGTAACGTCCATCTCTTTGCCAGCTTCTACTGTCGGCATGACCACACCGGTCTTCATGGCCTGCCCGATACCGAGTAGCTGAGCACTCCACTGGATCACCTTCATGGTGCCCCAAGCTTTAACGAGGATCCCCACCCCAGCACTGAGCTCAATGATGGTTTCAGTGATGCCGCGAATGGCCACTGCTCCCGTTTTCATCCCGTCAGAAACACTTCTGGCCCAGTCAGCCAAACTTCCATCATCTGCAGCCGCTCGGATCTGTGCGGTGACATCAGCAAGTTCTGACTTGATGAAAGCGAAGATGCCCGCATCAGCAATTGCGAGCTCGACTTTATTCAGCTGCTCCTGAAAATTTGACCAGATCCCGCTGAAGGTCTGCGCCATTTCCTCTGACGCCCCGGCAGCATCGTCTCCCATTGCCTTGATCAGCAGGTAGATTTCATTCCTGCCAAGCTTCCCAGCCGAGGCCATCGCGATGATCTCATCCGTTGTCTTGCCCATCGCTTTTGCCAGCAACTGGGCCGCTGCAACAGATCGCTCGTTGAGCTGGTTCATCTCTTCGGCTTGCAACTTTCCCTTAACATAGGCTTGCCCAAGCGCGACAATGACACCTTCAAGATCCTGGTAGGTTCCCGCCGTTTTGGCGGTATAGTCGGCGGCGGCCTGCAGTACCCCGTTGTAAGGGTCTAGGCCATAGTTTTTCGCCTTGATAAAGGCGGTAGTGATCTCGTTGAGTTGAAAGGGCGTCTTTTCGTTGAACTCACGCAGCCAGGCCAGCGCTTTCTCACCGCCTGCAGCACTGCCCTCTACACTCTTGAGTGATACACCAAGGCGTTCAATCTCGTCCGCTGTTCTGACCATGCCTGTGGTTCTTGCCACCAACTGGTCAAAGGTCAAATATGCAGCGGCAACACCACCGATCTTGGCGGCCAATGCCGCCCAACCCTGCTCACCATCTTCGACAGCGCTATGCAGACTTTCGGTATTCTGCTCTGCCTGCTTGGCCTTCTGGCTGTATTCTGTCAAGCCACTGGCATTGGCTCGCAGGGCGCCGGCCTGTCCGGTCAGCTGGTTTTTCAGATAGGTGATCTGATTAGCTGCCTGCTGGCTGGCGGCCTCTACCCGCTTCTGCTCACTGGCCAGCTTGCGAGTATCGATGCCAGCATCGGTCAGCGATCGGCGCAGTCCGTTTAGAGTCACGTTCTGGCGCTGATACTGAGTATCCAGGGATTGAACTTCCCGGCGGGCCGAATTGAACTCCCGAGTCTGCTGCCGCAGTGCCTTCTCGCTGGATTCGAGTCCACGCTTGAGCTCATTGGTTTGGCCTGAACTCTCTTTGTACTGCTCGCCAAGCAGACGCACCTGCTCCCGCGCGTCCTTGAGCGCCTGTCGATGCTCCTTGGTGACGGTGGTGGCTTCGCTGTTGGCTTGGCGCAGTAGATCAACTTTGGCCCTGGCCTCTGCATGGGCCGTGGCCAGCCGTTCTGTCTCCTGCCGGCTGGCACTGTAGGCCGCATTGGATGAGGTTAGTTCCTTCTTGGCCTCGGCCAGTGCCTTACCCATACCAGTTGCCCGGGTACGAGCCTGTTCCAGTCCATCACCCAAATCAGCGGTACTGCGCTTGAGGTTGGCAAACTGGGTTAAGGTGGCATTTTGCTCACCGAGGCGCTGCAGCTCATCCCCCAGGGAGCCGACCTGTTCACTGCTTGATTCTGTCTCACCGCCGAGGGTATCCACTTCGGCAATTAGTTTGCTGATCTCGGCCAGCCCTTCAACAGCGGCGCGGATCCGCAACTGGATATCGGTATCGTAGCTTGCCATGGGGGAAATCCTTAGAAAGAAAAAACTGCAGAGATAGCGGTATAGAATCACGTTGAACGGCATAAATATTAATAGTGCACTATATTAAATATGCGACACAATTAGATTAACTATTAGCCAATGCAACGGAGATGATTTTTATGCGAGCACACATTTTTCTTGCGACATTACTAATTTCTGGTTGTACGGTTCCGGACAAAGTATGGCAACCAGTTTGCCCAGAGGGTAATGAATGTGACTTGTCGGCCATAACGCTTAAAGAGAAATCCTGTTTCGTTCCCCAAAATGGAAGAAACATCGACTGCACGAGCAATAAATCCGCCCATGGGAAACAGCATTCATTTAAAATTGCTTATCTTGAATACCCAGAAGACAGTGTTAACCGCACCCAAACTTCACTACTCGACCCCAAACAGCTGGAATTAATCCTCAAAGAATTGCGCAGTTCTAAGCGACCTCTTCTAATCCCTGTATATGTTCACGGTTGGCATCATAACGCATCAAGTGATGATGATAATTTTCGCAAATTCCCAAATATGCTCGCACGTTACTCGTACGCATTGCAACAATCAGGACATTCTAATTATGATGTTCTCGGGATATATATAGGTTGGCGAGGTGAGTCATACGATGGTTTATTTAGTACGTTAACAATAGGAGGTCGAGCTAAAACTGCTGATAAAATTGGCCGAGAAAATGGTCCGTTATCTAATGATTTAATTTATATTGCGAATAAAATGCAATCTATCAATTCAAAAAGCCGTATGATTGTCATCGGCCACTCACTAGGGGGGCGCGTACTGAGTCGGGCATTTCTACCATCAATTAAGTCCGGAAATTATCAACCCCTGGGGGCTGGGACACTTATTATAACTGCCAATGCAGCTATTGGCGCAGATGCATATCGCCCATTATATGAATCCACCCAAACATCGACACAAGCACGGACTCCAACATGGATAAATTTCACAGCAAAAGACGATACTGCTACTAACACAATTTATCCACTAGCTCTTAATCTACACTTGCTCTCTCCGGACTACCCTGACAATAAGCAAGATACTAATGTAACCATAGGTCATTATCAACCATATATTACTCATCAAATAACTATCCAGAACTGCAAACCAAATGGAGTACATGGTGAGTCTTCATGCGGGAAAATTTCAGAACTAGATGCCATGTCATATACTGATTACTGGAAGATGAGTAACTACCGACTTTTCACATTGAAATATGGAGATCCATCTACACCATCATCTCTCATTCGGCATTGTGTATTTATGGTGGACTACCCTCGAACAGAAGTATTGGATAGCAAAATCAAGATGGAAAACAAAAATCTATGCCGCGGTGTTTTTGAATACGATTATGACAAAGCGACTAATGCCAACAAAAGAATTCCCGCCAACGGGCGCATGTGGAACGTTCGTGTAGATGCTAGCGTATTCGATTTTGCGAAACCCAGTACTTTCATGGATTTTTCAACCCATAATGGTTATATCCAAACTGACTTGACCACAATGCTCCTACAACTCGCCTTTGAAAAGGATATTAATTTAACAACAACTAAGAAGTGATTAATGTGCTGCTCCCATGAAGGATAATAAACTCACTAAATACCATTCTTGGGAACAGCACTATTCTCTAGCTCTGACTCAAAGAATACTTGAGCTAAAATATATATTGATTGCATTAAAATTCGGACATGAATTTTAATGTCATCTTGATATCAATTCAGGATCTCCATCCGATATGGCTCAGACTTACCTGGCATGGTCACCAGTGAGCCCTCTAGCTCACCTTCCATAAACTCGCCACTCATCAGCGCCAGAGCACCCTGGGCTGCCAGCATGGCTTGGTCGATGGTGACGCGCACTCGCTGCCCAGGGTTGGCCAAGTTCTCACCGTCGATCAGGAAGTAGCGAGGCTTCAGTGTTTCTGTGGTGCCGGTGTAGGTGGTGCCGGTCACCGCTGCTTTGGTGTAACTGACCTTGCAGGCTGCGGCCGCTTGGTCGCTGATAGCCATCACCATGTTGCAGTTGACCTTGTAATCGGTATCCAGTACCAGCGCCGTACCACCAGCACTCAACTTGACGGTGATCGAGCCAGGTTTTATGTAGGCGTTCGCCAGCTCAACCCACCCCTCTTTGCTGAGCGTGACCAGCTCATCCGACACTGGTGCCTCGGCCTGGGTGAAGGCCACCTGTTTGCCGGCGATGGCATCGGCCAGCAGCTGTTTGGTCATGGAGTCCCATTTAAGGGAGAGCTTGGCCGGGTCCTTCGGAAGTTGAACCGAGTCCAGCGCCTGGCCGAAGGTGCTGCGCTTCTTGGAGATGCGCGACTTTTCCTCGGTGGTCGGCGGGGTGACGGTGATCTCGTTGACGTTGATGGGGCCAATCAGGGGCCCTTTCACGCCGTTGTTGATTTCGGCGATGTAGACATCACCAGCCAACAGCAGGCCTTTGTCGGTAAATGACATGCTTGGATGCTCCTATGGTATCCAGATGATGGTGCCAACCTAGAGGCTGGCGGTATAGGTGAGGCTGAATTGGATCGAGGTCAACAATGTGTCACTGCCGACCTCTTCGGGTTCGAGGTTGATGTTGCCCACAGCAATGGTAAGCAATGAGGTGCCGGGTAACGGGATCCCTGCCGTCGATGGCACCAATGCCGCCAGCACCTCCGATAACAGTTGGTCACGCCCGGCACGGCCTGCGCTCGCGGGTTGATAGAGGTCCACCTGAATATTGCGGGTACGTTTCCATTCACGCCCCCTCCGTTCAGGCTTGCCTTCGCTCAGTTCTCGAAAGTGAGCCAGTGGTAATGGGGTGTACTGGTCAATTTGCGGATCGCTGTCACATATCTGCGCTTCCCCAGATAACGAGGTCACGCTGGCCAGCTTTTCCAACAATGCATCACTGATGAGGGTCGCTTCTTTCATGTCATTGCCCTGGTAAAGGTACTGGCCAGCTTGGCTTGTAGCGCGGCCAGGTACTGCTCGGTGATGATGTCATTCCACCAGCCCCGCAGCCCTACCCCACCGGCCATCACCAACCGCGGTTTGCCCGCCTTCTGATAGCGGATCATCGGGCGGCGCTTTTTGCCATAGGGGTTAATAAAGCCGTAGACCTGCACGCGCTTGCCACCGCGTAGCACCCAGACGCTGGCTCGTGTTCCAGTTCCATCAGTTCGAATTGAGGAGAATTTGACGCGACTGAACGGCACCTTTTTCAAGTCAAGGCTCAGGGTCGCCACGTCATGGGTTGCCGTTGCCTTGTCGAACTTGATCCTGGCTCTAACCGATGCGGTATTGAAACCATCTGCCGCAATCCGGTTTACCATGTCATTGCGTGTATCGCGGGCAACTTCATTGACCACCGCCACCAACTGCTTGCGGATCTTGGCAGGGAGCGCCTCAAAGGCCTCTTTACTCTCGCTCAGGCCAGTGACGTTGATCGCCTTGGCCCTGCGCTTACGGCTCAGTCCCCCCGGCATCAGACCACCATCACTCGCAGCGTGGTGCCGTTGTCGCTGCCCTCGACTACCCCATCGATGCTGTAACTGCGTCCGCGCAGGGTGATCTGGTCACCTTGGCGTGCAAACGGCCAGATCAGCTCAGGCAATATCAGGTCTATCTGGCGGCGCGGTTCGCTACGCGCCCCCACCATCAGGTTTTCAGCCGCCATAAAGACGGTTACCGGATAGGCCACCCCATGTTTTGGGGTGTAGGTGGCCGGTTCGCCTGAAAGTTTGCGGGCCGAGATCTGCAGGGCCCCAGGTTCGCTGGCGATATCTTCAATCAGATACCAACAAGCTCTCCCTTTAAGCAGCTGACCTGGCAACAGGTCATAACGGTCACGTACCGTGATCATGGTCGATCCGGTCGCATAAATACTGGCTTGCGCCTCACGGCCAGCGGCCTTTGGGTCAATAACCTTTGCCCATATTTTACCCAGTGGAGGCCATCCGGAGGGCGATCCGGTCGTTGCGCCAAAGCGCATTAGCCGGGTGTTCAGTTCGCCACTTTTAACCATGCTTCCCCCTAGCCAACCACGATTTCACGATAGGGATGGATCAATGACTCGTACGCCAACGGCAGGGTGGTGGCGATGGTCCCTGTCACCACCGCCTCGCGATTGGTATACCAGTGTCCAATCAGCAGCAATGCCGCCAACCTCAGCGCCGGTGTGAGGGTCTGTCCCTCTTCCCCCTCAGCCACCAGCGGCTTGTTGATATCAGACTGGATGTGGCTGATCGCCGCTTCAATCAGGCCAGTCAACAACGCATCTTCGTCAACTTCATCTGGCTCAATACGACATTGTGCCTTGGCCTCCGCCACGGTTATCAGCAACATGTTTACTCCAGGTCTGGTTCTGCTACTGCTTCCGCCAGCGCTTTCTTGAACACAAGTTCGGCTTCTGCAGGCGACAGGCGAGTGATATCGCCTCGGCTGTAGTTCTTCCACGGGCCTGTGAAGCACACCAGCACCCGCTCATCAGGAAGGGGCGCGGGCTCATCGCCGCTCTGCTGCTCGTGATCGGCGTCAGTTGCGCCAGTGGACTGCTCACCGGTCAGCGGCGCGGTGCCAGCTCCGGCTGCATCGCCGGTTGCATCGCCTGGCGCTTGACCTGCTGCGGGGTGGTCAGAATCTGATTCATCGCCTTCGCCAGTTCCGGCGTGGGGATCTTGCCCAAGGCCTGCATCGGCATCGGGTTGGGGGGTGTCAGTTGCATTGCTGGTCGGCTCCTGCGGCAGTTCACCGCTCTGCTGCTGGTGATCGGCGTCAGTGGCAGGTGTTTGCCCTGCGCGATCGCCTTTCGGTGGCTTGGCCATGTCGGCTCCTTGTTACAAGGGGATGAGAGAGGGCGCCAGTGCGGCGCCCTGCTGCGGCCTTACCAGGTGACCTTGGTACCCAGTGCCAGGCCTTCCGGATGACGGAAGCCCACGTCGTGGTTGCCGACCAGGCGGATCAGCGACTGGTTGCGGGAGAAGGAGCTGACCATGTCGCCGTTGCTGTCCACATAGGCAGCTTCGGTGGAGAAGTCGATGGTCATGTTGTCCTGCTCGCCGATCACCACGTCATTCCAGTCGGCGAAGTAAATCTCCGACTCGTTGGTTCCGGTGCCGAGGTTGGTCGGAATGGTGTTGGTGTGCGCAATGGGGTAGCCCTTGAGCAGACCTTGCGACATCTCCGGATACACCTTGTTGCCATTGCCATCGCGCAGGCCGTACAGCTTCATCCAGGTGCGCGGGCTCATGCCCCAGCCCGGATAGACCATCATGCTGTCGGAGTTCATCAGCTTGAGGATGAGCAAATCGAGGTAAGCATCGATGGTCGGCAGGTCAGCAGTACCGGCCCACTCAACAGTGCGGCCTGCATCGATCGCGACCTTCTTGAAGCCGATCGGGGTATTGTTGGTGCCGTCATCGCGCAGGAAGGCTTTATCCTCGCGCACCGCCATGGCGGCGATCATGTCGCTCAACACCAGCTGCTCGACGTTGTAGCCGGAGCGACCGATCAGCTGGTTACTGATTGGCACTAGGGTGATCATGGTCTTGGCTGCCAGTTTCACATCACCGAACTGGCTGGCGGTAGAGCGAGCATCGAGCCCCTCACCAACGTAACTGGATGTTGCACCGCCGGTCATGCGCGGCATTGAGAGGTTGCCATTGGGCAGCGGCACCACGCGGGCGCCAAGCTTGCGAACAATGGTCTTCGGTCGCAGCAGTTCGATCACTTCGGAGTGCAGATTCTCGGGGATCAGAGCGCCACCGGAACCGGCGGCGGTGCTGATGGCCATAGCCACCTGCTTATCGCCAATCTCTGTGGCGGCGAACTTCTCTGCCAGTTGCAGATCGCCCTTGCCGGCCGCGACTGCCATCGCCATACGGGCAAAGCCTGCGCCCTGATATTGTTTAAGCTCCTGCTTCACATGGACAGCCGGTGGCGCCTGGGACCCGTGAGCATTGACCGGCACAGCCTGCTGAGCCATCAGGCGCTCGGCGCTCTCCTGACGGGCGATGGCTGCGCTGATCTTGTTTGCTTCGCTCTCCAGGTCAGCAAACTGCTGCAGTTGCTCGTCGGTGAGGGCGGTACCGCTGGCTTCGAGTTCTGCCAAGGCTTTGACCTGGGCGGCGATTTCGCCACGCTCGCGGCGGAGGGCTTCGATAGTCTTCATCGATTGGTTTCCTTTGGACATAAAAAAAGCCCCTTTCAGGGCTTGTTGGGATGGACTCCGCCGCTGGGCTAGAGTTGGTTCTGCATTTCGATGGCGCGGGCACGAAGGCCGATACTTTGAGCCGGTTTGGCTGACTTGGCCACGCGAGCAGCCAGACCGTTGAGATAGTCCTGCGGGTTGGCCAGCTCATCGGCCAGCCCGTTCTTGACCGCCTCATCCCCGCTGTAGAGGGTGGCTTCGGTGGCTTTCACCTGCTCGACTGACAGGCCGCGATAGCGGGCTACCGAGCTGATAAACAGGTCGTAGGCCTGATCCATGCGGTGATTGATGGCCGCCATGGCCCCATCGCTGAGCGGCTCATGGGGGGTGCCGTCCTTTTTACGGTCGCCGCGGTAGAAGGTGGTGAACTTGAGCCCAACCTCTTCCTCCCACTTACTCACCTCCATGTGCTCCATGATGACGCCGACAGAGCCGCAGCCGCCGGTTTCACTGACTACCACCTTGCTGCAGGCTGCGGCAATGAAGTAAGCGGCCGAATAGGCTGAGAAGTTGACAAGCGCGGTGATCGGCTTGACGGGGCGCTTGCTGAAGATGTAGTCGGCCAGCTCCTTGCATCCGACCGCATGGCCGCCGCCGGAGTTGATATCGAGCACTATCTCCTTGACCCGCTCATCAGCCAACGCTGTGGCAATCTGCGCCCGCGCCCACTCGTAGCTGGTCAGCTCGGTGCAGGCGTTATCGATGTGACCGCGCCGCGCTACCAAGATGCCGTGCAGCGGGATCACTGCCAGTCCCTCGACGCGGTACTGTGATTCGCTCCGCGCCTCAAGCTGCTTGGGTTCCAGCCCATCTGGCAAGTCATCAGCCGCCATCACCTCGATCTGGTTGCCCAGCATGCGCGGCATCAGCAGACTCTTGACCCCTGCCAGCACCTCTTGGGTGACATAGAGCGGCACACCGAACACCTGACTGGCCAGGTGCGGGTAGTTGATCATCAGCTTCGGCATAGGATGGCCTCGATTTCTTTGATTTGTTCCGGGGTCGCCTGGCTGATGCCTTGCGGCAGCTTGCCGGTAGAGACCATGTTGAGCGGGGTAAGGTAGATGTCACCGCCCGGGATCGGGGGCAGGTTTTCCAACCGGCGGATATCGTTGACGCTGAGCCAGCCCCACTGGCGACCGAGCGCATATGACTCGTAACGGGACTTCTGATCTGCCCGCAGCAGGCCGGAGAGGTTGAACTCGATGTAGAGGTCTTTTCGTTCTTTGGGCAACAAGAGGTCGCGCATCATGGCGGCCTCGATGCGCTTGACCCACGGCAGCAGGGTGTAGATAACGAACTGCAGCCCCTGATGCTCGATGTTGTTGTTAGTCGCCCGCTCCAACTCACCGATCATGTGCGGCGGTATTTTGTACAACCGGCAAATCTCGATGGCGCCATATTTCCGCGACTCAAGCAGCTGGGCCTGTTCGTTATTCATCGCCAACTGTTTGTACTGCATTCCTTCCTGAAGCATTGCAACAGAGAAGGAGTTGCGCAGCCCGGAGTGGCGGGACGTAAAGCTATCCAGAATGGCGTTGACGACTTTCTGATCGCCGATCGCCTTTGCTTCGTGTGGTCGTTCGATAACACCTGACAATGTGGTGCCATTGGCAAACACCCGCCCTGCATGCTCATCCACTGCCATGGCCAGCCCGATGCTGTCAGGGTTGGTCTGGATTGGCGACAGCCCCAGATAGCCGTCAAGACTGAATCCCTTGACGTGATGCATCATCCGCATCGGCAGGATCTGGTTGCTGCCATCGAGCAGCTGATAGTAGGGCAGCGCATCAGGCCCCTTGAGCACTGCAATCTTGTCCGGATTGACCGGGATCAGCTCGGTGATGTACCCACTGCCGTCCCTGTCAATCAGGCTATAACTGTTACCGCGCAGGCCGAGATGCCCCATTCGCAGTTCGTTGAACTCAAACGAGGTATCTTTCTGGTTTGGACTGGCGTGGACAATATCGTAGAGCGGGTGCTCGGTTGCGCGTTTACGTGAGTCATCTTCACGGCGATACAGTTCGCAGGGTAGCTGAGCGACTGACTCGGCCAGCAACGTGACACAGGCTCTCACTACGCCTTGGGTCAGAGCCGTCTCTGGCGTAACCAGCACGCCGGACTTTGCTGTCCTGCCACCCATGCTGCTGATCCACTGACTGAAGTTCCCCCCCTTGCGCCCGCTGCCGAACATGATTGGCAGGAACATCAGCTATCCCCCTTGTTACGCTTGGCATAGTCCGCTGCGGCAACGGCTCTGCTCATCAAAAATGACCAGACCAAGCAGAGCATGCCGCCGACAACCCACCCCAAAGGCGGTGAGTAGAGGCTGGCACCATATGCCAGCGCCGCTGCGCCGATCAGGCCCACGATGAAAATTGAAAGTTGTGTCAACATAAGACGTCCGAGGTTTCGTAGATGGAGCTCTCTTCTTCCCGGTCAGGCACCATGGCTCGACCGATAGCCATCATCAGCGCGACCGCGCCGTCGATCTTTTGATCCGCACTCTCCTTTACGGGGCGCACCATGTCATCGTTACCAGGGAGGAACTTGCCAATCACGTTGCCGATACACCATGTCATCAGGCTGTTGCCGTCATGGTGAAAACGACCAGCCGTGATGGCTGCCTCCAGCTCCTTCATGGCACCGGACATGTTCTGATAGTTCTGGGTGATGGTGATGGGGGACATACCCTCGTCCGCCAATGAGTGAGACAAGGCAATGGCACCAGCAGGATCGAGCGGGGTTTCCAAGACCTTGTTGCTCAGGTTGGCCTCTTTCGCCTCTTCGAAGATCTCGCGATAGTCGATTTCGGCTCCGTCTGTGGTGCTGAGCTCCCCAAGGTTGACCCACTTCTGGTAGCGCTCTGCCAGTCGCCGGTTGTCGTTATCAAAAACGGTATCCTCCGGCACCCAGAAGCGGGGCGCCACCGAGTAGTAGTGGCGCTTGCCGTCAATATCTCGCCAGAACAGCCGCGCCATGGAGTTCATATCGAGTTTGCGAGCCAAGTCGAAACCGAGGATGCACTCGTCACCGGCAAACTGCTCCAAGGTGAGGCTCTTGTCCTCACAGGCCGCCCAGCGCTGCATGTTGTAGAACGCCGTCTTGGCCGAGACCCAGACGTTTAGGTGCTTGGTCTTGAAAATGTTGGCAAAGCGCGCCGACTTGATCGCCTTGGTCTGCTGCGCCAGCAGGTATTCGGCATAGACAGAGACCCCCATGTTGGGGTTAGCCTTCGCCAGCACTGCCGGATCCGCCCAGTCGTCACCCTCGTCAATGGTGTAGATGATCCCGAACAACTCATCATCCGGCACCGTGCCGGCCAGCATCTCGATCACCTCCCGCCGTTTGTCATAGCAGGGGCCATCAACGTTGTAACCAGCGGTTGTGATCACCCACATCAGCGGTTGGCGGCGAGCCCCCATACCGGTGATCATGGTGGTGTAGAGGTCATCGCTGTCGTGCTCGTGGTATTCGTCCACGATGGCGCAGGATGGCGACTGACCATCACCCGGGTTGCCAATCAGCGGCTCGAAGCGAGCCCCGTCTGATGGGATGTTAAGGTTGCTGGCGTTCACCTCGATACCGAAGTGAACAATCAACGCTTGGGTACGCTTGGCCATCAGGCGAGCTGGGCGGAACACCTCCCACGCCTGCTTTTCTGTGGTGGCGCCTGAGTAAACCTCGGCACCGAATTCGTTGTCAGCAGCGAAGCAATAGAGGCCGACCGGCGCAGAGAGCGCCGACTTTCCGTTCTTGCGGGGAATCTCGTTGTAGACCTCACGGAAACGGCGCAGGCCACTGCCCTTGCGCACCCAGCCGAATACACAGCAGACGATGAACAACTGCCACGGCTCAAGATTCAGGGTCTGGCGCTTGAATGCCCACTCCCCCTTGGTGTGGGGCATGAGCTGAATAAACTTGGCTACCCGCTCGGCTTTGTCCTTATCGAAGCGGTATCGGAACTTAGTGGATTTTTCTTTGGCCAGATCATCGAGGTGGCGCTGACAGGCCTGGATGACATAGCGGCAGGCGGGGATCTTGCCGCGCACAACGTCGCGGGCGTAGCCGTTCGCTACGTTGACATAGGGATAACTTTTGCGTGCTGCCATAGTCCATCCCTACAAAGCCGCGAACGGGTTTCCCCCTCCCTTCTTTTTATTGCCGCCGATCAGGCGTGAACGGCTGGACGGGTCCAGCCCGAGCAGGGCCCCATAAGTTGTCATTTGCTTAAGTGATTCATTGGCCACGGTACAGGCCGGATTTTTTACTGGCCCACCAGTTGCGCCTTCGACAACAAGGCCGTGCTTGGAAATCTCGATCTCTGCTCTGCGCCACCGCGAGTAGGCCGCACAGAATGCCTCGAGGTTGTGCAGGTCGGTGATGCACAACACCTCCGCACTACAGAGCTCGCGGATCACCATGTCCCATAGCGTGGGGGCCCATTGATCTTCTGCCAGCCACTCAGGGCAGGCAACCCCGATCAATGGGGTGAATGTAGGTTCATCTTTATTCAGTGCCCGCTTGCCGGCATTACCACCCAGGCGCTTCAGAGCTGTCGGCTTGGGCTTTCTACCGCGCCCGGGCACGGCAGCTGCACCGGCCATCGCGCCCTCCATTTAAATTTTTAATTTCGCGGGTATAAAAATTTTGCGAGGCGGAGCAGTGGGGGAAGCAAAAAGCTGGAAGGATTTGCTCCCCCCTACCCCCTCTGACGCCCGGCCTGGCGGGCTGCCAGCGCCTCTGCGCGAGTCTTGGTGTCGTGGCAGTGGTCACATATGCCCTGTAAATTTGACTCTGCATCGGTACCGCCTGCAGCCTTGTTGACGATGTGATCCACTTGGGTTGCGGGTGTCACGATGCCAAGGGCAAGGCACACCTGGCAGAGGTAGTTATCCCTATCCAAGATCCGCTTGCGCAACTTGCGCCACGCCCAGTCATAGCCGCGATCTTCCGCGCTGACCTTGGCCACCTTCTTCCAGCCATCAAGCAGATGAACATGGGCAGGACAGTAACCATGGCGCTCGGTGGTCAGCTGGTGACAGGTCCGGTCGCGGCACACCTTGGGTACCCGTGCTGGCATGGCTGTTACCTGATTGGTGCCACACCGGCACACATTAACGCGGGACGACCCGCCATCTTGGAGCGTGACTCCGGTGCAGCAATTCGGTTAATGGGACTGAGTCAGGGAGAAGTAGGCTCTTTCGCAGGCCAACCCTGCTGTTCGAGCGCGGTCATACGCTCTTGCCAACTCTCCCGCTCGCGCATCAGCCCGGCCGAGCACGTCGGCGAGCACCACGGCGGGCTGTCTGGCTGCATCGCCTGACTGGGTAACTCGGGAATGGTTGGCGCACTGGCTGGCTCTGGTTGCCAAGCGGCGGGCTTGCTCGAGCACCCCAGCAGCAACAGCACTGGCAGCAGCGGCATCAGTCTCAACCCGGGCGATTTGTTGTTCCGCATCTTGCCTCACCTTGTCGATAGCACGCTGGCGACGCTGCTCTTCCTCACGCGCCAATTGAACGTTCTGAGCCCTGGCCTCTGCCAGCTCGGCAGATTGCTTATCCCATTTTGCTTGCCAGGTCTTGCGCTCACCCTCTTCACCAGCTGAATGACCTGACTGGTAAAGAGCCACGCCACCACCGGCCAATGCAGCGATCACCAGTGCGCCGACCAGGAAGGAGAGCGCGTTGCTTTGCGGGAACAGTGCCATCACATCCCCTTACACTTGGCGTTGAGGCGCAGCCGGTCTTTCCAGAGCCCTGGGCATACCCGGTTCCCTTGCGCCGAGCAATCCTGCCTGCCGGCACGCTTAAACAGCAGAATGGCCTCACAGGCACCAGCGTAATCGCCAACGTTCAGGCGCCTCACGATGGTGGAGCGGCAAAAGGCCCTTGGGCCGATGTTATGGGCGAGCTCGACATAGGCGTCGTACTCGTGCTGATAGAGCGGCACCGAGATGCAATCCTTCAAGGCGATCTCGAACGACCGCACCTCCCGCAGGCTCCGGTTGATAGCTTGTAGCGGCGTGATGGCATCACCCATCTTCACCCCCTCGGTGCTACCAAATCCCAGCGTCGGCAACGCAGTCCCGTGAACCGGGTCGGGATAAGCCACCGGCTCATAGCCCTCTCGATTCAAGATCCCCACAAACCCGGCTGCACTGAGCGTCAATGCAGCAATGGCAATGCGAACCTTGCTCATCACTCACCACCCTGCCCAGAACGGGGACGAATGATGTTTTGCCACAAGAACCAGCCCATCTGGACCACAATCCACAAGAGCGTAGCCACCAGCACCCAGTCATTGAGCGAGTAGCCGGCAAGCGTCATGCTGGATACTAAAACCGGAGGTCCAGACTTCACTGCGGTGCCACCAAGGGCTGCTGCAGTAGCCATGCTTTCCTCTTTGCTCATCCGCCCCCCCCCCAGAAACGAAAAAACCCCTGCAAAGCAGAGGTCTAGACGTAGAATGCAAAAAAGACCGCACCCGTTTAGGTGCAGTCCTCCATCATTGGAATCTACGTTAGCAAAAACTGCAGGCAACTTCCAAGATTTTTTCTTTGTCCCAAAGCAACCTATATTTTTTGGGTTCTAATGGGAACTATTGCCACAGACACCGCATCGCCATCAATTGTTATTTCTTTAGCATAGTTTTTATCTGATGAGTTGTCTGATGCAAGGATATACTTAGTGCCCCACCGGTTTTCCCATTGACTCATTTCATGTTTGTGTCCAAATAAGACAACGTCTATTTTCCCATAGATCGTGCGCGCAAGTGCTTCTGCATCTTTCAGCATCATGAATGGATCATTAACCATGAACGGGTGATGGTGAAAGAAAAGTACCTTGATCATGTCCTGTGAAGATGTGGACAGTAGTGTATTCAATGCCTGTAACTGTAAAGGGCCAATCTCACCACAAGCAAAATCAAACGGGCTAGATGTCTCAAGATTTGAATCCAATGCAATGAGCATCACCTTACTTTTTCCATCATTGACTATATTAACTACTGGAGTGCAATCACCTCTGAATGTCCCTCCCTGCTCTAATGGAATAGATAGATATTGATCGAAGCGAAGGGCTCTTTCTTCACTATACAAGTTCCCAACGGCACCATAATCATGATTCCCAGGACAGATATAAATTCTTCCTTTAAACCCGTTAAGAAGTTCAATAGCCTTTTCATATTGCTTTGGTGAACCATCATCGGTAATATCACCCGTAATTATCAAGATGTGTTCAGTATAGGTTTTCGATATAAATTCTAATGCCGAAATTAGCGCCTGATTATCATCATTACTACCATGTATGTGCAAATCACTTAAGTGTATGATTTTCATTTATCCATTCTCCCAAAAACTTTTGCATAGAATTAATACTGCCCGCTATCACTTATTATCTGCGCCTAGCACTTCATCTAATGCTTGTTCGAGCCGGTTAAAGTCGAGCATCGCTATAGGAGAAGAAGATAACAATGTACTTTTGAACTTTATAGATGTTGGACCAACAGTTTTTTCCCACTGTGGACCAAAAAGCCTAACTGCAGTATAAAATAGCAATGCTCTAGGTTGAGGAGTACCGTCAGCTAACATAGCTTCATAAAACATACGATGCGCATCTTTTGACGTATGCATTCGTTTATCACATGCAACATCATGCACTACACTCGCCCGCCGATAATCACCAATAAATGGCGTACCAACGATTTGTGACCATATAACCTCTGGGATACTTGCGCCATCAATCACATCATTTTTCTTTGCTTCCCATCGAACATTATTACTATCCACAAAAGCAAAATCTGATAATAATTGCATTTTCCGGTCTTCACCGCTTTCAACTAACCAACGAACATCTACTTCACCTACAAAGTGAGCGTCCATTCTTATGCCTCCATAGAGGATTCGTAAGGAATCCTGAATAACACATAGTTGAAAGACAGCAGCACGAGTGTGCCACATGTCACAAAGTCTCATTCAAACGGAGAGAAGCCAACTGGATACTGTTTGATGCACCCACCGCAGAGCAATTACCCGCGATTCGATGGAAACTACAGAATTTGCAAAAGCTACGAGACAAGAACCCAGAAAAACATCAAGAGGCACTGGTATAACTCGATGATGTTAGAACGATATGGCTTGTTGAATAGTCCCTTCAGATGAAAGCCACACCATAAGTGCTGCTCCAGCGTTACTCCTAACCACCTCTTCCAGGAGCATGCAAGTAACGTGGTTCTCCAGCTCCACCCCAACGTGATCGCGACTTATCCAGGGCAAGTCACAATTGACGACTTTCCGGCTTGCGATCGACATTCAGACTCACGTAACCTCAGTAAAAATATCTGATAAATCAGATCCTTCACTAAGCAGCCTGAGAGCAATCCACGTGATAGTCCCAACTCATCCATTCATCATCGGTGGCATTTACAACAGACGACTAAATATCCATGGGCCCTTCAAGGGACAGCAACAAGGCGGGATATCCACACCGGCCTCAGTGCCCTATATTTTTGCCTTTACCAGCGATTCTGGAGCCGCATATGGATATCACGACAAGCCAGGACCAGACGGAACGTTCTGGTACACGGGTGAAGGGCAAACGGGCGATATGCAAATGGTTCGTGGGAACGAAGCCATTGCCAGTCATGCAGCACATGGCAAGATCATTCTTCTGTTCGAATATCAGCCAGACAACAATGTCCGTTTTCTCGGTGAAGTCGAATGTTTAGGACATCATACTGAACTACGACCAGACCGTAATGGGGTTCCAAGAGTGGCAATCATCTTCCACCTTGGGTTTCTCGCTCCCATACAAAATGGAAACCAAATTCAAACGCCACAGGCCAGCTACACAGCACTCCAGAAGCTACCATCCAAACTCTCTTTGGCACAGCTCAGGGCTCTTGCGCTGACAGATGCACCGAGTAATGCCCCTCAACAGCAAAAGGTAACCAATGTAGCGTTACGTTCTGAAGCCATTAAGCGCTATGCCCTTGCAAGGTCTAACGGCAATTGTGAAGGTTGCACACAACCAGCCCCATTTCTCAGTAAGAAGGGCCCGTATCTTGAGGTTCATCATGTGTTTCGGCTTTCAGATGGTGGACCTGACCATCCAGCAAATGTGATCGCATTGTGCCCAAATTGCCATCGCAGAGCGCACCATGCTCTTGATTCAGATGCCTTCAACAAAAAGCTCATCAACTGGTTAGCTGTACATGAAATTCAATAATTGCGCTGCCTGCCGACACGTCCCCGTCGGCAGGCAGCCTCTTAGCGCTATTTACCCGCGCCTATCAACGCCTCCACCTCCGCACAGGTCTGCAGGTACCGCGGCCTCTCAAGCTCCACCCCGATAAACCGCCTCCCCAACCTGATCGCCGCTTTGCCGGTAGTGCCTGACCCCATAAAGAAGTCCGCCACCACATCACCAGGACGACTGCTGGTTCGGATGATGTGCTCCATCATGGCCAATGGCTTCTCGCATGGGTGCTTACCCGGGTAGGCCTGCACCGATGGATACATCCACACATCGGTAAACGGCACATCCTGGGTGACAGAGAACGGCCGGCGCAACTGCTCATACTCCCCCCGCAACTCATCATAGGATGCCACCAGATTGCTGTAAGTCTGGTGCAACCCCTGATAGGTCTCACTCAACCCGGCATAATCCTGCCCAAGTGCCCTACCCCGCTCAGCAAACAGAGCCTGCAACTGGGCATACTGCTCTCGGCTCGGCAACTGCCACTGACTGGCACCAAACCAATGGCCAGCCATCTTGGTGCCGGTTACCCGGTTGATATCGGCAGCACTGACACCGGCCACCTCCCGGGCATAGCGGAAATACTCAATCAGCGGGGCAAACACCTGACGGCGCAGATCATGGCATGCCTTCGCATAACCCGATCCCGCTTTGGCACTCCCCTCTGCCCCTACTTGCTCAGCAAAGATGATCCGCTCGCTCGCTGGCCAGAAGGCTCGCATATCGGCCTTCCGCATCCGGTTCCAGACTCCTGATGGCTTGGCCCACACGATATGGTTCAACACCCGGAAGCGATCCCGGATCAGCATCTCCACATCCGCATTCATCCGCGGTGAGCAGAACAGGTACACAGAGCCATTGGGCTTGAGCACCCGCCGAAACTCCACCAGGAAGGCATCGAGCCAGGCCAAAAACTCGACCCCACTCTCCCACTGGTTGTCCCACGCTTCCTGCTTCACCCCGAAATAGGGCGGGTCAGTTGCAATCAGATCAACACTTGCCGCCGGCAGCGTCTTGATAAACTCCAGCGAGTCCGCGTTCACCAACCGCAACCACCCGTCCTGTAATTGTTTTTCCATGACTACCTCCAAGCAGGGGCTCAGAGGCACTCGCATTGTTGATGACCTTACAACGGGGACACTTAATGTCGATCTGCCCCACAAAATTTGCCAATTTCTTGCCGCAATGGCCGCATCGTAATTCGTACATATGATCAGGGGTCCTTAAGCGTGATAAGCTCACCCCGCTCTGCAGAGCAATGGTGGCCTTGGCTTAGCCCGTGATCGAGTGCATGTGGCTAGGTGGCCTGGTGGTGTTAGCGCATCAACCAGGCCGCCACTATCTCTCAGGCAACAAAAAGCCCGCCACATTGCTGCGCGGGCTTTGTTTTTCGTCCAATGAAAAAAGGACCGTACCCGTTAGGGTGCAGTCCTCCATCATTAGGACGCAGGTTAGCAATAAATGTAATTTGTTGTCAAAGCAGAACCTGCCATCCATAAAACGCCCGCTTAAGGGGTAGTGAGCAACGCAATCACCTAACCTAAAGGATTGTGCCATAAACACTTAACTTGAAGTAGAACCAAAAATGCCAAGCGTTGAGAATCCCTCTTAAATTGTTTGTTATATGCTTTTTGGCTACCGATAAACTCTTACTTCTTTGACAACTTCAGTCTCGAGATATTGAACTGAACTGTTTTCGAGATTCAGCGAAACATCGCCATATCCCGCACCAGGCAAATTGTTTTCCCAAATTACCTCGCCATTTTCTGCACGAAGGCCAAACACGTGTCCGTTACAACCGGCGATGACAACACCTTCTTTCTGAAGAGTTGAAACATGTCCTGAGCCAATTTTTGTCCGCCAAATTTCCTCACCGCTAAATGGACAGATTGAAATCACATTTCCGTTTAATCCGACAATCAAGAAATTCATCTAAATCTACCTATTAGTACAAACCTGCTCGAGCATATAATGCTCAATTAAGGTGTGAAGCACGCTACCACGACAGTAAAAGTGGACGCCGTAATCACTAAACTAGACCCTAGCCAAAAAAGCCAAGCGTGCTGAATCACTCTTAAATTGCTTGTTATATTTACTTTTCCAACAAGCCTATAAATTCTATTGATTTTTCTTTGATTTTATTAATCACTAATGGGTTTTTATCAGAATGAGTTAACGACCAATACTTATTCTCGTTCCATTCCATCTCCCGAGTATCCCCCGTTCCTTTTTGAGTAATGAACCCCCAAAACCACAGATCATCCCACACCTCTAAGTCATTGCCAGCGTAGTGCTGCTTTATTAACTTATTGATTTTATCGAAGCTAGGTCTTGCCATACCTAGCCGTTCAAATATGTGGATGATAACAGCGTCAACAGGTAACCATATTTCATCACTTTCTACTATTTGCTTGGGTGTATCTGCCCAAAAACTACAATTTTCACTCAATTTATTGTGAGCTTGGTAAACCACCTTAGCAAACAGAGCTGCAGTCTTTTTCCCCCAACCTTTTTGTGCTCGTAGCCCTTGGTAAAGGTCATTAAACGATGTGCTTTTCTTTCCAGTTAGTAGCTCTACAAAACTTTCAAAAGTCTGTGTTTTGTCGATATTTTTATATACTAACTGATAAAACTCAGATAATGGGTCGATTTTAGGTTGACTCTGAGTGTTCGCAACATGGTATAGCAGGTTGATTACTTTAGGGTTAATGCTGCCATCAACAGATAATACAGGGAGAAAGAACTGCTCCTGTAAACGCAGATTAAAATCCCTATTGTCTTTCAAGAACTTGAATATATCTTCTAATTGAACGCTAACTGAACTCATCACTTCCTCGAAAAATATAACAGTGATTAGATGGAAGGCGGTACTAATCCGATATTAGAGCCGTCCTTATAACTCCACCCCATCACGGGAAACCCCTTTAAATCATGATATTACCAGAGCATCTCTGATGTCTATAAATATTCGCTTGACTCCTTTTGGCTCTACCATTACCACTACACAAAAACACAAGCAGGGAGTCGTCTATGGGAAGTTGCGGAGGGCAGACATCACACCGTAGTCACTTTTTGTAAATGGTTTCTACCTCGCTCTCCTGCATATGGCACCAGGCCAACACGCCTTGTACCCACGTCAAAAATGATCCCAAAGCCACTAAACACCCGACTGACTACAAGTGCTATACCTGAGCATTTCCTTTATACTGTATAAAAACACAGTTAACAGCGAGCAACCATGTTTGCCATCCCACACCCAACTCCAGACAGCCTTGCGCTGCCCCTCTTTCTGTCACCCGTCGTATGCGGTTTTCCCAGCCCGGCACAGGACTACATAGAGCAGACCATCGACCTAAACCAGCTCTGCATTGAGCACCCCGCTGCTACCTTCTATGTCCGGGCCAGTGGACATAGCATGGTGCAAGCTGGCATCAATGACGGGGACTTGCTCATCGTAGATAGGGCACTCAAAGCCTGCCATGGCGCAATCGTGCTGGCCTGCCTCGATGGGGAGTTCACCGTCAAGCGGCTACAAGAGCGCCCATTCCCAGCCCTGCTCCCTGCCAACCCAGATTTCCCGCCGATCACCCTGCAGGAAGGCCAGGAGCTGGAGATATTCGGCGTCGTCACCTTCGTACTCCACAAGACCAAGCTGGGGTAAACCATGCCGAAGGCTATTGCCCTGGTCGATGTGAACAACTTCTACGCCTCCTGCGAGCGCCTGTTCCGGCCAGACCTGAAGGGGCGGCCTATCGTGGTGCTCTCCAACAATGACGGGTGCATTGTGGCCCGCTCGGCAGAGGCGAAAGCGCTGGGGATCAAGATGGGAGTTCCCTACTTCCAGATCCGCCAGTTCTTTGAAGCCATGGGCGGCGTCTGGTTCTCCAGCAACTACGCCCTCTATGGCGACATGTCGCAACGGGTCATGACTACCCTGGAAGGTATGGCTCCAGCGGTAGAGGTTTACAGCATCGATGAGGCCTTTATCGAGCTTAGTGAATTATGGGCTGGTGACCTCACGGCATACGGTCGCCAGATCCGTGAGCGGGTGCAGCAGTGGACTGGCCTCACGGTAGGAGTCGGGATTGGGCCAACCAAAACGCTGGCCAAGCTGGCGAACTACGCTGCCAAGAAGTGGCCAGCCACCGGCGGAGTAGTGGATCTGCGCGATGAGGCAAGGCGGGCTAGGCTGATGGCCATCACGCCGGTCGAGGAAGTTTGGGGGATCGGGCGAAAACTGACAGCCAAACTGACGGCCCAGGGTATCAACACCATGGCAGATCTGGTGTCAGCAGATGCCAAGAGCCTGCGGCGGAGATATGGGGTAGTTGTCGAGCGAACTGTCCAGGAACTGCGGGGGATCCCCTGCGCCGATCTGGAAGAGATGGCAAGGGCCAAGCAGCAGATCATCTGCAGCCGGAGCTTCGGCGATCGCATCACCGAACTTGGCCCTATGCGGCAGGCACTGGCCGGTTACATGGAGCGGGCCGCCGAGAAACTGCGGGCCGAGGGGCAACGGTGCCAACACATCACCCTCTTTATAAGGAGCAGTCCCTTCTCGGAACGAGAGACCTATTACGGCAACCAGGTATCGACCAAGCTACAAATCCCCACCTCAGACACCCGGGACCTGCTTGCCCTGGTTGAACCGCTGCTGCGCCGTATCTGGCGGGATGATGTCCGCTATATGAAGGGGGGCGTGATGCTGGCCGATTTCACCCCGACCAACATGCACCAGGGCGATCTATTCGCTGACCGGCAGCAAGATCCCCGTAGCGAGACGCTGATGAAGGTAATTGACCAGATCAATCAGGGAAGGTTGGGGAGGGTCTACTTTGGCACAAGGGGACGGGATACCAGCGAATGGATGATGAAGCGGGAGCAGCTCAGCCCCCGATACACCACAAGTGTCACAGAAATACCGACCGTCTTCACATAGTTGCTGATCTTGTTTGGCATTGAGTAAGAGCACTTTCATCCTGCACCGGAGCCTCTGGCTTTACTGGCTCCGGATAAATGGCCAGAACCTTGAGAAAGACCCGGCGACGTGCCATTCGCCCTGGTTCCGGCTTACAACGCCGAGTCTCGGCCAGTTTTTCTATCCAGCGCAATGACCTCAGATAGAGAACCACTTTACCCGCATCGCTGGTCGGAATACCAAGCAGATATGACACATCGTAAAGGTCAAAGAACTCACCATGCTTGAAAGCCCACCTTGCGACCTTCAACGCCGGCCATTTCCATTTGCTATCCATGCGACCTCACCTACTTGGCTCATATGAGAATCAAGATAGTCGATACAATCGGCAATGGGCCAACACTCCCCCTTAAGCCAATACTTGCTCAACTTTGGCGGTGCGATTCGGCTTACTTTGGAGTTGGGTTGCTAACTCAAGAGCTTGCTCATGGCTAAAACCTCTAGCATCACGAATTTCTGTGGAAGCACGAGTTTTTCCATCTCGACTCAGGCTTGTGACATAGAGGGGACCCGTTGGTAATCCGGTATCCTCGATGCGCACGATCCAACTACCAGGAGCTGCCTTCATTGGAAAAGGCAATTCCTCATGTTGCAACTTTCCGCTCTCATCACGCACGATGGCAACTGCGACCGCATACTTAGGCCCGCGGCGCTTCGCTGACGCCCACGCCTTAGCCGCGGTCTCGTATAATAGAGCTGCTGCCGGATCCCAGATATAATTACTTGGTGATGCGGTGACCAGATAGCCACCTTCTATCTCGCTGTAAACTGCGTATCCAATACGTTCAGCCATGACCATTCCTTTTATTCAAGTAGCAAGCCGCTCTTGTGCCATCATTCGTTCATAACCTGTTATCCGGAAAACCCCTCTAACTGTCCGTCATCTTGGAGTAGGTCATATACCCCAAGTAGCTCACGGCTAACAGTACGGCTTGTTGGCTGACGCCCGCCTCTTGCTTAGCTGTGCTAATCTTGCTCAGTGTCACTTGTTGATCCCGATAGCCAATATAGATCGAGGCACTTAATGGAGCCTCAAGGAAACTGAAGCAATAGTAATGAAGCTGTGGATCTGTTTCACCCAACAGCGGCTGTATGTCGTTCACCACTTTATTCATATCGTGTTTTCCTCGCCCACATAAGGGGATGGCTAAGGTCCAAAGTTATCCAATGGCAGCTCAATTGCTGCACTTCAACTTTAAGAAAAATGCTACTATTTCAGCCAAGTAAATATTTAAAAAACAGGAAATAGCACCAATAACAACAATCCCAATCCAAAAAATAAGTGAAAGAGGGATTTTATCTTTGATACTCAACCCAAGTTCCTGCTCAACCCACTCTTTTTCCATCTCATGGAAAAATTTATAATGAGCATACCAATTACTACCAAATATTTGTTTGCTTTCTGTATGATCATAAAAATCAGCCATTAGCTCATCAACCTGTTTTTGTATTTCAACAGAATCAAAGTTGCTCTCTGACTTCACATTCCGATAAATTATTTCAAGTTGATTGAAAATCTTTGTATGTTTAATTCCAACATTATTATAAGCATCCTTCATCCCATCATAAAACTGAATGTACATAGTCGCAACACCAATAATAATTAACGCCGCGGATATTACATTACTGGTAAGTGCAGGGATAAAAAGAGCAAAAATACCAATTGTGAGAGAAAAAAGGCTGACCCAACCAGGCATTTTACTTACAATATCAAATGTGGCAAAATTCTTCTTAGCTCCAAACCCAACATTATAACCGTATCGCGCGATCATTTTAAGCATTTCATCTTTAGTCATATTAATATCACTCAATAGGGACTTGAATAGCTTGACGAGCAACAACCACATTATTTTTTACAACATAGCACTCAACTAAATGATCACCTCTGAAGCTTGTTGTTTCCTTATGAGTCATGGCTTTATTACCTGGTAAAATTTGCCCGCGAATATTATCTCGTCGCTCAGCCTCCGGCCCAATATTCAATACTTTCCAGTAGACATGATAGGATTCAAGGTCATCGAGCGACTCTTTAACGATAGAAAAGTTAAGTGATTTTTTATGAGAGAGACGAGTGCCTGAACGTATAAAATCAATAAGTCGCCCAGCCCTGAAACCATCCTGTGAAATTACACAATCAACCTCGACGGAACTCCTGATATCGACAGAAAAACGATCTTCAATAAACTCTTCTGTGTTCCGCCACAGACTCCTTGACTCCATGCCGGAATAAGAAGATTCCGCAATAAGCCTAGGCTTCGCAGGGAAAGCTCGGCCGTATATACTCCGCCATTTATCATGAGCCAAAAGTTTTCCTTCTGCGTTGATAGCTTCAACACATGTATCATAGGCCTGTTTAGCCGCCTTTCCAAACCAAGGGGACTTTACTTTCACATGTTGATTACTACCCAACGCATGATAACGCTCTTTTTTTTCCTCACGAGATAGATAATAGAAAAAATCACGCGATAAACAATCAAACGAGCTAGTGGAAACTGAGTCATATTGATCTGTTGAGGAAAGAAAGCGGTGGACAAGTGTATCAATTAGCAATCCCCCCATGTTTACACCATTACGATTTTTCCAAGCACGAACCATCTTACATAACTTTCGTAGGTTATCATTTCTTGTACGACTAAACTCTTTCATTGCAGATATTTCTGCGCTAGGCTTTGTTGTTTTCCATGAACCACCATAGTAACTTTCAGGATAAATAAAATCTCCATTTGGCTGCTTAAATACAGGCTGAACTTCGACCTGAAAGTTTTTAAAACTGATTTGTACAACCAACCTGTCCTTTTTAACTTCTTGCTCAGGATATATTTCAGCCAATACATTTCTGACATCGGTTAGAAGCTTACTCTGGCCATTATCCATCTTATTGTAATCAACGTACATCCAGCCAGGCATAATATAAAGCATATCTAAATCCGAAATACCTTTTATGGCAGTATGACGCCCTACAGATCCAACTTTCAGTCTATTTGAAATGGCCGAATTGGAAGATCGAAATTTCTTATTAAGAGCGCGAGTGATTTTTCGATAATGAAAGCTTATTTTTTTTGCTTGCTTTAAATCAATTTTCAAATTATCAAGCAATGTATTAAACATCTCTTCCTTATTCATTACCCCTCCCCTTCAAAAACAATATTAAACTTCTTCAATCCAACGCATTATTAATTTCTTGGCGCATTCAATCACATTTACACCAATGACAACCAAACCGATTTTTATTGAAAAGCACACCAAGCATTAAAGAGCAAAATAATTTTATAATAAGATGCGCCGATGTGTAATGTAAAGAGGTTTTGAGTATCGTATGAGGACTCACCACACACACGTCCTAGAGAAGCGCGCACACTAGGGATATATGATGGATTTCGAGCTATTATTCATTCTTGAGAGCAAACTGGGATTATGGTTCACTTCGTGTCACGCACCTATACAGCGCAACCACCTCGCACTCTTGCACATGGCACCACGCCAGCACTGCCTGATAGAGCAAGTACCACTGCCGTTCCCACTCACCACGGCTCAGGTTGCCCAGCAACGGTTCAATAGCGCGCCGGATCTGCGTACCTGGAATGGGTCGCAGCCCGGTACCGCCACAACGTGGACAAATCTTGTCTATGGGCTTGCCGTGCAACCGGGATGCCTCCATATCCCGCACATTCCCCCTCCCCTTGCACTGACAAGCCGCATCCGGGGTGTCTGCGGTGCGGCAGTAGTGCTCCACAGCCAGTGCAGTGATGGTTTTCAGGGCCATGGCATGACCTCGTGACTTGATGGCGCCCACATACTTGGGGGCCTGTTTGCTGCAGTGTGCCATCACCCCGATCACCGCCTTGCGATAACTGGCCTTATCTTTTGTGTAGCGGGCCATCATCAGCGCCAACCCCACGCCCTCATATTTCTGCACCAGCCCAAGCGCCCCCAGCACATCAGCCTGGGTAAGGTGAGAAGGACCGGTAGAGCGCGACTGAATAGCCTGCAGCATCACTGAACGCGGCTCCCCGATTGAAAGTGCATATTCAAGCCGCATCAGAATGCCTCCAGTGACCAGTTGGCGCCTTTGCGCTGTACCCCGACGAAGGTGAACATCCAGTGCTACTTGGCCGCCACCTTGATCTTGACCCGGGCATCATCCTCCCAGAATCCCTTCACCTCGTGCAGCTCGATCAGGCCATCCTTGCGCACCACCATAAAGTCAGGGGTGTAGAAGGTTTTGTCCGCCAGCCGTAGTTTGAGTGGCTCGAACTCATAAGAGATCACCTCCCCCGCCAGCATCAGTAGCCGAAGATGATCTGCATAAGCCTGCTCTGTCTTGTTCATAGTGCCCGGTATTGGCTGCGGGCGGGCCCGTGCCTTCACCCGTTGCCCCGCGTCACGCTTTCCACTGTATGGCGTCATCCAAACACTCCCAGGCCGGCGGCCTTGTTTAACGTCATCACGACGTGTTCCAGCTGACTGCCGTGGGCTTGTTCCCACTGCTGCCAACCCTTGCTGTGCAATTCCATGTGTGCGTCATGGCAGAGTGGAAAGGTCAGGTGATCATGGGCCTTGCTCCCCATCACGCTCAGCCCATGGCCCACGATGTGGTGCGCCTCGATGCCCTCAGTTTGGCCGGTCACCACACACGGTAGTTGGCGCACGAACGCCAGATAGGCGGCAGACTCCCAGCGCTTCATCTTCGGTCTGGGGATATGCAACATCGGCGGGTCTGGGTCGATAGCCTTCACTGCTGGCTTGACGCGGATCCGGCTGCGCAACTCGGCGAGCGGGTCTTGCTCCATCAGCTCAGGGCGGCTCACCCGATAGCGAGCATCGGTCTCTCGATAACCACGCCCGGGGAGCAGCACCCGCTCTGGCTCCAGAGGTGACAAGCGACAGGCATGGCGAACCACCTCGGTCGGCAGTAACCCTTGCACCTTGAACACGCTGGCCCACCAACAGAGATCCCGCGCCTGCAACTGGGGAAGCGACACCCCGCACCAGCCAGCTACCCGGGTTAACACCGCTCGCGCAATAGTGGTGGTGTGCTCGGCAAGGTGAATCGGCAGTTGGCCGTCACGGAACTCGTTATCGTGATGCCAGCACAGGGGTAGTGGCAGACCACCTATCTGGGCGGTGACCGACTCGCCAATGCAGCCCTCGCCGATCAAGCACTGACCCAGACTATGCAAGGCCAGTTCACCGCCGGCAGCGTTAACGATGGCTGGCTCCAGCAGGGCTCTGGCCAGCTTAGGGAACTGCACCAGCAAATCACCCCTTTCGCAGGCAGGGACCAGCACCGCCGGACGATTACCAAGAGAGGAGCGCAACGCAACCAGACCCTCTCCCACCTCCAGCAGCACCAATCCCATGGCTGGCACAAACACAGGATGAGTTGGCATCATCCCAGTTTCTCCACCATCTCCAGCTTATCGAGCAACGGGCCCAGGCGAGCCAGCAACTGGTAACTTGCGCTGCGACGCACGGCGAGTGATTCAGAAGCAATGACCCGGCGGGCCGCTTCTGCTGCAGTCAGGCCCGGGCAAGACGTGTCGATGGAACGGAACAGCGCAGCACTCTCGTTAAGTGCCGCACCAGCCGGGTTGCTGGCTTGCTGCTGTAAATGGTGTGCTCTGGCCGCACTGCGGCTAGTAAACTTGCTCATGTAACCTTTACCTCACGGTAATGCAAAACAGGATCTCAGCTATACCACTAGCGGCAAATGCCGCTTCACCCATGCATCGTCAGCCACCACCTCCATATCAAGCTGCAGCAGATCCAGCCCAAAGGCTCGTGCCCTAGTGAATGCTTGCCGCGATCCCTTGCTCTGCTGCCAGCTAGGTAAGAAGGCAACTGCATCGCACTCCATCATCATCGGTATGGTGATCCGCATGTAGGCATCATGATCCCAGCCATCTGGCAGCACAGCGGGGTTCATCACCCGCGCTTCCTGACCATGCAAATAGGCTTCAGCAGCGAAGAACGCTGGCCGGTTTAGCATGGCAAATCCGCTCATCGGCCCAGCGATATACACCTTCACTCCGGCCAGGTCGATCAGGCCCTGCTCAGTCAGCTCTTTCGATTTAACGGTCATGATGGGCCTCCCCGGCCAGATCGCGATTCATACGGTTAAGCATCACCAAGACTGCCTTGGCCAACGCCAATAACAGGGTGCCGCACCACACCAACACCAGCAGAACGGTCCGCAGTGGCGCCAGCAGCAGACGGACGATCTGACGGGGGAATATCACCAGCACCCAACCAGCCGAGATCACCCATACCACCGGCGCTTGCAGCATCTGCCAACCCAGACCGCCCTCATAGGGCACATGGGCCAGAACAAACAGCGCCACAAACACATACATCAACAGGAAGAAGGCCTTAACCATGACTGGCCTCCTTGGTCTTTGCTGCCAGCTCGCTAAGCTCACGGCAGGTAGACACCAGGCGCGGCTCATCCTCGAACTCGTCCCAATCCAGCTCCGGCCCCACATCCTCTGCCAACCACTGGCGCAATGTGACCACTAACATCACCAGAAACGCCAACCAGACCAATGCCAACCCCAAAAACATCCATCCAATACTCATCAGATCCTCCCCCTCCCGGTGGTGGTGTGATGGGCGGCGCGTTCAAGCGCATCCCCAACGATTTGGGCCGCATGCTCAGCGACCGAACCAAAGCCAGACTCACCGATCAGGTAGAGCGCGATGAACATCGGGATCCCCGCCTCTCTCGCTTTCTCCACCTCATCGATGGTCAATACCGGCGCAAACCAGTTTCTGGTCGCTGTATGCTGGGCGTAGTAGTGCATCATGCCCCTACCCTCACCAGCTCTACCGCCTTGCCCCGGATCCGCGCCGCCTCTGCTCGTACTTCTTCAGGGTTACCCACGACCAAGTAGTAGCCGGTATCAGTCAGGTATTCGGTCTCACCGAACTTATCTGGTGATATGGCAACCTCAAGCTGAACTCGTTCCCCAACCCAGCCGCGCACTGGTGGATAGATGGCAACCCGGCAGAACGGTGCTTCACGCACATCACGCTCAGCGACTTCACTGAATTGACTGGTCATGAGGCCCCCCTCCCCGCTTGAACAAAGCCTTCAGTTGCGCCACTCCGCGCTGCCCTGCCTGTTGGTAGAACTCAGGGTTGTGCCGGATCTGCTCACGGGTTGGTAGCCCCTTAAGTACCTCGGCCTCGATATCTTCGCCAGCCATCACCCGCCGCACGACCTGGTCATAGGCTTGAGCGAACACCTTCCGGTATTCATCTGCAGTCAGGGTCTGGCGCTCGAAGCGAGTAGCTCGGGCTGCAATAACCACGGCTGGATGGCTCTTACGGTGACGAACGACATCGACCAATGCCTGATCAACGGTCGGCAGACCAAGGGCCTCGGGTGTGATTTGGCACCACTTAATGAACATGCCCGTGCTGGGGAAGAACGGGATCTCCTGTTCACGAGCGACCCGCATGCCAAGCTGCAGTTGCTCACGACTGGTGCAGTCCGCATCAACCAACGCACGCGTCCACTCAGCCAAAGCTCTCCGCTGGGAGTCATCGCTAGGGAAAGCATGCCTCCAGGCGGGGAACACGATTTTCAACTGCTCGAACAGCAGCGATACCATCTGCGAATCGTGGTCAGTCAAAGCACGCTGTGGGGAAGCCGTAATCGGGTTAACAGAGTCGCCAACAGTCATCGCATTCAGAACTGCGTTCAATGGTTTCATGCTCATCAGAACCCCTCCTGCATCAGGCGGTTCAGCTCACCGGCAGTCATGGACTTGGTCAGGTCGGTATGCTGGCCACCAGTGGGCCGATGAGCAGGAGCATTGCGCCTCACTGTCAACTGGGTCCACTGTTGACGCAGTTTCTGCGGTGAGAGCACGTTGGTACACCAAAAGGCATCTCGGCTCACCCAGTCATACAGCTCGCAGATATCCCGGTGGCTGCGCTGGTCAAGCTCGCGCATCAGCCGGATCACGTTGGCCCACTGTGTCCAATTCGGCTCCAGAGCCGTGGGGGCAATAACCTGCACCCGCTTGAACATCCACTGCGCGGTCTTAAGGTCTTCAGCTGTTCCCCATGACTTGCCATTAGGGGTTTGAATGGCGGCGCCTGGTATGACCCGAGCCTTGGGCTCGGCAGATACAGCGTCAACGATGGGAAGCTGTTCCCCCTTCTGGTCGAAAGTCGCGATAGCGAGTTGCGACGAAAGATCATTAAGATCTTGGTTTGTTTTATTGTTTATATTGTTTAGATCTTCGGCGTGAAACTCCGCGGCTAACTCCGCGCCGCGGAGTAAGCGATCCCCCTCTAACCCCTTATCCGATGCGGGTTCAAACTCCACGCCTAACTCCGCGCTAATGTGTTCTAAAACTCCGCGCTGGTACGGGTCATAATTGAGGACAGTTATGAGGGTGTACCCGCGGGTCCCCTGTTTACTGGTGCGAGTGATCATCCCCTCCTGCTCGAATACATCCAGCGAGCGGCGAGCACTGTCTTCTGAGACACCACACGCTTCACCCAATGAACGGGCAGAACCCACCACCTGTCCTCGACTTAGCACCAACCGGTTGCCATTAAAGGAGGCCTCTGTGCGCTCATGGGCAGCTTCAATCAACAGGTGCAACCACAGCGCCTTGCGCGATGGATCACGATAGAACGGCGTATCCTTGATGCTTTTATACAGCAACACGAACCCGCTACGGCGATTGTCCGTCACGTTACAACCTCGTTGAACTGGTGCTGGTTCCGATGAGGTCGCCAGTCTTACTACCTCACCCATGACGACCTCCCATGTGCTGCAACTGGGCAAACACCATCCTGGCCTGTTCAGCACTGATGGGTAACGACAGTCCCATCACCACCAGCCGGTACCCGTTAACAAACTGCAGTTGCGGCATTACTTGCCTGACTGAGCTCGGTTGGATAAGATCTTTCATGTTCACATCCCTTTCGATGTTTGAACCATGGTCCCGGCTGTTACAGCAGCGCGGGGCCGCTCTTTTTGGGTGGCCTCCCCGATGTGATAAAGTGGCTTTGCTAGAGTCCCACTTCACAAGGAGAAGGCCATGACCTATGACTACCGCATCAAGTTTTTAACCCCGTACGACCGGGACCTCATCCCCAAGGAGCCCGTCACGTTTCGCCACCCCCTTCAAGTGGGTGAAATCCTCCAACTAGAAGAGGACGGCGAATTCCACTTGGTACGCCTTATTACCCATTCACCCTCCGGTTTAACCCTGTGGCTATCCGGCAAGGGGCAAAACATCGCAGACCTGCTGCTCAGCGAACCAGAGTTCACCAACCCCGATCCCGACCATGAATCGACCGAACCACTTGATGTGGTAATCGCATGGCAAAACGGCACTTATTAACCACTCAGGTGCCTTCAACCAAGGCTATTTAGGTGTGCCAGATTGACTCTGGCACGACCTCTCATCTCCTTGGCTGCCTCTTCTTGCCCTTGGCTCACAACGAATCGGGTATCGCACAACACGTGCTCGGAGTCCGTAATGATCTCGTCCATCACGTCTCGAGGAACGGCTTTGATTAAACTGGTCAATACCAACAGCAGCTGTTCTTGAGCGAGCCGTTCAACCCGGCACTGAGGGCCAGGGACAAAGGGGTGGCATAACGAGTGTGATGCGACTCCAGTACCTTCAGTCCCTCCCTGCAGCACAGCCAGCGCACCTTGAAGGCGCCGACGCAGTTTGCGATAGGCTTTTTTGCGCTCCCCATCCAGCATCTGCCGATTAACATCGAAACCTCGTTTACTCATTACTTCTCTCCTTGAACATGTGAAACTGGGAACAGGCGCACCTGGCTGCCCACCGATTCTTCAAGGCTCAGCAGCTCTTTGATGGCCCGGTGTACTGCCGCTGTGATGGCCTGCCGCTCCACCGGGTCGATCACCCCGTCTTGTCGCGCTTCACGCAGCTCACCAAACACCGCCGCGACCACCTCACTCACCAACATCACCTGGTCTGCCAGCTCTTCTTCTGTCACTGTGCTATCCGGCAGGGCAACCAGCGTATGACCTCGGGCCAGCGCCCAGGCCTGCAGGATGGCGTTGTCACCGGTCAGCTCGGTCACCGCCATCGCCTCGGACAAGGTCAGGTGGTGATCTTCGCAAGCCGGATTGAACTTGTTGTTCAGAGTGGTCGGGCGCTTGGAGCCCATCAGGCGTGCCAGATCAGTGATGTTGTACCTGCGGCTCAACTGGTAAGCGGCATCAATAGGGTCAGAAAGGTGGGAGTGCTCCTGCTTCCCTCTCATGGTTGTTCTGGTGGCTTTTGTCATGATGGTTCTCAAGTTGATTAGTTAGAGCGATCAGAACCAACAGGTAATAGGCCATCACGCTCCATTTGCTCAATCTGATAGGCCCGCAGTGCCGGGATCTTACTTCCCCACTGGTAAATTGCCTCTCGTTTGATGTTGAGCATTTCGGCCATTGTCTGGACTTGTTCAGCCCGCTTTTTGCCAAACTTACTTAATGCATCACTCTTGGTCATATAGCCCCCAAATAAAAGCATTCTTATAGTACATAGAAGGAATGCTTACATCAAGGGGGTGTAAGATAGCTTATATTTTGTTTTTCAGGGGATACACGTGGAATCAGTAGGAGATCGAATCAGGAGGCTTCGTAAGAGCCTTGGCCTAACCCAAGTCAAGCTGGCATCAATGCTCGGTATCAAAGCGCCAAGCGTGGTCCAATGGGAAAGTGACAAAACAAACCTGAGCGGAGAGAACCTACTAAATGCTGCTAAGCTGTTCGGCGTAACTCCTGACTACATCCTTTACGGTGGTAATAGAGAGCAGAATACCGCTGCCAATATGGAGTTCGCTCTGCCGGATATACATCGGATACCAGTAATCACCTACGTACAAGCCGGGTTTTGGACTGAAACCAGCGAGATCCGTGAGTGTGACGGCAACATGGCGTATATCACCACCGATCTCAATTTGGGTCAGCGCGCGTTCGCCATCGTGATCCGGGGCAACTCCATGGAGCCGGAATTCACCGAAGGGGATTTGGTGTTGATAGACCCAGATGAGCCGCTTCACCCAGGAGACTTTGTTGTGGCTAAAAACGGCGAGGAAGAGGCTACTTTCAAGAAGTATCGCCCACGTGGTTACAGCGAAGATGGCAAGGAGATCTTCGAGCTAGCCCCTCTCAATGATGACTATCCCACCATGCGATCAGACCGTCAGCATATCCAGATTATCGGCACTATGGTGGAACATCGTCGCAGGCGAAAAAAAAGATAAATCAAAATCATAAAAAAGGGACATAAAATGTCCCTTGAAATTAGGTCTATTTATTGATCACTAACTCAGTTTGGCAGAGAACGCCAGTGTGAGCACACATACTCCCAACGACCATAGCGGAAGCGTGGGTATGCGTTCACATGAACACATTTATTTGTAGATGACATGATCTTGTCCCTATTTTTGCCTGGGAGGGACCTCATCTATTGAGTTAAAGCTAGTAATTGGCCTATAATCAGTTCGCCTTAACTGGTAGTACGCCAATATACAGGGGTCGAGACCTCCCACGTAAACCCATAGTCTTCTGCGCCAACAGTCGACTACCCTTACCTCAAACTGTGAAAACACAGATTTTGATGGCTAGTTTACCTGGGTTGATACCTAGACTTCGGGATCTCTAATCGGAACGCTGTCAGTCCACGTTGGTGGGCATAAACACGCTTTCCTTTTACAGTGATCCATTTGGTATAGATCACCACCACATCATCTTCAGTTTCTGCATTTTGAGTAGCCATGAGTTCGGCTCCTTATCATAGTGAGCCTCCTTGTTGCAATCCCAAAATGTATGCTACTTTGTAAGTGTCTAGTTTACGGTGTGGCAACACACTTAGGGTTTTTGAGGTGGAGGTATACCTCAAAGACTGAAACAGCAAGTAGGGGTCGCAGCCTACTTGCTGTTTTGTTTTCTTAACTTACCAAGGCGAACATAAGCAGCCTCAATACTGACCCCAAAACGTTCAACCAAATCATCTGGGGTATCATTCTTTACGTCAATGTGACGCTCATCCATCAAAAACAGTGACGCGAATGTATCAGCCTGCCATTCACTGTCTTCATAAATTTTATGCTCACCTCGAGCGTATGAGGGGCGTTCACCACGATGCATGATTATGTGCCCAAGCTCATGAGCGAGCGTGAAGACTGCATGCCCCACACCATCACATGCATCGTCATACGTCGACTTCTTCAATTTAATATGCTTTTGGTCTGGGTAGGCAACTGCCTCCTCCTGTCCCAGCTCATGATCCTCCACAATCTCAAACGAGAGGATCTCCTCACTCTGGAGCACTTCGTAAAGTGCAGCCATGTTGGCCTTAGGGTTGTGTAGTTGGAAAAGATCTCGATGCATTTTTGCCAGGTCATTAATGGCATTCGTCGCTCGAGGCTTCACTTTATGTCCTAGTTTACGGTGCTGCATCGGCTTATACCTCTAACAGTTTCTTAAGCTGTTTCTTACTTTCTTCAGATAAAGACTCATAACGTCGAGCAAACGACATCACTATCTCTCTGTCATCATTTTGCTTACCCACCAAATCGATCTTTACTGATGGTTGAGACAAAGTAGCCGCATGTCGCAGTTCGGCTGCTTCGCTTGAATTCAAACCGTATTCATCAACAATCCTCGACACAAACGAGTCCGGTACGCTCTTTTTTCCAAGCTCGAGGGAAGATAAGTAGGCAGAACTAACGTTCAGTACATCTGCCATATCTTTTAACAAAATTTCATTTTCTAATCTTAACCCCCTCAGATACTTACCAAATGCTGTTGCTTTCATGCCAATACCCTCGTTAACTCCGTATTACAACTATCAATGGTCTAAAATGGAGCCGATCCGTACAATAGCAGCCATTTACTAAAGCAGTACCAGCCCTCCGATTAACCAACTAGATGTACATACATTAAACCTGAAAATGGTTTACTGCAAGTGGTTAAACCAAAAATAGGTTAATCCCCTGTTCCCGATAGAAATAGGGAATGTCTAAGTCGCACAAACGCACTGCTCTAACTTACTAGCACAAGCTCACCAGCATACTTGGTGATCATACACCCCAAAATGAAAGCATTCTTATATTTCAACTTGCACCAAGCCGGTAAGAATGCTTATATTAAGCTTCAGCACATCATTGCATGGATGAATTATGTCGAACCAACAACATCACAAACGCGTCTGCATCGCCGATCCAATGTCCAGCATGCCTAACAGCAACAGTCCCGCCTTCCATGCCGAGGAAAAGCATCAGCAGGGAGGAAACCGACCACGGTAGGCCCCATGGGGTACGAAAACCCATCCGCCCTGGCGATGTAAAAAGCCAGGACACAACTCAGTTGGTATTGCAGGGGACGACCGCAGACAACGTGGTTGGCGAGTGAACCGGTGACCAAGGCCAACTGAGGTGTGGTGACCCGCAGCAGGTAGCTGATGGGAAGACCCATCACAATACCCCACCGCTGGGTTAAGCGGATGCCTTGGTCATGCTGTGAATCGTCACCAAGGCCCTCGCCGAGAGGCGACATTTTCGACAGGTAGATCTGCCCGTGAGGGCATACACGTGCCAATAACCAGAACGGCTGACTCACTGTGAAGTGCTCAAGCCACCACCACCAGCGCAATGCATGTGGTAAACGCTCTTTCCTGGTCTCGACAACGAGGCCCTTATCCCACAAGCGATAGCGACCCATCAGCGGGTCACGGACTCCCATTGCCTGTCGCTTGTGTGATGAGACCAATTTAAGAAATGGCGGAGGCATCAATGCACCCAAACGACTTTATTGCCAAACACATCAAGGAAACGCTGGAGAAAGAACAATTCCCTCCCCATGCAATCTCGCTTGGTGTTACTGAAGCAACACGCCATTTCGATCGGACACCCAGCTTTGCCAAGGGGAAGGTGTTTGATGAGTGCCTCAAAGCAGCCCGTGAGGTCGCAAGGGTTGCAAAGAAGGCGGTATCGGCCAAGAAGACCAAACCATGATCCGGGGGACGGATTACAACTGTTTGATGAGGGACACATGAATCATTACGCCGAGGCTCTGGCTCTCTTGCAAGCCCAGCCAGACCACGAACTCAAGCAGATTGGTGACCAGTGGCAAACCCCCAAGGCGCTGGCATGGGGCCTGTTCCACCAATTCGCCCCTACTCTGGGGCCGGTGGTGCTCGACATGTTCGCCGACGATTGCAACTCCTTGTTGCCTAACTACTACGATGCCGAGGACAACGCACTCATCCAGGACCTAGCTGCAGACCTGCGCCGCCTTGGGGGGGCAGCCTTCGCCAACCCCCCCTACTCACGCCCCTGCGTGGATAGCGACGGCAATGCTATCACTGGGATGGAGTCCATCCTCAACTACTGCCGCGAGCAGCGGGCTCTTGGTGCCCAGATCATGCTGCTTATCAAGGCCGCTACCAGCGAAACATGGTGGCCGGAGGATGCCGACTTTATCCAGTTCATAAGCGGTCGCATCGGCTTTGAGGTGCCGAGCTGGTACGTCCCACGGGATCCGAAGAAAGATAAGCCAAGCTCCAGCGGTTTCGCCTCCGCCGTGGTGATATTCGATACCAGCTGGCAGGGGGAACGCCGCCCAGAGGCCCGCCTGCGCCGTGACGACCTGGTTACCACCGGTCAACTCATCCTCGACATGATCCACCGACAGGCAGTAGCACTCAACGAAGAGGCAAGCCGGGCGATCGCGTCCACCAGCCCAGTAATTCCAGTGCCAGAAGCAAAAGTCATTGCTGAACCAACAGCATCGGGGCAACTCGCCACACTCATTACAGGTATTGAGCCACTCCAGGACTGGCAGCAATTCCCGGCAATCAAGGCAGTCATCTATCAGATTGATGAGGCCGAGCTGCTCACTCCAGCCCACACCCGACTGCTCGCCGGATACATTCGAGATCTACTGGATGATGGTACCGATGAAGAGCACACGCTCAGCCACGCTACCCGGATGGCAAAGCATCTGCTGAATCCGAATGAAGAACAGCTCATGCTGGCACTGAACGACGGGGAGGTCGCATGAGCTTAATCCAGCAGGTTGCAGAATGGGTACATGCTAGATCTGGGGGCGCTATCAGCCCTGAAGTGGCGATCGAGTTCTCCCTTACTGTCAGCGAGGCCAGTGTTGTGATGGGACAGATCCACAGAGAGTCCCGCTTCACTACCCGGGTTGAGCACTTCTGTCTCGTTGGAGATAACGGCCGTGGCCGACATACCCGCCGCCTCTATGTGGATGCAGTGAAGCCGCCGCAGTGGCGCAAGACCCCAGTCATTGGCACTTGCGGGGATCAGGTGGTCCGGTTCGATAGCGTCACCGACGCCGAGAACAAGGGCGGCTTTGTTAGGGTTGGCATCACTCGCTGCCTTGCCGGCCAGCAGGAGAAACATGGAGGGTACCGCTGGCAGATAGACACCACCAAAGGAGCAGGCAAATGCACCGCTACAACTACATCCTGAGCGCCACGACCGAACTGGGGTCTGCGCCGGATCGTCTGACCGGCACCATCGAGGCACACCACCCTATGACCCCACAACAGATCAGGTTGGCGGCCATAGAGCAAGCGCCAGCACAATATCTCAACTTCAACGAACTGGAATATCAGGAACGTGAAGGGGGAGTTGATTGAGCGGCTGGCCATCTTGGTTAGCACCACATTGTTTCTGGCCACTCTGGCTGTGATGTAACAACGACTGTCCGGGAGGACACGATGGATATCAGACTCTACCAACGCAATTACCGGGATGACCTCAAGCAAGCCATCCAACAGGAGCAGAGCGCTAGCTACATCGATGCCGCCCTCTCCTACAAGAAGGCCCAGCATCACGCCGCAAGCGCCAGCATGTTGGGCAAAGCCCGGTTCGCCATGGCTCGCCGTATTCATTGCCTCAAGATGGCTAATGACCCGCAATGGAAGCAGGTGAACTCCGAGTACCAGCAACGCTATCAAGCGATGGAGGCATTATGATTGAACCAATCGAGAAAATTGAGCAGAAAGAGCTGCTGGTGATGCTTGGCAAGGGACGGACCGCGCTTTATCACCTGCGCAATAAAGACGCCACGTTTCCCAAGCCAATCGACCACCAGCCGCTGCGCTGGATCAAGTCACACGTCATGGCGTGGATTGATAGCCATAACCGGACTCACAGCCACTCCTAACTCGCGCTGGAGGACTGACCACCAAAGCTCATATGCAGCCCGTTGGTCCTCCAGCCAGTCATGTTTGTTGTACACAGACATCACACCAAGCAATGCGTGCCCCAGCATGGTTTCAGTAACGTGCGGTGATACGCCAAGCTCTGACAACCTGGTCGACAGGGTGCGCCTTGCATCATGAATGCGCCAATGGGGGATCCCCAAGTTGCTGCGTAAGCGGCTCACCAGCCGATTACACGAGTGGATCTCCAGAGGACTATTCCCCTCCCCTTGCCCAGGGAACAGATAGACAGAGTCCACCGACGCCATCCCAGCCCGTTCGAACAGTTGCTTACCTACTGATGTGATGGGGCGACGAATAGGCTTACCGGTCTTGCTGATCTCCGCCGGCACCGTCCAGACCATAGACTCGAAATCCAGGTCTTGGCGCTTGAGCATTCTGGCCTCGGACAGGCGGCACCCATAGACCAGACAAAGTAAATGGATCACCTTGTTACCGGTGCCTGCCCTGCTCGCCTCAATAGCTCGCCAGATCTTGGCAACCTCGGCTACCGTCAACACCCGGTGCCCGGTCTTAGCAGGCGCCCCGACATCCCGAGCCCGTAAGCTCATCATGTTGGGCACGTTGATCGTGCCGCGGCGGATATGCCAGTTGAAGCATGCTTTCAACCCGGTAATGACCGAACGGGTAACACCAGGTGCTCTTTCGCTTATGGCATCGAAATAGCTCAGCCACATGTCCATAGAAATCTGATTGAGTGGCTTGTCTGGTAACCGGTTCTTAACCGAAGAGAAGGTGTAGCGGTAGTTCTTCTGCGTGCCTTCACGACACTCCCGCATCACATACTTCTCGAACCACTCTTCAAAGAGAGCAGCTGGTGTAGGCTCTTCACTGGTTTTAACAATTTGCTCAGGGCCTGCCTTGATTTCCGCGGCCTTGATCCTGGCATCCCGAAGAGTCACCGTAGGGTAACGGCCAATCGTGGTTCTGACTTGTTTCCCATCACGCATATGACGCACTTGGAAGGTGATCAGACCTTTAGGTGACACCCTTATGCCAAGCCCATCACCGTCAGTGACTTCGCTCTGGCCGGAGTATGGTTTACCATTGACGCCTCGCAGCCAGCTGTCTGTAATTGCCATAGCTCACCCAATAAAATTTTGTACTAACAAAATACCATGTTTTGTACTTTGAGTTGTACTAATTGGATGGTGAACATAGGCAGACAGACACAAACAGCAAAGAATTTATTGGGTGCTCAGACAAAGCTGAACACATCATTAAGAACCATATAATCAGAAGCTTAGGCGATAAAACAAGAACACATGAGCACACCCAAGAACCAAACAACACAGCCCACATTCTACTTTCACGACTACGAAACCTTCGGCATCAGCCCCGCCAAGGACAGGCCGTCGCAGTTTGCCGGTATTCGTACCGATGCGGATTTCAACATCATTGGCGAGCCGCTGGTCATCTATTGCAAGCCTCCGGCAGATTACCTGCCAGATCCGGAGGCGTGCCTTATCACCGGTATCACGCCACAGAAAGCGATGAAGGATGGGCTGTGCGAGGCGGATTTCATTCGCCAGATCCACGAGCAATTCGCCACGCCGAATACCTGTGTGCTTGGCTACAACAGCATCCGCTTCGATGATGAGGTGACCCGCTACACCCTCTATCGCAACTTCTATGACCCCTATGCCTACAGCTGGCAGAACGGCAACTCCCGCTGGGATATTCTCGACATGCTGCGAGCCTGCTATGCCCTGCGGCCGGAGGGGATCGAGTGGGCGTTTGACGATGAGGGCAAGCCGAGTTTCCGGCTGGAGAAGCTGACGGTCGCCAACGGCGTCGCCCACGCCAATGCTCACGATGCACTCTCGGACGTGCTGGCCACCATCGAGATGGCCAAGCTGGTGAAAAAAGCCCAACCCAAGCTGTTTGGTTATCTCTTTGACCTGCGTAACAAAAACAAGGTGAAGGCGCTGATTGACGTGGTGACCATGAAGCCGCTGGTGCACGTCTCCGGCATGTTCTCCCCCTGGCAGGGTTGTGCAAGCTGGGTCTCGCCACTTGCCTGGCACCCCACCAACCAGAACGCGGTGATCATGGTGGATCTGACCCGTGACCCCACCCCGCTTATCGAGCTCACCAGCGAGGAGATCCGCGAGCGCCTCTATACCAAAAAAGAGGAGCTGGGGGATCTGGCGGGCATTCCGGTGAAACTGGTACACATCAACAAGTGCCCGGTACTGGCGCCGGCCGCCACCCTGACGGCGGAGCGCGCCGACGAGCTCGGCATCAATCGGGAGCAGTGCCGCAAGAGCCTGGATCTGCTGCGCGCCCACCCCGAAGTACGGGAAAAACTGGTGGAAGTGTTCAATCAGGAGTTCGCCGGCAGCAATGAGAGCGACCCCGATACCCAGCTCTACGCCGGATTCTTTGGCCATGGCGACAAGTCCACCATGGATCTGGTGCGTGCCACCCCCGCGGATCTGCTGGGTGAGCGGGAGTTCGCCTTTACCGACTCCCGGCTGCCGGAGATGCTGTTCCGCTATCGTGCCCGCAACTGGCCACACACCTTGAGCGAAGCAGAGCAGAAGCGCTGGCGCCTGCACTGCAGCGACTACTTCAGCCGCCGTCTGCCGGACTACGTGCCCCTTCTCGAGGCGCTGGCCGAGCAGAACCAGAGTAACGAACGGAACTTTGCGATTCTAAAGAGTCTCTACCACTATCTGGAAGATTTATGAGTTGTGAGTAGTTTCACAATAAATCCTTCCCTCTCATCCCCTTCTTCAGGTCATAATGACGAAGGGGATTTCCCCAAAAACCAATATCTTGCAACATCCTGAGCGGATGTCTCCCAAGCAAGAGATCTTTTTGGCCGAACGGAAGCCATTTGCTGATGCCTCGTCACCACGCACTGCTCGGATTACTGGCCCTGCTGCCGCTGGCAGCCAACGCCGCATACCGGTTCGATGTGCCGGATTATCTTGCTCGCCTGCCCGAGCAGACCTATCGCATCGTAGAACAGAACTTCAACACCCTTTATCAGCAGACTGATTTCACTCCCCTGATCACCAACAGCTACTTCAACGGTTCCCATCTCTACAAGTTTGTCGGGGTACCGCTGGCCATCAGCGCACAGTCAGGTTTCCAGCTGGAGGTGTTTGGTCAGGTCTATAACCGCGCTTCGCAAGCCTATATGCACCTGAGCGAGGATATGTCCCTCTATCGGGTGATGCGGGTCGATCTGATGGGGAACCCCAATGATCAGCTGGCCATCGGTTTTGGTCTGGGGGTACCCATCACCCCGTTGCTGACCCTCAAGGCGATCGCCTCCGGCAGCGATATCCCGGGCTATGGCTCAGCCAAATACGCCGTCGGCTTTGAGTGGCGTTACTGAAAAACGTGGCTGATAACCGCTGATTGAAACAATTCAGGCTCCGTGATGGAGCCTGAATTGTTTATGGTGACGCTGTGATCAGGTGTAGTGGATCACCCGCCCCTCGCCCCCTTGCAGGGTCACGGTTGTGCCGACTGCCTGCCCATGCCAAAAATCGGTTCCCCCTTCCGGCAGCAGAAACTCCTGTGGTTGCCCCTCCCAGTTGAACAGGCAGAGCAGAGTGCCGCCCTCGGGCAGGCTTACTTCGCCACAGGCAAAGTCCATCGACTCGAAACGGGCAGAGGGTGCCCGGGCGGCGCAGAGCGCCAGCAACTTGCGCAGTTGCGCCGCCTGCTCCTCATCGAGATCTTGCAGCCGATCACCCGCCAGCATCATGCCGCCGCTCGCCACCAGCGCTGCCAGATGGAAGCTGTATTCAGCCTGGCTCGCCTGCTGGCTTGGCAGATCCCGCAGACAGATGCAGTCGGGGTCGAGGGCCCAGAGCTTGTCGTTCTGCCAGGCACGGCAGAAGGCCTCGCGGGCAATTTGGCGATAGCGGTGGCCATTGCGCTCCACGTCATCGCTCACCCGCATGCCGTGCACCAAGCCAAGGCTTGGCCAGATGGGGGCGTTGCAACCGAGCAGGAAGGCCCCTTCACCTGCACCACACAGGATGGCGGCCATGCCGCGCCGATAGGCCTCAACCCGAGTGGCTGCCGGCTCGTGGAAACGACCACCGTGGATGGCGCCCCAGAAGTTGGCATCCAGCTTGAAGTAGTGGATGCCCCACTGCTCGCGCAGGGTACGAAACACCTGTTCAAGGTGCGCCTGCACCTCAGGGTGGGTACCGTCCAGCACATACCAGGGAGTACAACGCCAACCGCCATAGGTGACACGCTCGGAGGGGAGCGGCAGGCCGTCATCCCCCTTCACAAACCAGTCGGGGTGATCCTGAAACACCTGCGAACCGGGCTCTGCGATAAAGGGAGCGACCCAGAGGGCGGGCTCGCAGCCAGCCTGTTTGATCTCCGCAGCCAGTGAGGCTACACCTTGCTCGAACTTGGCCGACGGAGTGAGCCAGTCGCCCATTTTGGCCTGATAGCCGTCGTCGATCTGCACATAGCGCAGGGCCGGGAAACGCTCGGCACGCACCTGCAGATTTTCGCGAATGTCGGCGGCGCTCACCTCGGCGTAGTAGTGATACCAGGAGCACCAGCCGCTCGGGCGCTCACTCACCTTGCCGATCAGCGAGCCATGTTCGACCTCGATCAGCCGTGCCAGCTCGGCCAGCAGATCCTCGCGCTCCGCCCCTTCGAGGCAGATCAGTGCCTCGCTCTGCCAGTGCTCACCGGCCGCGAGTTCCCGCCCTTCGCAGTTCATCAGGATCTGCAAGCGACCATCGGGGTAGAGGCGAAACTCCCCGCCAAAACGGTGGCAGCTGGCAAAGGCGAGCAGCAGCCACCCCTTGCCATGCTCCACCAGCAACAGGTTGTGAATGGTGTGATAGCCGTTGTCATCGGTAATGCGATAGACGCTGGCATCGGGGCAACGGCCGACATGTTGTGGTGACTGCCAGCACCCCATGGTCTGGGCCAGCATCTGGAATCCTTCGCCATAGATGGCGCTCTCCACCGGCAGACCAAGCTTGCCGTCAAACAGCACCCAGCGCTCAACCGGGGTGGCATCAGCGCCGGTGTTGTCGAGTCGCACCCGGCACAGGGGCCCTTCCCACTGACGGGTTTGCAGCAGATGGGGTGGCAACGCAGTATCGTTCGCCAGCTGGCGAACTCGGGACAAGAGGGATGTCATCACTACTCCTTGTAGTTCGAACAGGGTTCTATCAAGCACTTTTCAAAAAATGCCAATCAAATCAGCTTCAAACGAACTGATTTCAGTTGTTATTGTTTTAATGCCGCGACCCGGCCTCTCTGGTAAACTGCGGTTTTTCTTCCCAGTCGATGAGGTTCACGTGATCGCGCAACGCGCCTTGCTGTACTTTCGTGACTTTATGGTCATCGTCGCCTGCCTGCTGGCAGGCAAAGCCGTGGCAGCCATCCTGCCTTTCGCCTTTCCCGGCAGCATCATCGGCATGCTGCTGCTGTTTGTGCTGCTCTCCCTGCAACTGATCAAGCTGCAATGGGTTGAGCTGGGGGCAGGCTTGCTGCTGCGCCACATGGGTGTGCTGTTCGTGCCGGTTGCGGTCGGACTGGTGGCCTGGCTTGAGCCCCTGCGCCAATCCTTCGGCGTCATCATGCTCTGCATCGTGCTCGGGATCGTCCTGATCCTCGCCACCGTCGGTCGGCTCTACCAGAGGATGAACAAATGATCTTCTGGCTCGCAATTCCCCTGACCCTGGCGCTCTATTTCGCCACCCGCGCCCTCTATCGACGCCTGCCCTGGCCCATCATCAATCCGGTGCTGGTGCCGACTGCGGTGATCATTGGCCTGCTGCTCTGGCTCGATCTGCCCCTTGAGCAGTACGAGCGCGGCAGCAGCCCCATTACCATGCTGCTGGAGCCCGCCGTGGTGGCGCTGGCGCTACCGCTCTATCAGCAGGCGCGCCAGATCCAGGCCAAGCTCAAGCCTATCCTAATCTGTACCCTCGCCTCCGTCTTGATCTCGGTGTGCACAACTCTGCTGATCGGTCATTTTATGGGCACAGATCCGGCACTGCTCGCTTCGCTTGCCACCAAATCGATTACCACCCCGCTCGCCATGAGCGTCAGCCAGTCCATCGGCGGCATTCCCGCCATCGCGGCCGCCGTGGTGGTGGTGGTGGGGATTGTCGGTGCCCTGATCGGCTACCCGCTGCTCAAACTGCTGAAAGTGACCGACCCGGAAGCTCAAGGGCTCGCCATGGGGGCCTGTGCCCACGCCATCGGCACCGCCACCTCCGCCGAGAAGGGGATCACCCAGGGCGCCTTTGCATCGCTCGCCATGGTGGTGTGCGGCATTCTCACCGCTGCCGTCGCTCCCCTCCTCTTTGCCATCTATCACTGGCTCACCTGACCGATGATTAGCCACCCCGACAGCTCTGCAGCGCTGTCGGGGTGCGACCTGCCGCACAATTTGCACAAGACAAACGTTTCCATTACCATCCCCCTCCGTTTGCCCGTCAGGGCGTGAGCCTGCTCACACATTTACCCGAGCTTGCTCCCTACAATGGCCGCCCAATTGGCCTTTGAGGACACACTATGCATCCCCGTTTTGCCAAGCCATTCGATACCCTCTCTGCCCCGCTCAAAGCAGCCGTGCAGCCCATGCTGGATAGTGCCGACTTCAACGCCCGCTTCACGCCGGAGCAAGTCGCCACCCTGAAAGCCGCCACAGGTCTCGATGATCGCGCACTGCGCCTCGCCCTGTTGCCGCTGGCTGCTGCCTGCTCGGTGGCACCCATCTCCAAGTTTTACGTCGGTGCCATCGCCTGCGGCCTGAGCGGCACCTGGTACTTCGGTGCCAACATGGAGTTTGCGGGGCAAGGTCTGTTCCACTCGGTCCACGCCGAGCAGTCCGCCATCTCCAACGCCTGGCTGGGCGGCGAGACCGGGATCTCTGAAATCACCGTCAACTACACCCCCTGCGGCCACTGCCGTCAGTTCATGAACGAGCTGAGCACCGCCAAGATCCTGAAAGTCTCTCTGCCCGATGACCTGAGTGCCCTGCAATCCTTCCTGCCCCACTCGTTTGGCCCGGCGGATCTCGACATCACGGATGCGCTGATGAGCCCGCAGGATCACGCAGAGCTTGAGCTTCAAAGCGAAGACCCGCTGTGGCAAGCCGCGCTGGCCGCCGCCCGTCAAAGCTATGCCCCCTATAGCCAAGGCTATGCCGCGGTGGCGTTGCAGTTTGCCGATGGCCGCATCTTCTCTGGCCGCTACGCCGAGAATGCCGCCTTCAACCCCAGCCTGCCGCCGATGCAGATGGCCTGCGCCCATGCGGTGCTTAACGGCGAAGATCTCGCCACCATCCGCCGCGCCGTGCTGCTGGAGAATAAAAACGGCCAGATCAGCCAGCGTGACTCCGCCCAGTCCACTCTTAAGGCGCTGGGCTCGGTCGAGCTGGAGTATCAGGCGGTCTGACCCCCGCTTCGCTTCGATAAACGAAAGCCCCCGCACCTTGGTGCGGGGGCTTTTTTACTGTGCCGTTTAACCGGGAGCGGCCAGTGATTCTCACGGTTTGGCGCGGTTGATCACCCCGTCTGACCGGTTGCTGATCAGACCGGTTTCAGCCGTGCGGTGAAATGGCGCAGCAGCGGCGGCTCGTAGTCAAAGGTGAGCCCGCGAATGTCGCTGGCCCGCGCTTTCACCGCGATCAGACAGTCGGCCACATAGTCCATGTGATCCCGGGTATAGACCCTCCGCGGAATGGTGAGCCGCAACAACTCGAAGTCCGCCGCCTCCTGCTTGCCGGTGGCGGGATCGCGCCCGAGCAGCAAGGAGCCTATCTCCACCCCGCGCACGCCCCCTTCCAGATAGAGCTCGCAGGCAAGCGCATGGGCCGGGAACTGCTCGGCCGGAATATGGGGCAGCAGCTTCTTGGCATCCACAAACACCGCATGGCCGCCGGTGGGGGTCTGAATGGGGATACCCGCCTCGGCCAGCCGCTCGCCGAGATAGGCCACCTGACTGATACGATAGGTGAGATACTCCTCATCCATCCCCTCGCGCAGGCCAATGGCGAGCGCCGCCATGTCCCGTCCGGCAAGGCCACCATAGGTGACAAACCCCTCCATCGCCACGCAGCGCACCTGCACCGCGCGAAACAGGTCGAGATCCTCTTTAAAGCAACACAACCCGCCGATATTGACCAACCCATCCTTCTTGGCCGACATGGTGAAGATATCCCCCAGCGCGAACATCTGGCGCACTATCTCATTGATGCCGCACTTCGCATAAGCCGGATCCCGCTCCTTGATAAACCAGGCGTTCTCGGCAAAGCGGGCGGCATCGATCACCACCGGAATATGGTGGCGACGGGCCAGTTCGGAGACCGCCTCCATATTGGTCATGGAGACCGGCTGACCACCGGCGCTGTTGCAGGTCACAGTGATGATGACACCGGCCACGTTGTCGGCCCCCAGGGTCTCGATGGTGTCGCTCAGGCGAGGAAGATCAAAATCCCCCTTCCAGGCATAAAGGGCCGTGGTGTCGAGGGCTTTCGGGGTGAGCAGGTTGATGGCCCGCGCGCCAGCCAACTCCACATGGGCCTTGGTGGTGTCGAAGTGATAGTTGGAGATAAAGACCGGTGCCTTGCCCTTGCAGCGCTTGACCAGCTCGGGGAAGAGGATCTGCTCGGCCCCGCGCCCCTGGTGGGTGGGCATCACATGCTGGTAACCAAAAATGTCGCGCACCGTGCGCTCCAGCTCGACGAAGTTGCGGCTGCCCGCATAGGCCTCATCCCCCATCATGATGCCGGCCCACTGACGATCGGACATGGCACCGGTACCGCTGTCAGTCAGCAGATCGATATAGACATCTTCGGCCAGCAGCAGGAAGGGGTTCCAGCCAGCGGCCTCGAGGGCGGCGCGGCGTTCGGCGCCAGTGGTCTGTTTGATGGGCTCGACCATCTTGATACGAAACGGCTCGGGTATACGACGCATAAAAGACTCCTCACCGGCGCTAGGCCAGTGTGTATGAAATCGGGATTGGCAAAGAGGCCGGGGCGATCAGGGTCGTCCGGCTGACACATTCAAACGGCGGGTGCCGCCAATCAGCGGTGAGGAAAGTCGAAGGTGAGAATGGGATCCCGGGTATACCAGTGGGCGAGCAGGCAAGCTGCCCGGGGCGTAGCTGTCATGATTGGCATCACTCCCCTCCATATCGGTTGTAGACAGTCGGTGGCCAACAAGATCCATTGATGGATGCTGCCAACGGCAGCCTCGCCACGTTAACGGCTGGTTAATTTGCAAACAAGAGATGCTCTGACAGGCTGTGCGCCCGCTCACAAAGTGCACATCTGCGCGGCAAACTGGCAGTGAGGTTGATCCGTCCACGCCCCCGGTTCGTTATTCTCCCTACCCACACGCCACATCCCCCATCAGCCAAGGCCGGAAGCCATCATGCATCGCAAACCCCATCTGCCCGAGAAGATCTGCCCCGTCTGCCAGCGCCCCTTCAGCTGGCGGCGCAAGTGGGCGCGCAGCTGGGAGGAGGTTCGCTACTGCAGCGAGCGCTGTCGCCACGCTCGTCACAGCAGCCAGCAACCTGAGGGGGAGCGAGTCTGATGGAGCTGCGCCTGATTCTCGGCGATCAGCTGAATGCCGGTCACAGCTGGTTTCGCACCCTGGATCCGGCAATCTGCTATCTGATGGCGGAGCTGCGCCAGGAGACCGACTACTGTCGCCACCACCGTCAGAAGGTGCTGGCCTTCTTTGCCGCCATGCGCGCCTTCGCGGCGGCCCTTGGCAAGGCGGGCCACCGAGTCTGTTACCTGACTCTTGATGAGAGTGCCCGCTGGCCCGACTTGCCCGGCTTGCTGGAGGCTCAGCTCGAAGCACATCAGGCCGACAGCTTCGCCTGGCAGAGCCCGGATGAGTGGCGCCTCGCCAGCCAGTTGAAAAGCTGGGCGACGGGCCTTGCCATCCCTGCTACCGAGGTGGAGAGCGAACATTTTCTCACCCCCCGCGATGGCTGGCAGCGCTATCCCCACAGCCGGATGGAGTTCTTCTACCGCGCCCTGCGAAAGCAATATCAAGTGCTGCTCGATGAGCGCGGCCAACCCCTTGGCGGGCGCTGGAATTTTGATGACGAGAACCGCGCCAAACTGCCGGCGAGCCAGCCAATCCCGGCCCCCCTCACCTTTGCCAACGAGGTGAGCGACATCGATGCCATGCTGACCCGCCACGGGGTCAGCACCATCGGCGAGGCGGATGCCAGCAAGCTGCCGTGGCCCATCACAAGGCGTCAGAGTCGCGAGTTGCTGACCCATTTTCTGGCCCACTGCCTGCCCCACTTTGGCCGCTATCAGGATGCCCTGAGCGAGCGGGGCTGGAGTCTGTTTCACAGCCGACTGTCGTTTTCCCTCAACAGCAAGATGCTTCATCCGCTTGAGGTGATCCGCGCAGCCGAAGCCCACTGGCAGGCCAATCAGGCCACCATCACCCTGGCGCAGGTGGAGGGCTTTATTCGCCAGATCCTCGGCTGGCGCGAGTTTGTCCGTGCCCTTTACTGGGAAAAGATGCCGGACTATCAGCAGACCAATTTTCTCGTGGCCAACCGGCCGCTGCCCGGTTTCTTCTGGAATGGAGAAACAGACATGGCCTGCGTGCGCCACGCCATAAACCAATCCCTTGAGCACGGTTACGCCCACCATATCCAGCGGCTGATGGTGACCGGCAACTTTGCCCTGCTGGCGGGGATTGACCCCGATGAGGTGGATCAGTGGTATCTCGCTATCTATGTGGATGCCATCGAGTGGGTGGAGCTGCCCAACACCCGCGGCATGAGCCAGTTTGCCGATGGCGGCCTGATGGGCAGCAAGCCCTACGCCAGCAGCGGCGCCTATCTCGAGCGGATGGGCCACTACTGCAAGGGGTGCCACTATCAGGTCAAAGCCCGCCACGGCGACGGGAGTTGCCCCTTCAACAGCCTCTACTGGCACTTTCTTTGGCGCAATCGGGACAAACTGGGCGGCAATCCCCGCCTCGCCCTCCCCTATGCCAACTGGGATGGCCAAGCCGCCGAACAGCAGCAGGCCATTCTGGCGACGGCGGAGCAGTACCTGATCCACCTTGAGCAGCTGTAAGCGGACCATGTCCCCTGACACATACCCCTGACAACAGCGCAGCGATTTACGCTGATAATCAGGCGTGCTATCGCACCAAACACCAGCCTGTGACTGGCTGGCAGACGGAGATCCCAATCCTGCGCAGAGCGGTTGAATATCCTGTGGCGGCTGATTATGGTGGTGGCCACATCAGGAGATCAGTCAAGGAAAGACGATATGGAGATAGTGGTTCTCGGTGGCGGCGTGATCGGGGTAACCAGCGCCTGGTATCTGGCCAAAGCGGGTCACAAGGTGACCTTGCTGGAGCGACAAGGGGGCGTTGCCCTTGAAACCAGCCATGCCAACGCCGGGCAGATATCCCCGGGCTATGCAGCCCCCTGGGCAGCTCCCGGCATCCCGCTCAAGGCGGCCAAATGGATGCTGCAAAAGCATGCCCCCTTCACCGTGCGCCCCACTGCCGATCCCTTCCAGCTGCGCTGGATGCTGAAGATGCTCGCCAACTGCACCCCGACCGCCTATGCCACCAACAAGGGGCGCATGGTGCGTCTGGCCGAATACAGCCGCGACTGCATGAAGCTGCTGCGCGACGAGCTGAACATCGATTACGAAGGACGCCAGCTCGGCACCCTGCAGCTGTTTCGCAGCCAGTCCCAGCTCGATGCCAGTCAACGCGATATCGAGGTGCTGGAGGAGTACGGCGTCCCCTACCAGTCGCTGGATGCCAGCGGCTGCGAGGCGGCAGAGCCTGCGCTGGCGCGGGTACGTGGCAAAATCGTCGGCGGCTTGCGTCTGCCCGGCGACGAGACCGGCGACTGCTTCCGCTTCACCAAGGCCCTTGCCCTTGAAGCCGAGAAGCTCGGGGTCAGGTTCGTCTTCAACTGCGACATCGACGAGATTGAGCAAGCCCGCGGCCGCGCCGTGGCGGTGCGGGCGGGCGAGCAGCGCTATCGCGCCGATGCCATCGTCTGTGCGCTCGGCAGTTATACTACCGGCTTTTTGCGGCCGCTGCTGCGCCCGCTCGGGCTTGAGCTGCCGGTCTATCCGGTCAAGGGCTACTCCCTCACCCTGCCGATGATCAACGCAGATGCCGCGCCGCGCAGTACCGTGCTGGACGAGACCTACAAGGTGGCCATCACCCGTTTTGACGAGCGGATCCGGGTCGGCGGCATGGCGGAGCTGTCAGGCTACAACCTCGCCTTGAATCCGAGGCGCCATGACACTCTGGCGATGGTGGTCGGCGATCTCTTCCCCGAGGGGGGTGATATCAGCAAGGCTGAATTCTGGACCGGCCTGCGCCCCATGACGCCGGACGGCACCCCGCTGGTGGGGCCGAGCCCCATTCCCGGCCTCTGGCTCAATACTGGCCACGGCACCCTGGGCTGGACCATGGCGGCCGGTTCGGGTCAGCTGTTGTGCGATCTTATCAGCGGCAGCGAGCCCGCCATCAGCGATGAGGGGTTGACCCTGGCCCGTTACGGCTAAGCGCCTAAGCTGTCGGGCTGTTTAACCCACTTTATTGACAGGCCACCGCCATAAGCGGTGGCCTTTTCATCGTTACTGCGCCCCGTTTTGTTCCTCGCTCCGCCGTTGCCGCTTATTGCAGCGAACGGCACAGAATATTGCGCAATTCGACTTGCGCCCGCCGCCACAATCCGTAATGTGGATAGACGCATTTTTCGCAGCGCATATTTTTTAAATGGCTTGTAAAGACCTTGTAAATGGCCTTCGCCAGCAGGGACGCAGGCGTGCAACACCCCTTTCATTAGCAGCAATCCAGGGTAGGACATTATGAAAAAAGTAGGTTTGGTCGGTTGGCGTGGCATGGTGGGATCGGTTCTGATGAGCCGGATGCAGGAAGAGCAGGATTTCGCCCATATTCAACCCACCTTCTTCACCACCTCCCAGGCCGGTGAGGCCGCCCCCAACTTCGGCGTCGATGCCGGTACTCTGCAGGACGCCTTCGATATCGAGGCGCTGACCAGGCAGGATATCATCATCACCGCGCAAGGCGGCGACTACACCAAGGATGTCTATCCGCGCCTGAAAGCCGCCGGCTGGCAGGGTTACTGGATTGACGCCGCCTCCGCCCTGCGGATGGAGAAGGACGCCGTCATCATTCTGGATCCGGTCAACGGCGACGTCATCGAGCATGCACTGAACAACGGCATCAAGACCTTCGTTGGCGGCAACTGCACCGTCAGCCTGATGCTGCTGGCCCTTGGCGGCCTGTTCAAGGCCGATCTGGTGGAGTGGGTCAGCGTGGCCACCTATCAGGCTGCCTCCGGTGGCGGTGCCCGCCATATGCGCGAGCTGGTCACCCAGATGGGGATGCTGCGTGACGAAGTGGCGGTCGAGCTGGCCGACCCTGCCTCCGCCATTCTCGATATCGAGCGCAAGATCACCGAGAAGACCCGCTCCGGCACCCTGCCGGTCGACAACTTCGGCGTACCGCTGGCCGGTGGCCTTATCCCCTGGATCGACACCAAGCTCGACAACGGCCAGAGCCGTGAAGAGTGGAAGGGTCAGGCCGAAACCAACAAGATTTTGGGTATCGAAAACGCCGTCATTCCGGTGGATGGTCTCTGCGTGCGGATCGGCGCCCTGCGCTGCCACAGCCAGGCGTTCACCATCAAGCTGAAAAAGGATGTGCCGCTGGCGGAGATCGAAGCGCTGCTGGCAGCCCACAACGACTGGGTGAAAGTGATCCCCAACGATCGCGACATCACCGCCCGCGAGCTGACTCCGGCCGCCGTTACCGGCACCCTCAGCATTCCGGTGGGTCGTCTGCGCAAACTCAATATGGGCCCTGAGTATCTGGCCGCCTTTACCGTGGGTGACCAGCTGCTGTGGGGCGCCGCCGAGCCGCTGCGCCGCATGCTGCGTATCCTGCTGGCGCGCTAATCCGCCACAGAAGCAGAGACAACAAGGGCGGGGAGTCACACTCCCCGCCCTTTTTATTAGCTGTTTTTATAAGCCCTTTAGCAGGCTCTCACTCTTGCTGTTACTTAAGCAGGATACGCTGACACCCGCTGTAGATCTCGGCCCGCCCGGGACGGCAAAAGCCCACCAAAGTGAGCCCGGTCTGCTCGGCCCGCTCGACTGCAAGCTCGGTGGCAGCCGAGATGGCGAGCAAGATCTCCACCCCGGCGCTGGCGCACTTTTGCACCATCTCGAAGCTGGCGCGGCTGGTCACCAGAATGGCTCCGTCACGGCGGCCAGTGCGGCACAAGTGCCCCACCAGCTTGTCCAACGCAATATGGCGTCCCACATCCTCGCGGATGGCGAGAATGTTGCCCTCACCATCCAGATGCACTGCCGCATGGGTGGCGCCGGTGCGCTGGCCCAGCAGCTGGAGCGGGCGCAGCGCGCTCAGCACCTTGTCGATATGGCCCACCGCCAGACGCTGACTGTCGGGCAAGCTTGGCTGGGTGCGGATCACCTGCTCCAGACTCTCGCTGCCGCAGATGCCGCAACCGGTGCGTCCCGCCATGGTGCGCCGCTTCTCTTTGAGGCGATGAACGCAGCGATTGGCCAACGTGATATGCAGCTCAATCCCCTGACAGCCGTCGATCTGCTCGATGTCGTGGATATCGAGCAGGCTGTCGATGATCCCCTCAGAAAGAGAGAAGCCGATGGCGAAATCCTCCAGATCGGAGGCCGAGCACATCATCACGCTGTGGGCGATGCCGTTGTAGACCAGCGCCACCGGCGTCTCGGAGGGGAGCGCCATTTCGCTGTCGCAGGTCAGTGCATCGGCGCGGTAGTGCACCACCTCGCGGTGGATGGCGCAGCGGGCCAGCTCGTTCTGTTCTCTCTGCTCGCACTGTTCGTTCTGTTTTTGCTCGCTCCGCTCACTACGCGCCTCCAGCTCAAGTAGCTCTCTCATGGTGCGACCCCGTCAATGATCTCGGGATCTCGGGCTGAAATACCGAGCCGCTTCATTTTCGAAAGCAAGGTGGTGCGCTTCATGCCAAGGCGGTTGGCCGCCCCCCGCTCGCCAGCGACGATGCCGTTGCAGTCGCGCAGGGCGGCGATGATCGCCTCGCGCTCATCGGTCGGCCCCTCCTCGGCAAAGAGCGGCGTGGCGGGCTCGTCATACACCAGGGTCTCAATCTTGTGATAACCCTTGAGGGGCATCAGCTCATCGGGCGAGAGGTTGAGCACATGGCCACGGGTCATCACCACGGCGCGCTCGATGACGTTCTCCAGCTCGCGGATATTGCCGTACCAGGGGAGTGACACCAGCATTTTCATGGCATCGGCGGGGATCGAGGTGATGGTGCGGCGCATCCGCTTGGCGATCTTCTTGATAAAGAAATTGACCAGCAGCGGAATATCCTCGCGCCGCTCCCGCAGGGGTGGCAGCTCGATGGGAAAGACGTTGAGCCGGTAGTAGAGATCGCTTCGAAAGCGCTTGTTCTTGACCATGGAGAGCAGATCGCAGTTGGTGGCGGCCACCAGCCTTACATCCACTGCGATGGGGTTGCTGTTGCCCACCCGCTCCAGCTCGTGCTCCTGCAATACCCGCAACAGTTTGGGCTGCAAGTCCAGCGGCATATCCCCCACTTCATCGAGGAACAGGGTGCCTTTGTGGGCCCGCTCGAAACGGCCGATCCGCTGGGTCAGGGCGCCGGTAAAGGCCCCCTTCTCGTGGCCAAAGAGATCGCTCTCGATAAGGCCGGTGGGGATGGCGGCGCAGTTCACCTTCACCATCTCGTGGTCGTGGCGGGCACTCAGGGCGTGAATGGCCTGGGCGATCAGCTCCTTGCCGGTGCCGGTCTCGCCGAGGATCAGCACGGTACTGTCGCTCTCGGCCACCAGCCGCACCTTCTCCAGCACGCTCTCCATCACCGCGCTCTGGTAAATGATGTGGGGGAACTCTCCCTGCATCTGCGGCTCGTTGATGCGAATGGTCTTCTCTTTGGCTCCGTTGGTGTTGGAGATCTCCTGCTGCGCCTGCACGTTGTTCATGGCAATGGCCGTGCGCGCCGCCACCTGCTCCAGCAAGGAGATATCGATATCGGCAAAGAAGTCGGCGTTGGGGTGCGAGAGGATCAACACCCCCAGCAGGTTGCCCCGATAGCGCAGCGGCAAAATGCAGGAGCTGTCGGCCTCGGGCGGCAGGATCTGGGAGGTAAAGCGGCAGCGATTGCTGCAACCGTGGCCGTGTTCGCGATAGACAAAAAACGGCTCGCTGTGGCCAAGGGCCCCCTGCAGACACTTCTTTTCAAAACAGGAGTGATCGATGATGCCCGGCTGATCGCTCTGGTGCTGATTGACCAGATAGCTCTTGAAGCTGTCGGAGGTGGCGTTGTACTCCGCCAGACACAAGCTGCTGATGCCGAAGTGGTGATGCAGGATGGTAAACAGGCTCTTGGGCAGCTCGGCGATGCGCACCAGTTTGATTACCGCGTTGGTCACATCCACCAGAATTTTGCAGCTGTCGCGCTCAAGACGCAGGGAGTTGGCCTGCTCCAGGGTGCGCTCCTTGTCGAGCACGTTCTCCAGCGCAATGGCGATAATGGCCGCCAGCTGGGTCAGCTTGGCGAGGGTCTCCATGGTGAAGCTGTCTAGCTGGGTGTTGATAAACTCGACCCCGCCAAGGTGGCTGCGGGCGGTGGTGATGGGGAGCTGGCAGTAGGAGCGCAGCCCCCCGTAGACCCCTTCGCGATCCAGCGCCGGGCAGCGATTCTCAAAGCGGGCGGCAGCGAGAATGATGGCCTGTTCCGGGGTCTCTTTGGCAGGACGGGGGGAGAGGTGCAGCTCTGCCTTGGGGCAGACCAGATGCTTTGGGCCGGAATGTCCCATGAAGTAGAAGATGGCCTCCTCGTCTGCACCCATGTTGAGGATCAGGTTGACCCGGGTCACGCCGCCAAAGCTGGCATCTATCTTGTTGAGTTTGTGGATAAAATCATCGAGCGTCACGGCCGACAGGAGGGATTTGGAGAGCAGGAGGAAACCGTCGTCCCAGATGGGAGAGATCTCGTCCAGGGGGATGGCACTCACATTTAGCATTGCGGCCTCACGTTATATCGATTTAGTCACCAGTCAGGCTGTCCATGCCATCGCATCACGACAAGCACCCGTCACCAAAATAAATAGCCGCAGCCCGTAAAAGCGGCTGCCAATAAGAAAAGCGGTGACGAAAATTGTCGCATGTTGCAATTCCAGAGTTGTTATTAACGAACGACAACAAAAAGTAACATCGTTATCGGGGGATATATTGGAATGGCGACTCATCATAGATGAGCTCAAATTTCATTACAATCCGATTTAATATATCTGACGGCCATATTTAACCGGTTATTTCATCAGTTCTTGATCTCAATTAAGGCGCCCGAAAAGTGGGCCGCCGTCAACTGTCAGATCTGCCTCTCCTCTTCGCTGACTGCGGGTTTCAAGATGGCATTTGCTGCCCATCCATCAGCAATTTACGAAGTGATGATCCGGCTATGGCAGCACTTCAGGCCACCGAAGATAAAGAGGGCCGACAGGCTCTGGAAGGCCATCAGCAGCCAGCTGGCGTTGTCGGCAAGCTCGGCGGTGACGCTCTGGTGCGTGAGGTAGACCAGCAGGGTGATCACCCCCAGCAGCAGGCCGTTGATCAAGGTGGTGGAGATAAACCCGATCAGCCAGGCACTGGAAATACTCAAGGCGGAAAATACGCTGCCCATGGCGAGCCGTGCAGCCATAAAACAGCCGAAAAAACCGAAGCCGAGCAGAAATATCATCTCGTCGCGCCAAATATAGCAACCTATTCCTAGCAATATCGCCGCCAGATAGGTGCCAATATAGAAAATTCCGAATAAGCGACCAATTTCATGTTGCATCATTTATCCCCTGTTTTTGGGTAATAAAAGGGTGCCCGACTCGATAAATCCGAGTCGGGTTCCCTTATTTGTGCAGAACGTCCTTTTTTAGGGCGGGTCAGCCCTTGGCTGCGCTGCGCAATTTCGCCTTGAGCGCGCTGTATTCAGTCTGGACATACACTTCCGCCTCAGGCTGATTGTCGATGCGCTCGATCTTCACCGCGCAGTACTTGTACTCCGGCGTGTGGGAGACGGGATCGACGTGCTCGATGGTGAGCTCGTTGCAGGCCCCGATCCACCACTGGTAGGTCATGTAGACCACCCCGGCGTTGACCCGGTCGTTGTAGTTGGCACGGGTGATCACCTTGCCACGGCGCGACGAGATCCAGACCAGCGCCTGATCCTTCACCCCAAGCTTTTTGGCATCGCTCGGGTGGATCTGCACATAGCCCGGCTCATCGGCCAGGGTTTGCAGCGCCGAGCAGTTGCCGGTCATGGAGCGGCAGGAGTAGTGACCCACCTCGCGCACGGTGGAGAGCACCAGCGGGTACTCCGCACAGGGCTGCTCCAGCGGCGGCCGCCACTCGGAGGCGATCAGCTGACCCTTGCCGCTCGGGGTGGTGAACACATTCCCCTCGAACAGAGTGCTGGTGCCCGGGTGATCCTCGGTCGGACAGGGCCACTGCACGCTCTTGAGATCGGCCATCTTGTCGTAGCTGACCCCGGCGTAGAGCGGGCAGAGCGCACGCATCTCGTCCCAGATCTCTTCGGTGTTGTGGTACTCCATGGGATAACCCATGGCGGTCGCCATCAGCGAGAAGATGGCCCAGTCCGGCTTCACGTTCTCGGGGGGCGTCACCGCCTTGTAGAAACGCTGGAAGCCGCGATCCGCCGAGCTGTAGACCCCTTCATGCTCGCCCCAGCTAGTGGCGGGCAGAATGACGTCGGCCATCTCGGCGGTCTGGGTCATGAAGATATCTTGCACGATCACCAGCTCCATCCCCGCCAGAGTGCGGCGGAACTGACCCAAGTCAGCCTCGGTCTGGGCCGGGTCTTCACCGAAGATGTAGAAGGCCTTGCACTTGCCCTCCTCTACCTTATGGCCAAGCTCGGTCAGGCGATAGCCGGGCTTTTGGGAGAGCGACTCCACGCCCCACGCCTTGGCAAACTTGGCGCTGATGGCGGGATCGGCCACCGACTGATAACCCGGGAACTGGTGCGGCAGCATCCCCATGTCACAGGTGCCCTGCACGTTGTTCTGGCCGCGAACCGGCCCGCAACCGGTGCCGCGGCGACCGAAGTTGCCGGTCAGCAGCGCCAGACCCGCCAGCCCCTTGACCACGTCCACCGCCTGACCGTACTGGGTCACCCCCATGCCCCACAGGATCATGGACGCAGGCGACTCGGCATAGGTGCGAATGGCGGCGCGGATATCGGCGGCTTTGAGGCCAGTGATCCCCTCGACATATTCCGGGGTGTACTTGGCCACCGTCGCCTTGAAAGTCTCGAACCCTTCGGTGTAGTTGGCGACAAACGCCTTGTTGTAGAGCCCTTCGTTAATCAACACGTTGGCGAAGGCGTTAACCAGCGCCATGTTGGAACCGTTTTTGAGCGGCAGCCACTGATCGGCGATACGGGCGGTCTCCACCATGCGGGGATCACACACAATCACCTTGGCCCCGTTTGCCTTCGCCTTGAGGATATGGCGGGCGACGATGGGGTGAGAGTCAGCAGCGTTGTAACCAAACACCAGCAGGCACTTGGTCTCTTGAATTTCGGGAATGGCGTTGCTCATGGCGCCGTTACCTACAGTTGTCTCCAGACCGGAGACTGAGGGTGCGTGTCACACCCTCGCGCAGTGGTCGACGTTGTTCGTCCCAATCACCGCACGAGCAAATTTCTGCATCACATAGTTGGCTTCATTGCCGGGGCCACGGGCAGAGCCGGTGGTCATGATGGCGTCCGGGCCATATTTCGCCTTGATGGCAGAGAGACGGCTGCTGGCAAACTCGATCGCTTCATCCCAGGAGACGGCCTCGAACTTGCCACCGCGCTCGCGGCGGATCATCGGGCTCTTGAGACGGGGGGTCAGCAGGTTGGTGTCGTTCAAAAAATCCCAACCGTAATAGCCCTTGAGGCAGAGCTGCCCCTCGTTGGTCCGGCCGTTGGCGCCTTCAGCCCCCACCACCTTGTCGTTTTCAACCAGCAGGTTGATTTTGCAACCGGTGCCGCAATAGGGGCACACGGTAATGACTTTTTTCATGACTCACACTCTTGTTTGTTAACGAAAAACGGCTCGGCAAGCCCGCTCACACCCGCGCCGGCATCGCCAGCAGTGCCTCGGCACTGGCCAGCTGTTTCTGCCGGTTCAGGGTTTCAAGATGCTCCGGCGTGACCAGCCGCAGCGCCTGGGTCGGACACACCTCGACACAGGCCGGGCCCGCCTCGCGGTGACGGCAGAGATCGCACTTGAGCGCCTGCGCCTTGGTCTGCGGACGCTTGAAGAGCGAATCGGCAGCGGGTGCCACCTCTTTGAGCACCACCGCCATGGCGCCGTAAGGACAGGCCACCACGCAGGACTTGCAGCCGATGCAGCGCTCCTGCAACACCTTGACGCAACCATCCTCGCTGACGATGGCATTGTTCGGGCAGGCCATGGCGCACGGCTTGTCTTCACACTGGCGGCAGAGCACCGGCGTGGTCACCTTGCTGCCCACGATCACCTTCAGGCGCGGCTGAAAGTAGCTGTCCTTGGAGACCAGATGTCCATCCTCGATGGCAAGATGCAGGCCGCCCTCCCGCTCAAGGGTCCCGCTGCAAGACCCTGACTGGTGTGAAACGGCGCAGGCCACCTCACAGGTACGACACCCAATACAGAGACTGGGATCTGCAATCACGAAGCTGTTCATAGAGAGGGATCCTAAATGGTTCGTTACACCGGGCCGCCCGCCGACAGGCAAAGAGGCGGCCAGCCCCACACAAAGCATTTATCAGACCAAAACGGGCCGAGGGTGCGATAAAAATTCACAAGCAACTGAAAATAAAGAAGTAATCAGAAAAATTTTCGTGCTGAACGCCACCCCTGACGAGGGTGACGACGGGGTGGGAAGTGTGATCGACACGACAAAAGTGACGAGCTCGACACCGGCTGACCAGCCTCTGCCCCAGCCGCATAAGGAGCAGTTCGAAGGCGTTTGCAGCCAGGTTCGGCCACTCCAAACCGGGCAAGCGGAGGAATGACATCCGGGGAGAAAAGCCATGCCAAGGGCCAAAAATGGACAGTGCAGCACGCCAAAGCCGCTTGGAGTGGCGGCAAGTTGTTTGGCTTTCTCTCGATAAAACAAGAGATCATCAAGCAAAACTGAAGATCATCAAGCAAAACTGAATACAGACAAACACAAAAAACCAATTGCCGATCTGTTTGTTTATATATGGCGAATTTTCAGACTCTGCCCTTTTAGTTTTTTATCTGTTCGGTTACCATGTGTCACTTGGAAACCATGTCCGTTGGGGCGTGCCCATGAAAATGACCAGTTGAGCAGCGCTCATTAATAGGTGTAGACCAGGACTAAAATCAAGATTGCAGCTGTGCGGACTGTTATTTTTATAAATATCATAGAAATGTCATAATTGATTATTTTTATAACATCTTTTTACATGGAGCGTAAATTATGCACAATCAACAATTTATTGATACATACTCAGATGACATCATTTATTTAAGGGATGCAAGAGAGACCCTCTTATCGCATCCTTTAAGAATTGAAATACCTAGCTTATGTAATGCTGCACTATGTAGGTTATATATAGTTGCTGTAATAGGAAGCATTGAATTTATGCTTGAAGCATGGCAAGAAAAAGATCAGCATGGAATCATTGAATGTTACCTAGCCGAAACAGCCGCGAATAAAAGAATGTCTAATGAAGATAAGGTTAATTTACTAAAAGCCACCTTTAAGAATTGTGGATTTGATGTAGAAGACCATATCTTCGATCAATTTCTAGCTATAAAATACATAAGAAATGCGATTGTACATGCATCTTGGAAGCATCCAAATGGGGATTTAAAGCAGGATCAAATTACATGGATAAATAAATGTGGCTTCCCCACAGACACTAGACAACTAACATTAGAACATTGGAATATCGTAGATAGCGTTTATAACCACATGACTACCTATTTAGGTATGAGTGCAATACCATACAAACCCAGCGGGAAAATAACTGTCGCAGAAAGAAATAACAAAGAAAAATCCGCGATAATAAAGTCAGACACTTGGCCAAATCTATTCAGATTGAATTTAGAAAGAATATCTTCAGAAATAGACGATGAAATTAGGTTGATAGTATCTAACAGCAAGCACATCTCATTAAATAGTGAAAAACTAGTTTACACAGAAATAAAAAAAGAGTTAATTGATATTGTATCACCAACACTTGAGAGCTTATCTGAGGATGCAAAGACTACTCTGACTTTATTCCGTCAAACAAATAAAATATTCAAAAATATCGACAAAGAGTTAATAGTTAATACATTGCGCGTTTATCGTGCAATGTTTGCAGATGGAATAAGACCACATGAAAATTTCTTTCCTTTTGATTTAGAGGAAATAAAAGATGAATACTCTATTGTTTTGGTGGAGAAATGCTTCCCCAAATCACAACAACTAAATACCTCAGAAATAATAGCTGCACTTAAATTTGGCAAGAGAGCTAAGAGTTCAATAGCAAATATCGCTCCCCTGAGTTTATTTGGCTTTCAGATGAATCTCATCGGTAAAGGTTGCGATATCACAAATGATTTCTTTGATCTTTATGCAGATCTATTTGAAATAGCTCAATCATGGTATTGCCTCCTAGAAGGAGGCCCCTCCCCAAAGGAACTAGTTGATTACCATAGAAAATTAAAGAGCGAGTTGTTCTTAAGTTAAATATTTTAGTTTATTTTTAATACACGATATGACCTGTGCAGTACAATGAGAATTTCTCATTGTACTCTATTGCTTTCTAATTTTAATGCACGACATTAACCTTGACAACCAATATAACCATGCATAGAAGATTCATTGTTAAAAATTCATGTCTCATTATTTTTCACATGGTGATAACTATGAACAGATTACAGAGAATGCATTCATATGGATAATTATCACTATCAAAGAAAATCGAGTCTGTATCGTAGGAATACAATAAGCGCAGCGCATTGCACCTCTTGCTTCTTTCAATATTTGGTGCAATTCACTTCGTTCATTGCACCCTGCATTTTCCCCGCCCAAATAAAGACTCCATTGCTACCCAGCGCCCTCACCTTTGCTATCCTGCCAACAATTAATTAGTCACTATTTTATCGTCTGTTTTTCACTCAATCCGGTAAATAATTGTGGCAAAACCACTTCCCCAGATAAAACAAACGGTTGCCCGCAGAGCGCATGAATATTTCAATCAATGGCCAATTAATAACCTTACTCAAAAGGACGTTTTGATTATTTATACCTGAGCATGAACCCGCAGAGTGTGTGTCATTATAAGCTTAACGACAGATGAACAGACTGTGTCCCATGAAACGCATCTTTATATCCGATTAGCTCCCTTCCCATCGCAATCCTTTGATTTCCCCCCGATGTTGTATCCACACATACCTGATGTGTTCGGGGCGATCTGCTGTGGCAAACGTGTAAACATCAAACTGACAAGATGAACTCATGAACTGTGATAAACAACAAGCCATGTCCGGCGTCATGCTGGCGGCGATTGGCGTAGTCTATGGCGATATCGGCACCAGCCCGCTCTATACCTTGCGCGAGTGCCTGTCAGGTCAATTCGGGTTCGGCGTCGAGCCCGCCTCCATTCTCGGCTTTCTCTCGCTGATCTTCTGGCTGCTGATCCTGGTGGTGTCGGTCAAGTACCTCTCCTTTGTGATGCGGGCCGACAACGCCGGTGAGGGTGGCATTCTCACCCTGATGTCGCTGGCGACCCGCAACGCCTCCACCCGCTGGACACCGCTGCTGATCATCCTCGGTCTGATTGGTGGCAGCTTCTTCTATGGCGAGGTGGTGATCACCCCGGCGATGTCGGTGATGTCGGCCATCGAGGGTCTGAGCATTCTCACCCCCGCCCTCGACCCCTATATCGTCACCCTTTCGGTGCTGGTGCTGACCCTGCTGTTTGCCATCCAGAAACATGGCACCGCCATGGTGGGCAAGCTGTTTGCCCCCATCATGCTGATCTGGTTTATGACGCTGGCGGTGCTGGGGCTGCGCGGCATCATCCACAACCCCGAGGTGCTGGGTGCGCTCAACCCCATCTGGGCGGTGCGCTTCTTTGTCCAGTACCAGACCACCTCCTTCTTTGCCCTCGGCGCCGTGGTGCTGGCCATCACCGGGGTGGAGGCGCTCTACGCGGATATGGGCCACTTTGGCAAAAATCCCATTCGCCTCGCCTGGTTTATCGTGGTGTTGCCCTCTCTGGTGCTCAACTACTTCGGTCAGGGGGCGCTGCTGCTGAGCAACCCCGCCGCCATTGCCAACCCCTTCTTCCTGCTTGCGCCGAAATGGGCGCTGCTGCCATTGCTGCTGCTGGCAACTATGGCGACAGTGATCGCCTCACAGGCGGTGATCTCCGGGGTCTTTTCGCTGACCCGGCAGGCGGTACGGCTCGGTTATCTCTCCCCCATTCGCATCGTCCACACCTCCGAGCAGGAGTCCGGCCAGATCTATATTCCGGTCATCAACTGGATGCTCTATATCTCGGTGGTGATCGTCATCATGAGCTTCGAGCACTCCAGCAATCTGGCGGCGGCCTACGGCATCGCGGTGACCGGCACCATGGTGCTCACCTCCATCCTCTCCTGCTCGGTGGCCAAGAACAGCTGGCACTGGAACAAGTATCTGGTGGCCATCCTGTTTGCCGCGCTGCTCTGTATCGACGTGCCTCTCTTTGCCGCCAACCTCGCCAAGATATTCTCCGGCGGCTGGCTGCCGCTCACCCTGGGCGCGGTGATGTTCACCGTGATGACCAGCTGGAAGAGCGAGCGTTTCCAGCTTATTCGCCGCCTCAACGAGCACGGCAACTCCCTTGAGCCGATGATCGCCTCGCTGGAAAAATCCCCGCCGACCCGGGTGGCCGGTACTGCTGTCTATATGTCGCGGGTGGTCAATGTTATCCCCCATGCGCTGCTGCACAACCTCAAGCACAACAAGGTGCTGCACGAGCGGATCATCCTGCTCACCCTGCGGGTGGAGGATGTGCCCTACGTCCACAATGTGCGCCGGGTCTGCATCGAGCAGCTCTCCCCCACCTTCTGGCGGGTGGTGGCAAGCTACGGCTGGCGCGAGACTCCGAACGTGGAGGAGATCTTCCACCGCTGCAACGCCGAGGGGCTGAGCTGCCGGATGATGGAGACCTCGTTCTTTATGGCCCACGAGTCGCTCATCATGAAAGACCGCCCCTGGTATCTCTATCTGCGCGGCAAGCTCTTTATGCTGCTGCAGCGCAACGCCCTGCGCGCGCCGGATCAGTTCGAGATCCCGCCCAACCGGGTCATCGAGCTGGGTTCGCAGGTGGATATCTGATGGCGGGTTGATGGCCTCTTAAAGGCATAGAAAACGTCAGCAAATAGAGAGGGAGGCATTGGCCTCCCTCTCTTGTTTCCGTTAACTCAGTTACCGGCCCCCTCATCCCCAACCCTTCTCCCGCGAGGGGAGAAGGGGGCAAACCACATCGCCCCCCACAGACATCCCACCGTAGGGTGCAACAAGCGCAGCGCCGTGCACCGCGAACATATGGCTGACCTCCCCCCTCATCCCCAGCCCTTCTCCCGCAAGGGGAGAAGGGAGCAAACCACATCGCCCCCTCAGACATCCCACCGTAGGGTGCAACAAGCGCAGCGCCGTGCACCGCGAACATATTTGAAAGCGGTGCAATTCACTGCGTTCTTTGCACCCTACTTATGCTGCGTTTTCCAAGGTGACGAACCCTCCGGGCGGCTTCGTCACAAGTGACGAACGTCACAGTTCGACAGCCACATTCGCACCTTCACTCAACCACACCAAGATTTTTATTTATTTAAAAACAGCCACTTAAAACCAATTTCGCAGCAAAAACCATTCTGGCCCGTATCTTGCCAACCTGCCCCTACTTTCTCCGTTCGCGACACGACAAGGTAGGCTATGAACCGCTTCGTTATCGCTGACCCCAAGCTTTGTATCGGCTGTGGCACCTGTATGGCGGCCTGCAGCGAGGTACACAAGGCACAAGGTTTGCAGCAAGCCCCCCGTTTAACCGTTATGCGACACGAGCAGGCGACCATGCCGGTTCAGTGCCGTCACTGTTACGATGCCCCCTGCATCAAGGTGTGCCCGGTCGAGGCAATTCGCCAGACCGGCGATTGCGTGCAACTCAACGAGTCGCTCTGCATCGGCTGCAACCTCTGCGCCGTGGCCTGCCCCTTTGGCGCCATCCAGAGCGGCGGCAGCCGTCCGGTGGCCGTGGCCACCAGTTATGACACCTATATCCCCTGCTCCATCCGCTCCAGCAACCCCTCCACCTCTGCCGGCCTGCGCTGCTTTGGCGAGGATCTGCTGAGCTGGGAGCCGGGGGTGCGCAGCATCGCGGTCAAGTGCGACCTGTGCGAGTTTCGCACCGATGGCCCGGCCTGTGTCGGTGCCTGTCCCTCCCAGGCACTGAAGCTGGTCAATGACGGCGACACCGAACGCGCCGCCCGTATCCGTCGCCAGCAAGCGGCCGACACCAACCCGCAAGGGGCCTCCGCCTTCCCGGCGCCTGCCACAGCGCTCCCTGCATCCGATTTATCCATCACAGAGGGAGTTCGCTGATGTTGTCCCCCCTTGTCATGGCCACGCTCCTGCTCTTTTTGCTGGGCGCTGCTGCCGGTTTGCTCCTGCAAAAACTGCCCGCACTGGCCAACCGTCTCAATAGCGGTTTTGCCCTGCTGGGGTCACTCGCGGGTCTGGTCGCCGCCATCCAGATCTTTGCCCAAGGCGCCCCCGTCGACGGCCAGCTCTGGCTGCTGGGCTCGGTGCACCTCGACATGCTGGCCGCACTGATGCTGCTGGTGATTAGCACCGTCGGCGTCGCCGTCGCCCTCTACTCCTTTGCCTATATCCGCGAATATCAGGGCAAGGGGGATGTGGCCATCGGTGCGCTGATGAACCTCTTCCTCTTTGCCATGGTGGGCATGGTGCTGGCCGACAACGCGCTCGGTTTCTTGCTCTGCTACGAGCTGGTGACCCTTACCACCTACTGGCTGATCAAGACCAATCCGGATGCTGCCAAACAGAGCCGTCTCTACTTGGTGATGAACCATATCGGCATGGCGCTGGTGCTGATCGCCTTCTGGCTGCTCTGCCGCGAATCTGGCTCGCTGGAGTTCGCTGCGCTACGCGAGCACCATCTGGCGGGCGGATTGGCCTCTCTGGTGTTCCTGCTCAGCTTCTGCGGTTTTGGCCTGCGCGCCGGTTTCGTACCGCTGCACGGCTGGCTGCCGGTGGCCGAGCCCGTTGCGCCCTCCCATATCTCGGCGCTGATGTCCGGCGTGATGGTGAAGCTGGGTCTCTTTGGCATATTGCGGGTCAGCATCGATTTTCTCGGCGCCAGCCAGCTCTGGTGGGGCTATGTGGTACTGATCTTCGGTGCCTGCTCGGCAGTGCTCGGGGTGCTGTTTGCGCTGGCCGAGCACAATCTCAAGCGGCTACTCGCCTACCACACGGTGGAGAACATCGGCATCATCCTGATGGGGATGGGCATCGGCATGATCGGCATCGCCAACCAGCAACCGGCGCTGGTGGTGCTGGGGCTGCTCGGTGCGCTTTATCACCTGCTCAACCACGCCATCTTCAAGAGCCTGCTCTTTATGGGTACCGGCTCTGTGATGTTCCGCCTGCACACCCGCGACATGGACAAGATGGGGGGCCTCGCCAAGCTGATGCCCTGGACCGCGCTGGCGTTCCTCATCGGTGCCATGGCCATCTCGGCGCTGCCGCCGCTGAACGGCTTTGTCAGCGAGTGGTTTATCTACCAATCCCTGCTCTCCATGACCAAACTCGGCACCTCTGTCGTCGCACCGCTCGCGGTAGTGATGCTGGCGGTAACCGGCGCCATGGCGGTGATGTGTTTCGTCAAGGTGTATGGCATCTGCTTCTGCGGTGCACCGCGCAGCGAACACGCGAGCCACGCCCGCGAAGTGCCGGGCGCCATGGTGGCTGGCACCCTGCTGCTGGCCGCCGTCTGTCTGGTGCTGGGTCTGGGCGCCCCCTGGATTGCCCCCCATATCGCCAGCTATGGCCAAGCCTTGGTAAGCGGCCAAATGAACGTGGCCACCGGCGCCACCCTGCTGCCACTCGATAGCAGTCAGGCGATCCTCTCCCCGCCCGTTATCGCCATCACCTTGCTGGGGCTGTTCCTCATCCCGTTGCTGGTACTGGCCATCTTCAAGGGGCCCAAGCTGGGTCGTCGTCACGCTGGCACCCCGTGGGCCTGTGGTTATGCCTATGAGGAGCGCATGAGCCTTACCTCCGGCGGTGTCACCCACACCTTGCGCCAACTCTGCGCGCAGCTCTATCGCAAGCAGCCGCAGCTCGATCTGGCCAGCGCCCTGCACGGGGTGAGCGATACCAGCGGGACAACCGGCTGGTTGCTGCACGGTGTTGTGCTGGCGCTCTTTATCCTGATGGCTGTAGGAGTCTGATATGCCTGTTCTTGAAATGCCGAGCTGGGGCATGGTTGCCCTCGCCCTGACCCAGGCCATCGCCATGCTGGCGCTGGCACCGCTCGCCACCGGTTTCAACCGGGTGCTGCGGGCCAAGATGCACTCCCGTCAGGGGCCGGGCCTGCTGCAGGATTACCGGGATATCGCCAAGCTCCTGCGCCGTCAGGAGGTAACCCCCGAGCCTGCCGGCATCATCTTCAACCTGATGCCTGCGCTGCTCATCGCCGCCCTCTTGCTGGTAGGGATGGCGCTGCCGACCCTGACTCACGAGTCCCCCTTCCCCATCGCCGGGGATCTCATCACCGATATCTATCTGTTCGCCATCTTCCGCTTCTTCTTCTCCCTCTCGGGGCTCGACAGCGGCAGCATGTTTGCAGGTATTGGTGCCCGCCGCGAACTGACCCTCGGCATTCTGGTGGAGCCCATTCTGGTGCTCGCCTGCTTCATCATGGCGATGATGGTGGGCAGCTCGGATCTGGGCAACATCAGCAGCTATGTGGCGACCCAGCCACTGGCCGCTCCCATCGCCACCCTGCTGGCCGGTGCCGCCTGCGCCTTCGCGGTGTTTGTCGAGATGGGCAAGCTGCCCTTTGACTGCGCCGAAGCCGAGCAGGAGCTGCAGGAGGGGCCGCTTACCGAGTACTCCGGTGCGGGCCTGGCCCTGCTCAAGCTCTCCATCGGCCTCAAGCAGCTGGTAGTGGTGCAGCTCTTTCTGGTGATTTTCCTGCCCTTCGGCAAGGCGACCAACTGGAGTCTGCCGGCACTCATCGGCGCGGCGCTGATCCTCGCCTGCAAGCTGCTGGTGGCCTTTTTGCTGGCCGGCATCATCGAAAACGCCATGGCCCGAACCCAGTTCGTGCGCACCCACAAGCTCACCCGCTACGGGTTGGGGCTGGCCCTGCTGGCGCTGCTCGCCTATCTGGTCGGGATCTGAGCCATGCCCGCCAGCACAGCAACTTTTTCCGATTTCATCATTTGTGAATGCTCATTCCCGAACATTAAAGTGAGAACTGCATGACCATCGCCATTTCGGATCGCATCGGCTGCGACTACATCCAGCAGGTGCGAGCACAACTGCCCCACGCCATCGTCGACGAGGAGTGGCAAACCGCCGATCAGGCCACCATTACCGTCAAGCCCACCAGTCTGGTCGAAACGGCCAGCCTGATCTTCCACCAGCTGGGGGGCTGGCTTCCGCTCTCCTTTGCCAATGACGAGCGCAGCCTCAACGGCCACTTCGCCGTCTACCACGTCTTCTCCATGGAGGGCGACACCAAGTGCTGGATCACCGTCAAGGTGCTGGTGGATGCCGATACCCAGGAGTACCCCTCCATCACTCCGACCATTCCGGCGGCGGTGTGGGGCGAGCGGGAGATCCGCGACATGTACGGCCTGCGTGCCATCGGTCTGCCGGATGAACGCCGTCTGGTGCTGCCGGACGACTGGCCGGAGGACATCCATCCCCTGCGCAAGGATGCCATGGATTACCGCCAGCGCCCGATGCCCACCACCGACACCGAGACCTACCCCTTCGTCAATGAGCTCGGCAGTGATGCCAACCGCATCGTGCCGGTCGGCCCGCTGCACATCACCTCGGATGAACCGGGGCACTTTCGTCTGTTCGTCGACGGGGAAGACATCATCGATGCCGACTACCGCCTCTTCTATGTCCATCGCGGCATGGAGAAGCTGGCGGAAACCCGGATGGGCTACAACGAAGTGGCCTTCCTGACCGACCGGGTCTGCGGCATCTGCGGCTTTACCCACAGCGTCGCCTACACCACCTCGGTGGAGAACGCCATGGGCATTCCGGTGCCGGAGCGGGCCAAGATGATCCGCGCCGTGCTGCTGGAGGTGGAGCGCCTGCACAGCCATATCCTCAACATCGGCCTGTCGAGCCACTTCACCGGTTTCGACACCGGCTTCATGCAGTTCTTCCGGGTACGGGAAAAATCCATGACCCTGGCCGAGCTGCTGACCGGCGCGCGCAAGACCTACGGCCTCAACCTGATTGGCGGGGTGCGCCGCGACATCTTCAAGGAAGATCGCATCAAGGGTGCCCAGCTGGTACGGGAGCTCCGTGATGAGCTCAAACCCCTGGTGGCCATGCTGCTGGATACCGCCAACATCTCCTCCCGCCTCATCGGTATCGGCAAGCTAGACCCGCAAATTGCCCGCGATTTCAGCTGCGTCGGCCCCATGGTGCGGGCGAGCGGCTTCAAGCGTGACGTGCGCCGGGTCCACGACTTTGCCGGCTACCGCGAGTTGCCGATGGAGATCCAGACCAAGGCGGGTTGCGATGTGCAATCCCGGGTGCTGGTACGCATCCACGAGCTCTACGACTCCCTCGACATGATTGAGTTTGGTCTTGAGCACCTGCCGGAAGGGCCACTGCTCACCGAAGGCTTCACCTACCAGCCGGGCAAGTTTGCGCTGGGCTTTACCGAGGCGCCCCGCGGCGAGAACGTCCACTGGAGCATGACGGGAGATAACCAGAAGCTGTTCCGCTGGCGCTGCCGCGCCGCTACCTACGCCAACTGGCCCGCCCTGCGCTACATGCTGCGCGGCAATACCGTGGCGGATGCGCCGCTCATCATCGGCAGTCTGGATCCCTGCTACTCCTGTACCGACCGGGTCACCCTGGTCGACCCCAAGAAGGGCAAATCCACCGTGGTCTCCTACAAGGAGATCGAGCGCTACGGCATCGATCGCAAAAACTCTCCGCTGAAATAAGGGGTCATCATGATCAAGCTGTTCAAGACCATCCTCAAGGCTGGCACCCCGACCGCCAAGTACCCCTTCGCACCTATTGATGTGAACCGGGATTTTCGCGGCAAACCGAAATATCAGGCGGATCAGTGCATCGCCTGCGCCGCCTGCACCAAGGCCTGCCCGGCCAACGCGCTGGTGATGGAAGTGGACATGGAGACCGGCGAACGGCGCTGGGAGATCTCCATGGCGCGCTGCATCTTCTGCGGCCGCTGCGAGGAGGTCTGCCCGACCCGCGCCATCGCGCTCTCCCCCGAGTTCGAGCTGGCGGTGACCAACAAGGCGGATCTCTATGAGGAGGCCCGCTTCGCGCTGGCCCCCTGCACCCTGTGCGGCACCTACTTTGCCCCGAGCAAGCTGGTGGCGCTGGTGGAGGACACTCTCAAGCAAGCTGGCACGCCGCTGGCCACCCCGGAGCGACTGCACCACTGCCCCGACTGCAAACGAAAACAGAGCATGCTGAGCCAGCCTGACTCGGCCCTGATCACACCGATAGCCACACCGATGGCCGCACAAAAGGAGTGGATGTGATGAGCAAGATCAAAGGCATAGAACCGGTTGTCGGCCATGCCCATACCCGCGCCGTGCCGCTGGCACAGGATCCCGAGATCACCAAACTCAAGAAGACCCTGCTCAAGGACATTCGCCGCTCGGCCTATGTCTACCGGGTCGATTGCGGCGGCTGCAACGCCTGCGAGATCGAGATCTTCGCCACCATCACCCCGCTGTTCGATGCCGAGCGTTTCGGCATCAAGGTGGTCGCCTCCCCGCGCCATGCCGACATCCTGCTCTTTACCGGCGCGGTGACCCGGGCGATGCGGGTACCGGCCCTGCGCGCCTACGAGGCGGCGCCCGATCCCAAGATCTGCATCGCCTACGGCGCCTGCGGCTGTGACGGTGGCATCTTCCACGACCTCTACTGCGTCTGGGGCGGCACCGACAAGATAGTGCCGGTGGATGTCTATATCCCCGGCTGCCCTCCGACACCGGCGGCAACCATCTACGGCTTTGCCGTGGCGCTCGGTCTGCTGGAACAAAAACTCAAAGCCACCAGCCACGAGGTGCAACCGGGTGAGCGGGTCGAGCTGCGCCACACCGGCATCCCCAACGAAATCCGGGTGATGATCGAGCGCGAAGCGCGCCGCATGGCCGGTTACCGGCAGGGGCGGATCATCGCCGACGAGTTTATGGCCCTGCTCGAAGGGGCGACCCAGCAGGATGTGGATCTGCGCATCCAGAGCTACCTCGATCAGCACGACGATCCGCGCCTGGCGGAGATCGTCAACAACCTCGCAAACGCCTGCCTCAACCGGGCGGCCGGCAAGGGAGAGGCGGTGCATGGCTGACGAGGTTTTTTTCTACCGCCTCTCGCGCAAGTTCGTCGACGAGCAGTTCGACGTCCCCGAGGAAGCAAAGGAGGTGATGTACTACAGCCTCGCCATCGGCCACCACCTCGGCATTGTCGATTGCCTGCGAGCAGACCTGGTCTGCTCGCTGACCGGTTATCGCGACTGGGTAGCCAAGCTGCCAGAGGGGAGCGAAGCGCGCCGCAAGATGGAGGGATTTCTCACCTTTGGCGAGATCACCATCTATCGCGAGCACTGCCATATGCTGGCCTGCGCCTTCGACCGACTGCGCAAAGCCGACAATCTGCTCGATGAGCAGGAGCTGGGCTGGACCAACACCTTTATGGATCAGCTCACCGCCCTCTATAACGACCCCCATATGTACCTGATGGTAAGGAGCCGCTGATGGGCTGCAATCTCGTGTTGACCGTGGGCAATGCCATGATGGGGGACGACGGTGCCGGCCCCTATCTTGCCGACAAACTGCAAGCCGCCCCTCTGCCCGGCTGGATCCATATCGACGGCGGCATCGCGCCGGAAAATGTGGTCTACAAGGTGCGGGAGCTGCAACCGGAGCGAGTGGTGCTGGTGGATGCCGCCGAGATCGGCGAGAAGGCGGGAACCCTGCAGGTGATCCCCCCCGAGACCATCGCCGAGATGTTTATCTTCTCGACCCACAATATGCCGCTCAATTTTTTGATCGACGAGCTCAAGACCTTTGTCCCCGAGGTGATCTTTGTCGGGGTACAACCGGCCATCGTGGCGTTCTCCTTCCCGATGACCGAGATGGTGAGCGAGGCGATGGATTATCTTTATCAGCATCTTGATGCCGCCAGTGACACCAGTCTGTTAATAGATAAACTGGATCAGTGGAATATTGCCAACGCCAGCCGGTGATTATTTATCGAGTTGTTAACGACCGTTATTGACCGACGGTTACGGCAATGTGATCAAGGCCCGATGTTAAATTAAAAACATCGGGCTAATTGTGCTGAACTTGATATAAAACAAGGTTCTTTGATTTTTTCAAAAAATCGCTAACTCTCGCTTTTTTATGACAAAAAAGCGTTGCTAGTCACAGAAATTTGCCACAAAATGGCGACCGTTACGGAAGTTGATGGGGTCTGGTGGCCTCCTCGGTCTTCAAAACCGATGTGAGCCGAGAAGGCTTTGGCAGGTTCGATTCCTGCCTCTTCCGCCAAATTTATCTATTGAACAAATACTCTCCCGCTGAATTTTTCGGCCTGGATGTTATTTCCATTGTTTGTTCAATATGTTTTAAGTAATACCTTAAAAAAGGTGCTTGCCGCTTGCCAATATAATCCGAACTCAGGTTATCTCGCTGGCCAAAAATTAATTTATCAGCATCGATGCAGCATTAATTTATACCCGCATCATTGATGCACCCAGTTTGCAGTTATCCGCAAATCGCCAGCAGTGCCATAACCCGTCAGCTCGGTCTCTCTATCGGCAAACCGGTGCGCATCCCGAACCCACGCACTGCACTGGTAATCCCATGCCGAACTCGTCTCACGCGTCAGCTATCCCCCACCGCCAGCCCGCATCAGGTACGGCTGCCGACGATTCACTGCCAGATTCACAGCAACAGCCCAGCCAGCAACAAACGCGCCGTTTGCCGCAAGTGGAACAGCTGCTGCAGCAACCCTTTCTCGCCGGTTTTATCGAAGCGCTGAGCCGCCCGCTGGTGACCCAGGCGGTGCGCGACACCCTCAGCGAGCTGCGCCAAAGCGAAGATTTTCGCCAGCATGGGGTCGCCCCCGAGCAGATCGAGGCGCTGATTGCCAAACGCTGCCAACAGCAGTTGCGCCAGTGTCAAACCCGGGTGATCAACGCCACCGGCACCCTGGTGCATACCAATCTGGGGCGTTCGCCATTAAGTCACGAGCTGTGGGACGAGGTGCGTGACCTCAACACCGGGTACAACAATCTGGAGCTGGATCTCGCCACCGGCAAGCGCGGCGGGCGCAAGGGGCTGATCGCCCCCCTGCTCCGTTGCCTCACCCAGGCCGAGGATTCGCTGGTGGTCAACAACAACGCCGCTTCGCTCTTTTTGCTGCTGCAGGAGGTGGCCAAAGGGCGCGAGGTAATCGTCTCGCGCGGCGAGCAGATCCAGATTGGCGGTGGCTTTCGCATCCCCGACATTCTGGCCCTCTCCGGCGCCAAACTGGTGGAGGTGGGCACCACCAATATCACTACCGCCAAAGATTACCTCGATGCCATCACCGATCAGACCGCGCTGGTACTGATGGTGCACAGATCCAATTTCGCCATTCGCGGCTTTACTGAATCCCCCGATATCGGCGAGGTGGCCCGCGCCCTGCCCGAGCATGTGGTGCTGGCGGTGGATCAGGGGTCGGGCTTGACCACCGAAGAGTTTGCACCGGATGAAACCTCGGTGCGCCAGTACATCAAGGCGGGGGCGGATCTGGTCTGCTATTCCGGCGACAAGCTGCTTGGTGGCCCGCAATCGGGCATCATCAGCGGCCGCAGCGACCTTATCAAGCGGCTGGAAAAACACCCCATGATGCGCACCTTCCGCCCGAGCCGCATCGTCTACTCCCTGCTCGAACGTCTGCTCATCCACAAGCTCAACAAATCTCCCGTCGGCGAGGGTATCGCCCAGCAAGTCTTAAGCAACCCGGCTGCCATGGAGGCGAGAGCCTCCCAGCTGATGGCCGCCCTGCCTGGCTCCTTTGTGCCGGTTCCCGCCCAACTGGTGGTGGGCGGCGGCACATTGCCGGACGAGTTCTATCCGGCGCCCGCGCTCGAGTGCACCGACCCGCGTCCGGCCCAGCAGCTGCTTGATGCTCTGCGCGAACTCCCCGTCCCTGTCATCGCCACCGTGCGCCAGCAGAAGGTACTGCTCAATATGGCGACCCTGCTGCCGACCGAGATGGAACTGCTGATCGCCCAACTCAGGGAGTTGCTTCTCCCCGCCCCGTTCAATGCAACAAATGCGACCGAGGAGCCCTGATCCCATGACCCCCTATCGCGCCGTTATCGGCCTTGCCGGCCACGTGGATCACGGCAAGACCCAGCTGATCAAGGCCCTCACCGGCATCACCACCGCCCGTGCCCACGAGCAGGCCATCGGCATGACCCAGGATCTCGGCTTTGCCCACTTCGACGACGGTCAGGGCAACACCATAGGCGTCATCGACGTGCCCGGCCACGAGCGCTATATCCGCAATATGGTGGCGGGGCTCTGGAGTCTGGATCTGGTGCTGCTAGTGATTGCCGCCGACGAGGGGTGGATGCCGATGACCGGCGATCACCTGCGCCTGCTCAAGGCGATGGGGGTGCCGCGTCTCTTGGTCTGCATCAACAAGTGCGATCTGGTCTCCCCCGACGAGCTTTTGCTGTTGGAAGAGAGCCTGCTGGAGCGGGTGATGGACGAGAGCGGCATGGTGCCCGACATCGTCAGCGTCAGCGCCAAGACCGGCGAGAATATGAATGCCCTGCACGCCGCCATCGTGCGCCAGCTAGCCGATCTGCCAGCCTCACACGCTGCCCGCGAGCAGGGCGCCCCGCGCCTCTATGTAGACAGAGTCTTTACCGCCAATGGCACCGGCACCGTGCTGACCGGCACCCTGCAACAGGGCAGCCTCAAGGTGGGGGACAAGCTGCGCCTCTACCCCGCCGCTCGGGAGGTGCAGGTGCGCTCCCTGCAGGCCTATCACCAGAGCGTCGACGAGATTGGCGCCGTCTGCAGGGTAGCGGTGGGCCTGAAAAAAGTGCCCCACAAGGAGGTGGCCCGCGGTCACTGCCTTACCAGCACTGCCGGTCAGTGCGAGGCGGCAACCCACCTTATCGTGCGACTCAACGCCGAGAGCCTGAGTAACAAGACACTGCGCCCCTCTCTGCACAACAAGGAGGTCGAGGTGGCCCTTGGCAGCTGGCATGGCCGGGCCCGTTTCGTGCCCATCAAGGATACCCGGCTGGCGCGACTGATCTTTACCAGCCCCATTCCCTGCTTCTTCGGCCAGCCACTCGCCATCATTCGCCACGGCAGCAGCGAACTGCTGCACGGCGCCCGCATCGTCTGGTGCGGCGACATCCACCCCGCCAGACGCAAGGCGCTGCACGCCCTGCTGGGCGAGCTGCCTGATGACTTGGAGCACTACAACCCGGCCACCCTGCAACTGGGGCTCAATAGCTATGTGCTGGCCAGCCGCTTTGACCAGCAGCCAGAGCAGGTCACCCCCCTCGGTGAGTGGCTGCTGGACAACCACTGGCTGGCCCAAAGCCGCGACCAGCTGCTCGCCACGCTGGCCAGCGAACCGCTGAGTGCCGCCGAGCTGGCAACCCGCTTTGGCATCGCCCTGCCGGTCATTCAGGCCCTGCTCCAGCAGCTCAAAAGCGAGCAGCTTGTTCGCCTGCACCATGACAAGTGGCAGCAGGGCAGCGGCGAGTCAGAAGATGATTTGGGGGAAGAAGCACAGCTGGTGCTCAAGGTGGTGCGAGATCAAGGCAAGGAGGGTTACGAGCCCGGTAAACTGGGCCCCGGCGGCGTGGAGCTGGATCCCTTTATCACCCGCAAGCTGCCCGCCGCCCTGCAGCAGGGCTTGCAGCAAAAAGGCGCGTTGCAAAAGCAACTGCGCAATCTGGCGCGACTCAAGTATCTGGTGCAGCTCGATGGCCCCATCTACTACGACGCCGAGCTTTACAACCAGATGGTCGCCGAAGTGCTGGCGGGCCAGCAGGTGGGAGATCTGATCGACATGGCATCCCTCAAGGAGATCACCGGTTTGTCGCGCAAATACGCCATTCCGTTCTGCCTGCGCATGGAGATGGATGGCTGGGTACGGCGCGAGGAGAACGAGCGCCGGGTGCTGCGTTTGCCGCAGACTCAAGATGAGATGGAGCCGGCATGAGCACCACCATCGCCCCCTCTGGCTCTTCCAATCCAGTGGCCAACCGGCTGCGCCGCGAATTTCATATCGACGGCATAGTTCAGGGGGTCGGCTTTCGCCCCTTCGTCTATGGGCTGGCGCTGCGCCACGGCCTTGCCGGTTATGTCTTGAACGATGCCAACGGCGTCACCATAGGTGCCGAAGGATCGCCTGAGCAGCTGGCCGCCTTTGCCCGCGAACTGCGGGAATTGGCGCCGCCGCTGAGCCGTATCGATCATTTCAGCGAGCGGGAACTGCCCCTTGCTCATGATCCCGACTTCGATGACCAATTTCATGGCCAGTTTCGAATTAAAGCGAGCCAGCAGCAGAGCGCGGCCACGGTCGCCATCTCGCCGGATCAGGGGATGTGCGAGGCATGCGCCCGGGATGTGGCCAACCCCGCGGATCGCCACCATCGCTACCCCTTTACCAACTGCACCCACTGCGGCCCGCGCTACACCATCATCCGCCGCCTCCCCTACGACCGCCCCCATACCGCCATGGCCGACTTTGCCATGTGCCCGCGCTGCGCGGCGGCCTATGAAAACCCGCTGGACAGACGCTACCATGCCCAGCCGGTGAGCTGCCCCGAGTGCGGGCCCCATCTCAGCTGGCGCAGCGGCAACGGCGATGCGCTGGCCGAGCGCGAGGATGCGCTGCAAGCAGCTGCAAGCGCCCTGCAAGCGGGGGCGCTGATTGCGGTCAAGGGGATGGGGGGTTATCACCTGATGTGTGATGCCCGCAATGAACAGAGTGTTGCCAGATTACGAATGCTCAAGCGGCGCGCGCGCAAGCCGCTGGCGGTGATGATAGGCTCCCTTGCCGAGGCCAAATTGCATGTCACCGGCTGCGAGGCAGAGTGGAAGCTGCTCGCCTCTCAGGCCAGACCCATTACTCTGCTGCGCAAACGCAAAAACGATGATCGGCCGTCAGAATCGCAACTATCTGCTGCGCCGCTGGCCGAGGGGATCGCTCCCGGCATCCCCTACCTTGGGGTCATGCTCCCCTATACCCCGCTCCATCAGCTGCTGCAGGACGCCTGCGCCATGCCGTTGGTGGCCACCAGCGCCAATGGGCGCGGCAGCCCGATCCTTATCGAGTGCGAGGCAGTGGTCAGGGAACTCGGGGACGAGATTGACGGCATCCTGGATCACAACCGCCCCATCCTGCACCCGTGCGACGACAGTCTGGTGCAGTGGGCAGGCGGGCGACGCCAGACGTTGCGCCTCGCCCGGGGTTATGCCCCCTGCACCCCCAGCCTGCAAGAGGCGGTCAAGGTGCCGCTGCTGGCAGTCGGGGCACAGCAGAAGAACCAGCTGGCGCTCGCCTTCGGCCGCCAGCGCATCTACAGCCCCTATATCGGCGATCTGCACAACCTGCCGATGCAGGAGCACTTCGAGCAGACCCTGGCGACCTTTCGCGAACTCTACGATCTCAACCCCGAACTGCTGGTGTCGGATCGCCACCCGGGCTACCTCAGCCATCAGTGGGCCAAACGCTATTGCCAGGATCAGGGTGCAACCCATCTCGAGGTGCAGCACCATCACGCCCACCTGCTGGCAGTAATGGCCGAGCATGACATTACAGGCCCGGTGCTGGGTGTTGCCTTCGATGGCACCGGCCTTGGCGATGACGGCACCCTCTGGGGCGGCGAGCTGCTGATCGCAGACATTCAGGGATTTGAGCGCGTTGCCCACCTTGCCCCCTTCAAGCTGATCGGCGGCGAAGCGGCCATTCGCGAGCCGGTACGTCAGCTGCTGGGGCTGCTGTTCGAATCCTATGATTTGGAAGAGATCAGCACCCTCGATATTCCGTTGATCAAGCAACTGCCCCTTGAGCGGATCAGCAACCTGCACCAGCTCTGGCATCTTGGCCGCAACGCCCCTTACACCAGCTCCATCGGCCGTCTGTTCGATGCGGTGGCAGCACTCTTGGGAGTGATCGATACCCCGGATTACGAGGGCGAAGCGGGACTCTTGCTGGAGTCTGCCGCCTTGCAGCTGGCCCCCGATGAACAGCCCTTCCCCCTCGCCTTTGATCTCAGCCAATCAGCGGAGGGACCACTGCAGATCCAGTGGGCCGAGCTCATCAATACCCTTGTCAGCGAGCGGCGCAAAGGCACCTCCACCGCCAGCCTGGCTGCCGGTTTTATCCGCGCCATCAGCAATCTGGTCATCGCCCTTGCAGAGCGCTTCCCCGGCTATCCGGTGGCGCTCGGGGGCGGCGTCTTTCAAAACCGGGTGCTGATGGACCAGCTTGTTCCCGCTCTCGAAGCCGCTGGCCGGCAGGTATTGACCAGCGAAACCCTGCCGCTCAATGACGGTGGCATCGCCGCCGGTCAGCTCTGGTTTGCCATCCACCATCTTGCCACGCACCAGCCTGCCACAGCCGGTTGTGCCACCTTGTCGGAGTCCTGAAATTCATGTGTCTATCCATCCCCTCTCAGGTGGTGCAACTGCACCCCGAAGATAACTGCGTCACCGTCGATACCCTGGGGGTGCAGCGGCGAGTCAGCTGCATGCTGCTCGAAGAGCCTCTCAACATTGGCGACTATGTGCTGCTCCACATCGGCTTTGTGATGAGCAAGATTGATGAAGAGGAGGCGCAGGCCAGCCTCGAGAGCTTCCGCCAGATGGTGGCCCTGATGCCCAAACAGGATATCTTGCCATGCTGACCTTGAATGATCTGTTTCAGGGCTTTCGCCAGCCCGAGGTGATCCGCGCCCTCGCCGCCCAAATTACAGAACTGGCCAAAGACCTGCCCGAGCCGCTGCGGGTGATGGAGGTGTGCGGCGGCCATACCCACACCATCATGAAGTACGGCCTGCACCAGCTGCTGCCAGCCAGCATCGAGTTCGTTCACGGCCCCGGCTGCCCGGTCTGCATCATGCCCAAAGAGCGCATCGATCAGGCCATCGAGCTGGCGAGCCAGCCCAGCGTCATTCTGGTCACCCTGGGGGACATGATCCGGGTGCCGGGCTCCAAAGGTACGCTGGCCCAGCAGCGGGCCAAGGGGAGCGATATCCGCCCGGTCTATGACCCCCTCGACGCCCTGCGCATCGCCAAAGAAAACCCGGAAAAAACCGTGGTCTTCTTCGCCATCGGTTTCGAGACCTCCACCCCCATGACCGCCGCCTTGCTGGCCGCCGCTGAAGAGCAAGAGGTCGATAACCTCCTGTTTCATATCAACCATGTGCTGGTGCCCCCCGCCATTCATGCGGTGATGGCCGACGGGGTGGCCAAGGTGAACGCCTTTATCGGCCCCTCCCACGTCAGCGTCATCACAGGCGCCGATATCTACCTGCCCATCGTCGATCGCTATCAGGTGCCTGTGGTGGTGAGCGGTTTCGAGCCGGTGGATGTGATGGAGGCGCTCTTGATGATGGTGCGCCAGAAGGTGGAGGGTCGCTACGCGCTGGAGGTGCAATATAGCCGCGCCGTCACCGCCAGCGGCAATAAAGCCGCCCAGCGGCTGGTCGAGCGCTTTTTCGAGACCCGCGAGCACTTTCGCTGGCGGGGTCTTGGCGATATCAACGCCTCCGCCCTGCGCCTGCGCGATGCTTTTGCCAAGCGCGATGCGGAACGCCACTTTCAACTCAATCAGACTCCCATCGATGACCACAAGGCGTGCCAGTGCGCCGATATCCTGCGCGGCCTGGCCAAACCGAACCAGTGCAAAGTCTTTGGCCGGGGCTGCACCCCGACCCAGCCCATGGGCAGCTGCATGGTCAGCTCCGAAGGGGCCTGCAATGCCTACTACCGATATATGGGGATCCAATGAGAGAAATTCAGTTAAGCCACGGCGGCGGCGGTGTAGAAATGAACCAGCTGATCAACCAGCTCTTCTTTCGCCACTTTGGCAACGAGATCCTGCTGCGCGGTGAAGATGCCGCCCTGCTGCCGGTAAACGGCCCCGTCGCCTTCACCACCGACAGCTTTACCGTCTCGCCGCTGTTCTTCGAGGGGGGCGATATCGGCAAGCTGGCCATCGCCGGTACGGTCAACGATCTCGCCATGATGGGAGCCAAGCCCGAGTATCTGAGCTGCAGCTTTATCATCGAGGAGGGCTTCCCCTACGCCGATCTTGCCCGCATCGTCGAGTCGATGGCGGCCGAGCTTGCCAAGAGCGGCGCCCGCATCGTCTGCGGCGACACCAAGGTGGTGACCAAGGGAGCGGCAGACAAGATCTTTATCAACACCAGCGGGGTCGGTACCTTCCCCCTGCCCGAACAGAGCCGGGGCATCTCGGTTCGCAATCTCAAGGCCAGTGACGCCATTCTGGTGTCGCGGGATATCGGCAGCCACGGCGCCTGCATCCTGATGGCCCGCGACGCCCTGCAACTGGGCTCTGATCTGAAAAGCGACTGCACCACCCTCTGGCCACAGGTCGAAGCGCTGCTAAAAGCGGGTATTACCCCTCACGCCCTGCGCGACGCCACCCGCGGTGGCCTTGCCGCCGTGCTCAACGAGTGGAGCAGCGCCTCCGGCGTTGCCATCGAGCTGGAGGAGTCCGCCATTCCGGTGTGCGATCCGGTGCGCGGCCTGTGCGAGCTCTACGGTTTCGAGCCCCATGATCTCGCCAACGAGGGGACCATGGTGCTGGCCCTGCCTGCCGAACAGGCGCAGGACGCACTGGGCATCTTGCGGCAATTCAACCCCGCGGCAAGCCAGATCGGCGTGGTTCAGGCGAGCGATCGCCACAAGGTGATCCTCAACAACCCCTGGGGTAGCCGCCGTTATCTGGAGCTGCCGCAAGGGGAGCTGCTGCCGCGGATCTGTTGAGCGGCCATGCCGTTCCGTCAATTACAGGGAGGAATCACTGCTCCTCCCCATATCGGTTAAGGAGTCACCATGCACGAAATGTCTCTGGCCATGGCTGCCATCGATCTGGCGGCCGAGCAGGCCACCCAGCGGGGGTTTACCAAGGTGACCGCCCTCTGGCTCGAGGTTGGCAGCTTCTCCTGCGTCGACCCGGACACAATTGCCTTCTGTTTCGAGGCTGCCGCCAAGGGCTCCGCCGTCGAAGGGGCCCAGCTGCACTTTCAGCACCAGGCGGCAGAGGCTTGGTGTTACGACTGCAACCAGACGGTCACCCTCACCGAGCGCGGGCAGGCCTGCCCCGAGTGTGGCGGATACAAATTACGAGTCGCGCAGGGTGATAGCCTGCGCATCACCGACATCGAGGTAAGTTGATATGTGTAGCGTATGCGGATGCGGCCAGGCGCGGATCGCCGGCCATGAGCACGATCACGAGCATGAACATCACCATAAACATGGTCATGAGCACGACCATCATCATGATCATGACGCCCATCACCATCATGACCACAAGCAGAGTGCGCCGCGTACCCTGATCATTCACCACCACTACCACCATCAGGGGGATGTCCATCACCACTACCACGGGGAACGGGCTCCCATAAGCCATGAGGGGCATGATCACCCCCATGAGCACCACCATGATCACCCCCACGACCATCATCATGATCATGCCCAATCTCATGACCACGGCCATTCCCACGCACATCCCCATGATCACAGCCACAGCCATGACCATGACCATGACCATGACCATGACCATGACCATCAGCAGGCTGATCTGCACTACGGCAAAGGGGAAGCGGGGTTGTCGGTGCCCGGCATGGGGCAGCGCCAGCTGATCGCCATCGAGATGGATGTGCTGGCCAAGAACAATGCGCTGGCCGCCCACAACCGCGAACACTTCGACGAGGCGGCACAGCTGGTGCTCAATCTGGTGTCGAGCCCGGGTTCAGGCAAGACCACTTTGCTGTGCGAAACCTTGCGCCAGCTGGCAGACAAGCGCCCCTGTGCGGTGATCGAAGGGGATCAGCAGACAAGCAGAGATGCGGATCGCATCCGTGCCACCGGCGTCCCTGCTGTGCAGATCAACACCGGCAAGGGCTGCCACCTGGATGCCAAAATGGTCCACGACGCCTGCCACCAGCTGCCCGCCAATGAAGGGGGCATCCTCTTTATCGAAAACGTCGGCAATCTGGTCTGCCCCGCCAGCTTCGATCTCGGCGAGAAGTACAAGGTAGCGATTCTCTCCGTCACCGAGGGGGAAGAGAAGCCGCTGAAATACCCGGACATGTTCGCCGCCGCCCAGCTGATGGTGATCAACAAGATCGATCTGCTGCCCTACGTCAGCTTTGACGTGGCCCGCTGCATCGAGAACGCCAAACGGGTCAACCCCTATATTCAGGTGATCCAGGTCAGCGCCACCACGGGCGAAGGGATGGATGCCTGGCTTAACTGGCTGGCCAGTGCCTGAACCGGTTAAACGCCGCTGATAACGGTAGAAAACAAGAGAGGGAGGCTGATACCTCCCTCTCTTTATCTACAAACCTTATCAGGCGTTCTCTCTCTATACCGAATGGCCCGCGCCTCATACTCGCGTCCCCTCACCCTGACCCTCTCCCCAGGTAGAGGGAATCGGTTTGTGAATGCCGACAGCATGCTGCAATAATACGACTCCCTCATCCCCCTCAGAGGGGCTTCGAGCATAACAACCAGCCATATTTTCAAACCCCAAGGTTCTCCAAACCCTAAACCCCGAGCCTAGCGAGATGGCACCGTCTGCCCCCTTCTCCCCTTGCGGGAGAAGGGCTGGGGATGAGGGGGAACTAACCCTCAAGCCGCATTTTCAGCCAATACACCAGTCACGGGCTGCATCTCACCAAAGCGCAGCACCCGATGGCAGATCTGGCGCAGCAGTGCCTGCTGGTGGCTGAAGACAAGCATACCAAGCCCGCGCTGCTCGCATTCAACCATCAACTCCAGCCAGAGCTGGCGCTGAACTTGCGGGTCCAGCTGGGCAGTCACCTCATCGGCAATCAGCAGACGAGTGCGAGGATCTAGGGCACGCAGCAGCGCGATGCGGGCCAGCTCGCCACCGGAGAGCTGGCCGGGTTTACGACTGAGCCACGCAGGCTTGACCATAAAGCGAGCCAGCATGGCGTCATCGGGACGCCATACATCCCACAGCGCCTGCCCGGTGGTGCGATAGGGATTGAAGGTGAGTTCGGGGTGCTGGGGCACCAGCTGGATGGGGTTGTAGCCTTTTACCCGTTCAGGCACAGGCTGCCCATCCAGCAGGATCTGCCCGCCCGCCCGAACCGGTTGCCAACCGGCCAATACCCGCCCTAAGGTGGTCTTGCCATGGCCGCTTGGCGCAGATATCCCTAGCCGCTCGCCCGCTTTCACCGTCAGCGACAACCCCTGCCAGAGGGGGCGTCCCCCCTGGGCGATGGTGAAATCCCGTACTTCAAACATCAGGAAACCTCCGGCACAGAGAAGAGTGCATTGAACTCCGGCAGCGCCTGCCAGTGGGCGCGCAGCATCTCGCTCCCCTGCCCCTGGCGCAGATGGTGACAACTCAAGGTATCGCTCACCTGGCCCTGATGCAGGGCCACGATGCGATCGGCAAAGCGGGCCGCCAGCGCCAGATCGTGGGTCACCCAGAGGATGCCGCTGCCCTGATTGGCCAATTCACGCAACTGGGTGAGCAGTTGGCAGGCCAGCCCCTCGTCGAGCCAAGCGGTGATCTCGTCCGCCAGAATGTAGCGGGCGCCGCCAAGGGCCGCTGTGCAGGCCAGAATGCGCTTGGCCATGCCGCCGGAGAGCTGGCGCGGATAGCTGTCCAGGGTGGTGGCGGGCAGCTGGTAGCGCAGCAGCTGCTCGCCGAGCCGCTCGCGAGAACCGCTCTGGCCGCAGAGGCGTGCCGCCCGTCCCAGCTGACGCTCCACCGTCAGCAATGGATTGAGGGCGCTTACCCCCTGTGGCACATAGCAGAGGGTGTGACCGCGCAGACGGGCCCTACTGGCATCGCACAGAGGCGAGCCATCGAGGGAGATGCTGCCGCGCATCCTCAGGTTGTCCGGCAGCAATGTCAGGGCGCTTTGCAACAGCAGGCTCTTGCCCTCGCCGCTCCCCCCCACCAGCGCCACTATCTCTCCCGGCGCCAGTTGCAGGCTGATATCGGTCAGCAAAGGCTGCCAGCTGCGCCGCCCCAGCCAGGAGTAGTGGGCCGCCTCTATGGTCACCTGATCAAAACTCAGCATGGTTCACTCCTGTGCCACAACAGCTGTTGCAAGGCGCGGGTAGCCTGATCAAATAGCAGAACCAGCAGCAGCAACATCAGCCCCGGGAAGAGCGCCAGCCACCAACCGCCACCGGCCAGATAACGCAGGGCATCGGCCAGCAGCAAGCCCAGCGAGGCCTCGTGGGCCGCCAGGCCAAAGCCGAGAAAGCTCAGCGCGGCGCTGTGCAGCACCGCGTGGGGGAACATCAGCAGGGTGCCGATAAACCATTGGGGCAGCAGCCCCGGCAGCAGGTGGGTGCGCCAGCGGCGCAGCGTTCCCATCCCCTGACAGCGCGCCAGCACCACGTAGTCGCTGCTGGCGATGCGCCGCGCCTCGGCGCAGAGAATGAGCGCCAGCTTGGGCCAGTGGGTGAGCGCCACCGCCAGGATCACCCCGCGCATGCCGCCCCCTGCGGTAAAGCAGATCAGGATCAGCAGCAGCATATGGGGCAGCGCCAGCATGGCGTCGATCACCAGCCGCACCGCCGCATCGCACCTGGGATGAACCAGCGAGAGGCTGGCCGCCACCATGGCCAGCAGGCCGCTGCACAAGGCCGTGCTGATCCCCAGCTCCAGACTGGTGAGGGTGCCCTGAAAGGCCCGCAACCAGAGATCCCGCCCCATCTGATCGGTACCGAACCAGTGCACCAACGAGGGGGGCTGCTGGCGCGCCAGCAGATCCATCGGCACATCCTGATGAGAGAGGCTCCAGCCGTAAGTGGCCAACAGCGCCAATCCGAGCAGGGCAAAAACCAGCCGCAGTATGGAGGGAAGCGGATTAAACAGCATGCTCGCCCTCCCAACCCCGATTGATACGGGCCAGCAGCAAATTGGCCACCGTATTGCCAATAAAGACCAGCAGGGTGCAGAAGAGCACGATTCCCATCAGCAAGGGGATATCCCCCCGCAGCCCCGCATCCACGGTGGCCTGGCCGAGCCCCGGGTAGGAGAAGACCTTCTCGGCCAAGAGCGAGCCGCCAATCAGCTCGCCAAGGGAGGCAAACTGCAGGCAAAGCGCCGGGGTCAGGGCATGGCGCAGCACATGAAAACGCAGCATGGGCCAACCGCCATCCCCCTGAGCGCGGGCGTAGCGGATAAAGTCGCTATCCAGTACCTCGGCCACCCGCCCCCGGGTGTGCAGCGCGATATTGCCCACCCCTAGCAGCGCCAGGGTGGTGACCGGCAGCAACAGATGGCGTGCTCGCATAGCCCAATCAGCCTCATCTGCGGAGAGGCCCGGCGTCCAGGCGCAGCAGACCGGCAGTAGCGGCCAGTGCACCGCAAACAGGGCGAGCAGCAACAGGCCGACCCAGAAGGTGGGCAAGGAGGCGAGTAGGTAGGCAAAACGGCAAATAAGGCGATCGGGCCAGCGATTGAGATAGCGACCGGCGCAGAGGCCCAGCAAAATCCCGAAAAAGCCGGAGAGCAGCCAGGCGCCCGCCAGCAGCAGGAAAGAGGCAGCAAAGCGCTGGCCTATGACTTCACCCACAGGCGCGTTGTAGAGCATGGAGTAGCCGAGATCCCCCTGCAGCACCTGGCTAAACCAGTGCCAGTAGCGCAGCCAGAGCGGCTGATCCAGCCCCCAGCGAGCGGCGATGCGGGCGTACTGCTCCGGCGGCACATGGAGCAGATCGTTGCCGATATAGGCTTTGATGGGATCGATAGGGGAGTAGCTGAGCAACACAAAGGTGGCGACCGACACCAAGCATAAAAGCCCTGCCAGACGCAGCAGGGCTTTCACCGTGACGCTCATCATAGTGGACGAACTTAGCGGCACGTCCACCGCCAATCCTGCAGGTTGTTGAGGAGTGACCAGCTACCGTGGATTTCCGGCGCCCCCTTGCCAAGATCGATGCAACGGTTGGCGAGATAGGTGTGCTGCACATTGAGCAGCCAGGCCCAGGCGGCATCTCCCTGCACTCCGGCGCCCGTTTTGCCATCCCACTCCACCTGCTGCCAGAACGGCACGGCCGCCTGCCAGTTCGGGGCATCCAGCGCCTGCTTGAGGTGGCCATCCACCACAGGGTTGCTGTAGTAGCCCGGGTTGTAGAACTCCACGCCACCGGAGCCGCTCTGGTAGTGGTGATAGAGCTCCATGGGATCCAGACTCCCCCACCCCATCAGCACCGGGTTGGCGTGCATCTCCCGCTCCACCTGCTCCCAGCTGCCGGACTTGAGGCTCACCTCAAGGCCGATGGGTTTGAGCATGGCCCGCACCGCTTCCGCCAAATCCCGGCGGGTGCTATCACCGCTGATGTACCAGAGGGTAAAGGCTGCGCGCAGGTCGCCCTTGTGGCGAATGCCGTCACTGCCCATCTTCCAGCCCGCTTCGTCGAGCAGGGCGTTGGCGTGGGCGGCATCGCCATCCTTAAAGGCGGTGGCTTTGTTCAGCCAGGGCAAGCCTTCTACCGCGCTGTAAGCGGGGATGGCGTGCCCCTCCAGCAGCTGGTCGGCCAGCAGCTTGCGGTCGATGGCGTAGTTGATGGCACGGCGCACCGCCACATCCGAGGTCACGTCGTTGCCGATGGGATAACCCTTGGCATCCTTGCCACCCGCTGGCGGAATGGGGAAAACGATACCGCGGTTCTCCACACTCGGCCGCACCCAGAGCTTGAGGGAAGAAGGCACGGTGGGCGCCAGCGACGGGGCAATGCGCACCACATCAAGCTGGCTACTCTGGGCAGCAGCATAGGCGCTCTCTTCATCGATAAAGACAAAGACCAGCCGTTTGAAGTCATTGTTGCCACCGGCGTAATAGGGGTTCGCCTCTACCACCAGTTGCTGACCGGGCAGGAAGCTCACCAATCGGTAGGGGCCGGCACCGACCGGTTTTTGGGCATAGGCTTTTGCGTCGTAATCCTTCTTCGACACTATCCCCAAGGATCCCAGCACGTTGACGAAGGTGCTCTGAGGGGCGCTAAGAGTGATGGCAACCTCGGTGGGCGAGAGCACCTTGGCCGAGACAAAGTTGCCCATGTCGATCTTGCCGCCACCCTTGGCCGCGCTGTTGTAGGTAAAGGCCACATCTTCGGCGGTGAGCGGCGCGCCGTTGGAGAATTTCAGGTCAGGCTTGAGGGTAATGAGCCACCCCTTGCCATCCTTGCTCGGGGTCACCGCTTGGGTGAGCAGATCCTGCCAACTGAGATCGGCGTTTTGTTTGAGCAGCGGGCTGTGCAGCAGCAGGTAGCTGCCGTGACTCCAGCCAAGCAGAGGGTCAAACCCTTCGGTGGGTTCGGCTCCGATGGCGAGCTTGAGCTCGGCAGGCACAAATTGGGCAGCAGCCAGCGCCGCGTGAGAAGCGGTGCCCAACAGCAGGGTCAACAGGGCGGTAGCGCTGGATCTGGCGTAATGGCGAAGGGAATTGCGAGAAACAGTCATGGGGATCCTTCTTGTTTTGTACCACTTACGGATCATCACTCAAAAAAGAGGCAGAATGCGTGTCTGAACATGGGAGTGAGGGGCCAAAATGGCCCCCTATTCTAAACTTGATTTCGCGTGAAACCTAGCGACTATGCCGGTTGACCGCGCCGGGCACCGAATAGCCGTCTGCGACCCAGATCCACGCCGCCAGCCCCTTGCTGCACCGGCAAGGAGAGCAGCATCTTGAGGGTGCTGCTCACCAGCACGCGCCCCTCCCCGGCACCGAGATTGGGATCGAGCGGCGACATCAGGGAGCAGGACAACAGCTGACCCGTCTCGGGCAGTTCACCCACCATAAAGGTCATGTTGCCGCAGGGGAGCTGCAGGGCGAGTCGATCGCTGCTGCTGCGCACCGGCCAAAGCTGATCCGGCCCCGGCAGCACCACCACGCTCAGCATCCAGGGGGTGAGCACACAGCCAAGCCACTGACCTTCAAACAGCACGCACTCCGCCACTATGGGCATGTCCGGGTGATAGAAGGGCAACGCCTGCATCTCTTCGCGAGCGATCCGCTCGTACTGGGCTACCAGCAAGGGTGCTGGATTGGTGGCAAAACCGGCAAACTCCTGTGCCGTCTCCGGTACTCTCTCCAGCACTCTCTCAACCTCGCTTAAATGGGACTGCGCCATAGGCCCTCCCGCGCTTGTTCAGCTTTCTCCTGCTCAGAGAGCGGGATGGCAGGGGCACCGACACTGGCCAGCAGGGTCAAGATCCGATCCGTCGCCTCCCCCATGGCCGCCACCACCACTGGGGTAAGGCCGATGCGCGGTTCGAGGGATTCAGGCTCTATGCCGATCAGAGTGAGCCGCTTGGGCGACTCCCCCGTCATGTGCAGCGCCGAGAGCACGTCCGCCAGCCCCAGCTGATGGGGGGAGATCTTGCGGCCAAACAGGGTCGGGATCTCCTCATCTTTCAGAGTCACTACGGTGCCCGGCGGATTACCGCTGCGCACCGCATCCGCCAGAATGATGTGATCGCGACTGGCCATCGCTTCGAGCAATTCCATGCCAGCCGTGCCGCCATCGAGCAGCTCGATGCCGGGGGCAAAACGGTATTCGCGCCCCAGCGCCTCGACAATGCGGACGCCGACGGCCTCATCGCTCAAGAGCAGGTTACCCACGCCCAGGATCAAGGTGTTCATCACAGCACCTTAACCTGAGTTGTTTCGCCATTCTGGGTATCCACCACGTGAACCGCGCAGGACATGCAGGGGTCGAACGAGTGGATGGTGCGCACCACCTCCAGCGGTTTGGCGGGATCCGCCACCGGGGTGCCCACCAGAGATTGCTCGTAGGGGCCGGGTTCATCGTTGAAGTTGCGCGGGCCCGAGTTCCAGGTCGATGGCACCACCGCCTGATAGTTCTCGATCTTGCCACCCTTGATGACGATCCAGTGGGAGAGCATGCCGCGCGGCGCCTCTTCAAAGCCCACCCCGCGAAACTCTTTATCCGCCGGGATCTCCGCCTTGATGTAGGCGGTGGTATCCCCCTTGCCGATGTTGTCCACCAGCGCCTTCCACTGGTGCGCCAGGGTGTCTTTGAGCACACAGCAGCGCACCGCTCGACCGATGATGCGACCCATGGTGGAGTGCAGCTGTTCGGTCTTGATGGCAGAGCCGGTGAGCGCCTTGTAGATGCCATTCAACTGGTCGAAGTGCGCCACTGTCTCCGGGTGTTTGGCGGCCAGTTTCACCAGCAAGTCGGCGAGCGGCCCCACCTCCACCACCTTGCCGTAGAAGGTGGGGGATTTGACCCAGGAGTATTTGCCGTCATCCTGCCAGCCGGTGTAATTAGGCTCGGTCTTACCCTCCCACGGCTTGAGGGGCTCGTCATCCTTGTACCAGGCATGCTTGTTGCTCTCGGCGATGCCCTCCATCAGCCAGCCATCCTGATGACTCTCGATGGGGCGATAACCCGTCAGATTGCCATTCTCGATATAGCCGCCCGGCATCAGGAAGCTGCCGCCGTCACCGTCGGTGGGGAGCTCCGGCACGCTCAGGTAGTGCTTGGCCCCCTGCCCCAGACTCAGCCACTCGGGGTAGTGGGCAGCGATGATGGCGGCATCCACCTTGTAGACCTGCTCGATAAACTCGCCGAGCCGGTCGATAAAGCTCTTCACATAGAGCAGTCGCTCGAGATTGAGCACGCTAGGTGCATCCAGATTGATGGGGTTGGCCACGCCGCCCACCGCCAGATTCTGGATGTGCGGGCTCTTGCCACCGAGGATGGCGACAATGCGGTTGGCATCGCGCTGGCACTCCAGCGCCTGCAGGTAGTGGGCCACGGCGATGAGGTTTACCTCCGGGCTCAGCTTCATCTCCTTGTGACCCCAGTAACCGTTGGCAAAGATGCCGAGCTGGCCGCTCGCCACCAGCGCGCGGATCTTGTCCTGCACCTTGGTCAGTTCATCGGCACTGTTGAGGGACCAGGTTGATACCCCCTTGAGCATGTCCGCCGCTTTTTGCGGATTGGCCTCAAGGGCCGCGGTGATGTCCACCCAGTCCAGCGCGGAGAGCTGGTAGAAGTGGACGATGTGATCGTGGATGTTGTGGGCCGCGATGATGAGGTTGCGGATGTACTGGGCGTTGACCGGCACCTTGGCGCCAATGGCGTTCTCCACCGCCCGCACCGAGGCGATGGCGTGAATGGAGGTACATACCCCGCAGATGCGCTGCACTATCATCCAGGCATCGCGCGGGTCGTTGCCCTTGACGATCTCCTCCATGCCGCGCCACATGGTGCCGGACGACCAGGCTTTGGTCACTTTACCGCCTTCGATTTCGCAGTCGATACGCAGGTGCCCCTCAATGCGGGTGATGGGGTCTATGGTGATACGTTGGCTCATACGTTGGCTTTCCCTCGGGCCTGATAATCTTGGTGAACACGTTCAAGTGATGGCAGTACCGGCAAGAGCCGGATCAACAGCAAATAGGCACACACCTCGATGGCAACAAAGCCCAGAGAGATCAGCACCTCCTCCGCGGAGGGGAAGTAGTGGTAGCCATTGCCGGGGTTGAAGGCGAGCAAGGAGTAATCCAGTCGCCAGAGGGCGGCGCCCAGCAGCATGCTGAGGGCCCCCAGGAACAACATGCGCGAATCCCGGCGGCTCTTGTCCCAGTGGAACACCAGCAGCGGGAATATCATCAGCGCGATCTCGCTCCAGAACATGATGGAGTAGCGATTGAACTCGGAGAGGTAGGCCGACTTGTCGTGGATGACGATCTCGGCAAAGCGCAGCGCCACAAACAGGATCAGGAAGATGTCGATCACCTGGGTCAGCTTGTAGAAGAGCGACTTCTCGTTGGGGCCACGCCCCGCCAGTCCCGCCTGCACCAAGGAGCCCTCAAATACCACGATGGAGAAGCCCATGATAAATGCGGTCAGCAGCGAAAAGACCGGCAGCAGCTCGTAGCTTTGCCAGAGCGGATGGATCTTCTCCCCCGCCACTATCATCAACGAGCCCATGGAGGATTGGTGCATGGTGGGCAGCAGAGCCCCCAGCGCCAGCACGAAGAACATGATCTTGTTGAGGCGAATGAGTGACGCCTTCCAACCGAACTTCTCCAGCAGCACGGGAGCGAACTCCAGCGCCATAACCCCGATATAGATGGTCATGCAGACCGCCGTCTCGAACAGCACCGAGGAGGTGTTGAAGTGACCGGGCAGGTAGAAGTACGGCAGGTTCCAGTAACGCCCCACGTCGATGGTGATGGAGAGCCCCCCCAGGGAATAACCAAAGAGGCTCGCCAGCAGCGCCGGACGCACCAGGGGGTGATACTCGCCCCGGTTGAACACGTAGACGGCCCAGGCCAGCGCCCAGCCACCGCACGCAAAACCGGTGCCGATCAAGAGATCGAACGAGATCCAGAGTCCCCAGGGATAACCGCCATTCAGATCGGTGACCGAGCCCAGCCCGAAGACGAGGCGTTTTAAAATCAACATGCCGCACAGCACGGCAAAGGGGGCCAGCACCAGCACAGGCCAGCTGACCAGCTTGCCGCCGAGGGGATACGCCTTGTGATTACTCATGATCCTTGCCTCCCTTTGTGGTGCCCTGATCCTTGATCTGCGCCCTCCCCTGATCATGGCCATCATCGTGATGATGATCGTGACCATTCTTGGTGTTGCGGCGAATGAGCACCGAAAGGCCAGTCAGCACCACCATGGGCAGCACCATCCCCTTGTAGAGGGTGTGCTGGATATGCTCGGAGCGGGCACCGGAGGAGAGCTCCGGCAGATCGGGCATGTCGAGCTTGGTATAGGGCACCCCGGCCAGCACCAGCACCTGGGTGCCGCCCCCCTCTTTCTCGCCATAGACGTAAGGCTGGTAGTTGGGCACCTCGTGCAGGTAAGGGTCGTTGGCAGAGAGGGTCTGGCGCGGATAGGCGTACTCACTGCCCGGAGTCGCCAGCAGACGACGCTTGGCCTCGGCCATCAGCTCCTCGCGGGTGCCAAAGATGACGGCGCCGGTGGGGCACACCTCGACGCAGCCGGGCAACTTGCCCTGATCGATCCGCTCAAGCCCCTTCTGGTTGCAGAGCTCGCACTTGTGGATCGCCCCCAGCGGGTTGTCATAGTCATATTTGGGCACATCGAACGGGCAACCCACCATGCAGTAGCGACAGCCGGTGCAGACGCTCGGGTCGTAGTGAACGATGCCTGTCTTGGGATCTTTTTTAAGAGCCTGCACCGGACAGACAGAGACGCAGTTGGGATCGACACAGTGCATGCACTGCTTCTTGATGTAGGCATAGCCATCCACCAGCTGATCCTTGTGCTCGCCAGTGCCGCTCTTCCACACCTGAATGATGTTGTTGGTGTAGGGGGTCAGCTTGTCGTTGTTGGACCAGGTTTGCGCCCCGGCTGGATTGGCCGGATTGCCGTTAAGGCGCTGACACTCCGCCACACAGGCCTGACAGCCGACGCAAAGGGTGGAGTCATACAACATACCGAGCGCGCCGGGAATGGGCGGCTTGTTCTTGGCCGCCGCCAGTGCGGTGCCGGGTACGGCTGTGCCCGCCGCCAGCGCACCGACGGAGGCAAATTTGAGGAAGTTGCGTCTGTTCACGGTTACTCCTCCCGTGATGGGTGCTGCCCGGCTTCGTGGCGCTTCTGCTGGCGACCGAGTTCACGCACCGTCATCAGACTCACCCCCACCAGCACCCCGAGGGCGCCACCGATCAGGCCAGTCGCGGTGGGCGAGGTATAGCCCCCCTCCTGAATTTTCACATCGGGTTTATCCACCCGCGGGGTCGGGTTCTCGACCTTGGCGAGCTGGAAGATCCCCTTGCTAAAACCGACCCCCTGCTCGTTGCAGCCATAACAGGGGTGACCGATGCCGACCGGCCAGATGCCGCCGCCCACATCGCAGAACTCCAGGGTCGAGCAGTTGCCGTAGGTCTCCGGCCCCTTGCAGCCCAGATGGTAGAGACACCAGCCCTGCCGGTGGCCCTCATCGCCAAACTCCTTGGCAAAACGCCCTGCATCGAAGTGCGGACGGCGCTCGCAGTTCTCGTGGATCAGCCGCTCATAGGCAAACAGCGGACGCTTCTTGCTATCCAGCGCCGGCAGCTTGCCGTAGGTGATGTAGTAGGCAACCGTGGTGAGGAAGTTGTGGGGATTGGGCGGGCAGCCCGGGATATTGATGATTGGGGTGCCGATATTGCCGAGGGCTTCTTCGAGACTGACGGCACCGGTCGGGTTGCCGCCGCTAGCAGGCACACCGCCCCAGGCGGCGCAGGAGCCGATGGCGATGACGGCAGCGGCATCACTGGCGGCACGGCGAATATGGTCGACGATAGGCTCACCGGCCACCATGCAGTAGACACCACCATCTTTGAGCGGAATGGAGCCATCCACCACCAGCACATACTTGCCTTTATAGCGCTTGATGGCGTTGTGCTTGTTCTCTTCCGCCTGATGACCAAAGGCCGCCGAGAGCACCTCGTGGTACTCCAACGAAATGGTGTTGAGGATCAGGTTCTCGATGGTGGGGTGAGTGGCGCGCAGCAGCGATTCGGTACAACCGGTGCACTCCTGCGCCCCAATCCAGATCACCGGCGGCCGCTCGGGGCTGGTGAGCGCGGTGGCCATCTTGGCGACGGCATGCTGACTTAATCCCAAGGTTGCGGCCATCCCGGCACACAATTTCATAAAATCACGGCGATTAATCCCATGAGCCGATAAAAAATTATCCTCGACCATTCTAGTTATTCCCGTAGTGAGCACTTGTTTGGTAAATGCTTAATAAATGCTAAGGACTCACCCACATCACAGTATTGATCTCTATCAACTTCGACCGGCTTCCCCCTATTTACATAGCGAGCCACATCACAAACAGAATTAATTACCCCCAAAGAGATATTTGGCAGGGAAATAAATTTTATGAACTTAATTGGACAGCAAATAATTAATCACCGGACCAAATACCCTTTTGTTCCCAGTTAAATTAACATGCGGAATGACTGTGCCATGCCGCTTATTTCACAGTATTGACACCCGACAATAAATGTTCAATCAAATATACCTTTACTCACTGAATTGCATATTTTACTGGCTTTAAATCTGACTCAGCACGGTTTGCAACACCAAATCATGGCAGGAACAAGAGACCCGCTCAGCCCTTGCTGCCAGGGCCTTCATGGCAGAATTTCCCGTAAATTCGCGCAGATGGTCTCTGCCGGAAAGCACTAGCGGCAGCGCCCCTGGTTGCATCCCCGTCTGTTGAACCTGAGCAGTAAGAAGATGCAGATGATGTATTCATATCGGAGGGTATCCAGATATGCTTTATCATCCGATGTCGAGACGAGTAAAATATCGCGACGGTGGATATGTTTACGCATCATCATGAATTCACATTCAATTTTACGGTAAGATAAACAGTTCATCAGCAGACCATCTGCAACAAAGTGATAATATTTAATTGGCGGCGAACTCGTTTATCAGGTTACAGATGTTACCGCTCACACTCATACTATTTACCTTAACGTCACCTTGACTAATTAACCAAAGCGTAAATATCCCTCTTCATCAGCAACGATGATAATTGTTCTCGTTCAGTAATAGTCAGCAATAATGAGAGAGGGATAAACGGGCCAACCAAGAAAAATCCGTGGACCTTCAGTTGAGCAGTGGCACCGGCAACCGCCACGCCTGCTGGCCAAGCAAGCGCTAACCACTCACGGCAAGGCTCAACGCATCCCATCGCAACATACCTTCCCACTGATCCAGTGTGCTTTGATAGGTATCCGCCGCGTTGTAATGGACCATGGCATGCAGGCGGGCATGATGGCCAAGTCGCTTGACCACGTCGGGCATGGCATTGAGGCTGGCCAGCACCCGCGCCAGATCGCCGGGATCGTTTGGCTGATATTTGCAGCAATTCACGTCATCGGTGAGGTGTCGATCCCACCAGGCGCCATCGGCCGGGATCACTACGCATAATCCTGCCGCCATGGCCTCCAGAATGGAGAGACCAAAGGGTTCCTGATGACTGGTGGAGACAAAAATGCCGCATTGAGATCGGATCTCGTCAAGATTGGCGGGGTTGGCATACCAGTGCGTGTCTGGCAGCTGTGGCTGAGGCTGGCTGCAGGGTTGCAGCGTGCCCTTGGGCTGCAGATAGCACACCATCAGCTCGGGGCGAGCGTCAGGGATCATCTGATGGGCGGCAAGCATGGTCTCCAGCCCCTTCCAGCGCAGCAACGAGGCCGCCCACAAAATCCGGTGCCCCCCCAGGGTCGCTTTGGGCCAATCAATCTCGCTCAAACCGTTGGTAAATGGCTGCCAGTGTGACGGGAACTCGGTCTCGCCAAGCCGGGCCAGCAGCGCCGCCAGGGAGCTGCGGGTCGATTCGAGATAAAACACTAAACTCGCCCGTTGCAAGGCTCTGGCAGAGAGCCCCGAGCACCCCACAGGGCCATGGATCAGCTGAACCACCCGGCACCGCAACCAGCGGGCAGCCCAGTAACAGCAGAGATCCACCCCCGGCCCGGACGCCGCCACCAGGCACTTCACCTGCCCCAGACGCAACACCAGCCAGAGGATCAGCAGGGTCTGCCACCCCTGTTTAAGCAGATAACCGATGCCGGACTCCCGCCCCTTCAATATGTGGGGCAACCAAAGAGGATGATGCTGACAACGGGACCAGGAGTCGGGATCCTGGGTCAACACATGGCATGTGAGCCCGGGCATCCGTTTGGCCAACTCATCGAGCAGCACTTCGGTCGCAACCTTGGAGCCACCGCGAAACGGGATAGGATCCACAACGATGACCTTTCCGAACACCGGCTCAGTTTGCATGCTCATCTTGCTGCTCCCTTACTCTGGCACCTTGCGGCGGCCAAACCCCAGTTGCACTTTTTGCGCCACTCTTGCCATCCCACTCGCCAGCATATTGCGACCTCTGGCAAGGAGGCGTTGCCCCGCCCAATGCATGAGTGGTCGGAAGGGTGTGGGGGCCGTGGCGTGCCAACGACCAGCCAGCGCGGCGTCCCACACCGCCGTGACCCCGTCGACATAGCGCGCCACCGTGAACAACTGTGCGGCACGCAACTGAGCGGCCCGCCCCATTTCACATCGGCGCTGCGGATTGCTCAATTGCCGCCAGTGATCAGCCATCTCGGCCCAATCCCCCGGGGTTGCCAGCAAACCGGTCACCCCCTCTTCCACCACTTCGGGGATGCCGCCCACTCGGTAGGCACTGACCGGGAGCCCCAACATGCCCGCCTCCGCCAACGTCAGACCAAACACCTCCTCACGGGCTCCAGAGACCAGCAGATCCACCCCGCCCCGCAAGATAGCGGCACTGTCCGGCCGCTCGCCCAAAAAGTGGACCCGCTCGGCCACCCCGAGCTCGACAGCCAACGCCATCAATGCTTCCCGCTCCGGGCCGCTGCCAATGATCAGCAACTGGGCCTCCTCCCCCGATGCCATCAGGGCAGCCAGCGAGCGGATCAGCAGATCAATCCCCTTGCGTTTGATCAGGGAGCCGACGGTTGCGATGATCATATCCCCCGGGGGCAAGCCCAGCATGCCGACGACCGGCCAGTGAGCACTGCCATTCAGGCGAGCGGCATCCACCCCGTTGGGTACCCGGATCAACCGCTCGGCCGCGCAGCCATCCTGGCGCCAACCGGTCAACACCGGCTCGCTCACCCCGATCAGCACGCTTGCCTGATGGACCCGCAGGCTGAACCTGTCTCTTGGCTGGTAACGGGCATGGAGGTGGCACACCAGCGGTACCTGCAACGCCCGACAGACCCCCGCCAGCCACTGACAAGGGGCCGCGCTGTTGGCGTGCACCAGCCCAATCTGCCGCTCGGTGATGAGCTCTCTGGCTCGCCGGGAGAGGCGCCGATGGGCAGCAAGATCAAAGCGGGGCGCCTGCCATCCCAGCAGCAGGCTGAACGGCTCGACCATGGTTTCGACCCCGAGGGTGGCCGCCTCTGCCGCCAGCGTCGGGCTATTGCACCAGAGCAACGGCGTAAACCGGCTGCGATCGAGGTGGGCCAGCAGATCCAGCAGGCAGCGTTCGCTGCCGCGGATCCAGTCCTCTCCGTAGTGAACCAGCAAAACAGGGGTTGCGTTCATCCTCTTGCTCCCTTTGGTGGCACTGCCGGCAACCGGGTTGCCTCCTGATGATCCTCAGCGGTGGCCTTCGCCTCTGTGGCCGCCTGCTCCACGTACTTGATGGCGGCAACGGCCAGCGCCAGTTCCAGGTAGATGGGCCAGGTAAACCCCTGGGTCAGGAAGGATCCCGAAATCACAAACCCCACCATGCTGGCCATCACCCCCTGCATCGCCGTGATCACTGCAGGAGGCATGCCAGCAAGCTGGCAACGCCAGCAACTGCGCAGGGTCACCGTCACCATGCCGATAAACAGCGCCAGCCCGACAAAGCCGGTTTCAGCCAGCACCCCGAACCAGGTGGAGTGCACCGCATGATTGAGTCCATCCCAATGGGGGCTGTAGAAGAAGTAGTTGTAATAGAAATTGGACAAGCCCACCCCCACCAGCGGGTGGCCCAGCGCCATCCCCCAGGCCGCTTGCCAGGCGTAGATCCGCCCCATGGCCGAGGCATCGACCCCACTCTCGGCGGCACCGCCAGATGCCCGATCGCTAATCCCGGCAGCGGCAAACAGCACCACCAGCGCAACCATCCCCAGCGAGATCAACAGGGTTTTCGACTTCACCCGCTGCCAGGCAAACAGGCCACCAACGGCGCAGATACCCAGCAGACCACCCCGGCTCTGGGTGGCGATAATGGCGGCCGCAGTCAGCGCAAAGCCGAGCCCACCCAGCAAACGCCCCCCCACCCCATTGCCCTGATTGAGCAGTAAGCTCAGCGAAAAACCGGCAGGAAAGAGCAGCACCAGCGCCAGATCGTTGGGATCCCCCAGCACAGAGCCCAGCTCGCGCCCTATGGTCACCCGGGTGCCCTCCACCAGCCCGATCCCGCTCGCCTTGTTGTAGAGGGCCACCAGCGCCACCAGACAGCCCGCCACCACAAAGGTGCGCACCGCCAGCGCAAAATCCCCCGGAGTGCGCACCAGCCAGGCGGTGGCCAGGGTCATCAGATAGATCTTGCTGTAGCTGCCGGTCCAGGTGGCGATCGCCTCGCCCCGGTTGCTGGCAAACAGCACACCGATGGAGACCATCACAAAGAAGGCCGTCAGCCAGCTCAGGGCTGGACTCCAGTAGGGCTTGATCCGACCGGTCAGCAAAATGTGCCAGACCAGCGCACCGATGGCGGCCAGCGAGAAGAGCAGCGGGATCTTGAGGGGATAGAGCTGGGGGAACACCTCATGCAGCCGAAAGAAGGAGAAGGTGACAAACCCCAGCACCATCAAGAAGGGCCAGCGCAGGGCAAACCAGATGGCGGGAATGGCAAGGCCGAGCACCGGCAGCAGCAAGGGATGGGGCAGCCGCCACCAGAGCAGTGCCAGCACCAGACAGATGGCGCTTGCCCAGATGGCTGGCGTTAGACGAGCCATGATCCTGCCCACCATTGGCCGAGCCAGACCATCGCCAGCGCCCCGAGCGAACTGGCCCAGAGGGTCGAGAGGCGATACGGCAGCGGCAGCAACCGCTGGCTCACCAGATAAAAGGCCTGCGCCCGCACCAGATAGACCAGCAGTAGGGTCCAGATCACCCCGGCGACCCCGAAGGGGGGGATGGCGAGCAGAAAGCCTGCTACCCCAAGGGCGCTGCAGCCCAGATTGATCACCATCTGGGCATTGCTCTTCTCGCCGCTAAAGCAGCCGACATTGAGCAAGTCCGAAACATTGCGCACCGCCATACCCAGCACCAGCAGCGGAATATAGGCGATCGCCCCGTGATAGCTCTCCGGGGTCAGCCAGCGAATAAGCAAGGGGGCGGTAAGCCCGACAATCCCCGCGGTGACAAACCCCAGCACCGACCCCATCACGCTGTAGTGGGCATTGAGCCGCAGTCCATCCGGCTCACGCAGCAGCATGAAACGGCGGGGATACCACCAGAGGGCAAAGGGTTGCAGCAACAACCCCACCGCCAGCGCGAGCTTGCCTGCAACGGCGTAGTAGGCAAGCAGCGCCTCCCCCACCACATCGGCCAGCAGCCAGCGATCCAGTCCGCTCAGGGCAAAACCTGCCAGCCCGCTCACCACCAGGGGCAATCCATAGCGCAGCAGCGGCCGATAGTGCTGCCAGTCAAAGCGGATCCCGCTATCTCGCCACTGCCAGAGGCTCAGCAGCAGCGCCAGTGCAACGCAGGTCAGGGTGCCGGAGGCCAGCACCCCGCTCACGCCCCAGCCGAGCCAGAGCCACCAGCCGGTCAGCACCGACTGGATCACCGCCTTGCCTGCGGTTGCCACGAAAAAGAGCCGCGCCTGATTGCGCATGCGCAGCCATGCAAGTGGCACGCCGATCACCCCTTCAAACGGCAGGGCGCAAAGCACCCAGCGCACATCCGCAAGGCGAGTTTCCACCGGCAGCCAGGCTTGCACCACAGGTGCCAGCAGCCAGAGCAGCACCAGACTGGCCAGGGCGATCAGCCAGACCAGACCAAACATGCGGGCCACCACCTGCTGGCGCTCCTGCTCATCTTTCGCCAATCCGGCAAAACGGTAGAGGGCATCCACCAGCCCGAAGCCCAAAATAAGGGAACCCAGATTGATGAGGGTCAACAGCACCTCCAGCTGGCCGTATTCACGAGGCAGCAGCTGATGGGTCAGCACCGGCAGCATCAGCAGGGAGATCCCCTTCATCAGGAGCAAGCCGCCGGCGTAATAGAGCATGGCAATCTGGTTCACACCAAGTTTCATAGGGCCTCCCAGCCACCCGAAGCATCCTGCTCCGGGTCAGCTACCGCTAATGCAAAGCCCACGCCACTCACTCCCGCCCTGAAGCGATAGCTCCTCTGTGCGGCTTAACCGGCCTGAACAAGCCCAGAATGAGACTGGCATTTGCGTTTTGCACAACGCTGGCTGCAAATTGCACCGACCGGCGCAATCTGCCCCTCCTCTTAGCCCCATTTGGCCCGATCTAGCTGGGGCCGTCCTGTTGGCCCGATCCCTGCTTTCTGCTTAGCGAGCAACGGACTGCACCAGAGGGAGAGGTCGCAATGAACACCATCAACCTGCACCGGATGAAAAGCTGGGCCAAACAGGGGGAGACGCCACTGGCTCGCCGGGTATGGCGACTGGCCAAAAGTGCCCGCCACTGGTCATGCCCCGTGATCCCTCCCCTGCATCGGCTGCTTTATCGGCTCTATCTGTTGGGCAGCAACGCGCTGGCGACCCTGACCCGCACCCTTTGGTGGACTCCCTTGTTTCAATCTCGCCTCACAGCCCCCGCCCCGCGCCTCTATCTCTATGGCGGCATCCCCTATATCAGCGGTCCGGTCACCATCGAAATTGGTGCCGACTGCCGCCTCAGCGCCGCCATGACCATCAGCGGCCGGGCATCGAGCCAGACACCAAGGCTGGTCATTGGCCGCAATGTCGGGATTGGCTGGCAAACCACCCTAGCGGTGGGCAGCAAGATAGTGCTGGGGGATAACGTACGGATTGCAGGGCGTGCCTTTCTGGCGGGCTACCCGGGGCACCCGGTCAACGCCCGCGATCGCGCCCGGGGCCTGCCGGATCGCGATGAACAGGTGGGGGCCATTGTGCTGGAGCAGGATGTCTGGCTTGGCACCGGGGTGATGGTGATGGCCGGTGTCACCATAGGCGCCGGCACCATTGTCGCCGCAGGCAGCGTCGTCACTCGGGATCTGCCCGCAGGTGTGCTGGCAGCGGGTGTACCGGCCACAGTACTGCGCACCTTGCAACCACAGGATCACAGCGACCCCGCACACGCTTCGGAGACCTTTGCATGAAACCACACTCACTGCCGCAACTGGTGGTACTGGGCGAGGATTGGGGCCAGCACCCCTCCAGCACCCAACACCTGATCAAGCGTCTGTTGCCCGATTATCAAGTGCTCTGGGTCAACTCCATCGGCATGCGTTGCCCCCGCTTTACCCTTCATGATCTCACCCGCATCGTCCGCAAACTGGGGGCCGTGCTGCGCGGTGCGCGCCAAGCTGGCGGCCAGTCGGTTGCGCCATCAGAGGTCAGCAGCCCCCGGGTTCTGCCGCCGCTCGCCTTGCCGCTGCCCGGCAGTCGGCTGGCGGGCAAGATCAATGGCCACTGGCTGGCGGCGCAGATCCGGCGTCAGCTGCCCGAGCTGGATCGCCCCCTGCTCTGGATCTCCCTGCCCAGCGCCGTCGATCTGATTGGCAAGCTGGATGAGCGGGCGGTGATCTACTACTGCGGCGATGACTTCTCGGCGCTGGCTGGGGTGGATCATCAGGCCATCGCTCACTGCGAGGCCCGACTGGTGGAAAAAGCGGACCTCATTCTGGCCGCCAGCCCCGTGTTGGCCAGCCGCTTCCCCCCCCATAAAACCCGGCTCCTCAGCCACGGCGTGGATCTCGAACTGTTTATGCCCCCCAGAGAGCGGCCAGCGGATCTCCCCTCCGGCCGCCCCATTGCCGGATTTTACGGCAGCCTGAGCGACTGGATTGATATCCCCCTGCTGGCAGAGACGGCCGCCGCCCTGCCCCATTGGGATCTGGTGCTGATTGGCCCGGTCCAGACCGATATCTCCCCCCTCAAGGGGCTCCCCAATATCCATCTGCTGGGGCCCCGTCCCCATCACACGCTGGCGGCCTATGCCCAGCACTGGCAGGTGAGTCTGCTGCCCTTTGTCGACAACGCCCAGATCCGTGCCTGCAATCCATTGAAATTGCGCGAGTATCTGGCCGCAGGGCGACCCATCGTCAGCACCGATTTTCCGGCCCTCGATGGCTATCGGGATCAGATCCAGCTCCCCCACGATGGGGAGAGCCTGGCCCAGGCCATCAATCGGGCCGCCTTTGATCAATCCAATCCGGGCTGGTTTCAGGAGAGTGGCTGGGAGGGGCTCACCCGCAGCGAAGGGCGCCACACGCGCCAACAGCAGGTGGCCTTGCAAAGCTGGGATCACAAGGCTGCCGAGCTGAACAACTGGTTGAAGGGGCTGGCCGGATGAGCAGAGGGCTCTGGCTGGTTACCCTGCTCTGCGCCAATGCAGCAATGGCCACTACCCGGCTGGAGGGGCAGACCCCGCTGCCCATGACAGGTAACCAGACACCCCAGCGGCTCGATCTGAGCACCCACAACTGGCCAATAGGCAGCGATGATGAACTGGTGATCGAGGGCCATAACCCCAGCGCCCACCCGCAAACCCTGATCCTGCGTATCGACGACGAGGCCTCGGTCAACTACCGCAGTCGGGTCAATCTGGAGCGGATTGTCGCACCCGGCCCCTTCACCCAGCGCTTTGCCTTGAGCGAGTGGCGCACCAGCCAACCCAGAGCGCTGGCGCTGGACAAACTCACCAAGCTCTATCTCTTTATGGCCGATAACGCCCCCTCGCTGACCATTCGCCGCTGGTACTGGGAGCCCGGTTTGACCTTGCCAGCGGGCACCATTGCGCTGGATCTGGGGGCTGCGGCTGCGCCCCGCTTTACCGGCTTTGAGGCCCTGAGCCCGGGGGATCCCCGGCTGATTGGCCATCCCACCACCATCATGCGTCCCTCCGGCGATGCCCTGGTTCGCGATGGACTGCGCAATCTCGACGGGGTGCGGCTGGACCTGGCCAAAGGACGCTACCAGCTCACCCTCTGGCTGGATGACCCCGGCGAGTGGGAGTACCTGCCCCACCCCTTCGAGCGCAGCGTGCTGGTCAATGGCGAGCCCATCTGGGCCGAGCAGTGGCAACCGCAGGAGTGGCTAACGCAGAGCTATCTGGCGGGGCAATCTCGCGAGGCACTGCCAAATCCGGATCCCTGGCAGCTGTTCGGGGCGCGTCAAGGCGGCCCGGTCCATGTCACCCTGAACCACCCCGGCGGCTCGCTCACTATTACACTGGTGGGCCACTCACCGGATGCCAAATACCTGGCAGGGCTGCTGCTTGCCCCCTATCCGGCCCCCACCAGCAAAGAGGCGCTGCCAAATAGTGGAAAAGATCTCGCCGTATTGGCCGACGCTACCGCAAGCGTGCTGACCAAGCAGCGCCAGCTGTTTTTGGAAAAGTGGACTCTGGCCCCCTATTCCCCAACCCCAGCCCCAGCTGCGCAGCAACTGAGCCTCACGCCGATTACGGATGCCGCCCCAACCCTGCAGATCGCCCCGGCATCTGCGGTCGATGCGTTGCAGCAGGCTGCTCAACCGGTGCTGGCCGCCCGTGGCAGCCAGCTGCTGCTGGAATTTGCCATCCACGCCGCCACCGACGATCCGGCCCCCTTGCTGGTGATCCAGCCCCCCGAGCAGGCAGGATCGCCGCTGGCGCTGACCCCCTATTACGGCAAGTGGCATCTGGTTCGTCCGCAGGCGAGTGGCACCCTGCTGGCTCCCTCGGATCAGGAGCTGGTCGAGGGGATCGCCGGGCTCACCCTGCTGGCAGACGTACCTCGGCGTCTGGTGTTGCAGATCACCATCCCCCGCGATGCGCCGGCGGGGCGCTATCTGGGCAATATTCAGCTGCTGAGCCAGCAGCAACTGGTGCAGCTGCCACTGACTATCGAGGTGCTGCCGCTGACTCTGCCCGCGGCCAGCAAGCCGGTCGGCATCTATGTCGAAGCGCCCCCTTATCTCAACTGGCTGAGCCCCGACCCCGAGGCGTTAAAAGAGCAGATCGCCGAGGCCAGTCGCTGCGATCTGGCGCGGCTCGCCAAGCTCGGGATCACTGGCCTCTCGCCTGCCCTGCCACAAGATGAGGCGGGGATGCGGGAGATCATGGGAGAGGCGGTGGGGCTCGGCTTTGTGCCGCCCCTGCTGGCCTATACCCCGCTCAAACGCTGGGGGGGCGACCCTGCCAGCCAGCTTGAACAGTGGCAGGCGCGGCAACAGGGGCTGACCGCCAGCGGCTTGCCCCCGCTGGCATGGAGCCTGTTTGATGAGCCGGATCTTGCCACCTTGCCCGCCATCACCACCTTGGCGCGGGAGATGAAACGGCGGGATCCGGCGGTGATCCGTGCGGGCCACTTCAATCATCCGGGTCAGGTTGGTCTGCTGGCAGAGGTGGAGATTGCCCTGATCAACGCAGGCTTTGGCGCCGACAAGGCCGATGTGGCGCGGGTGCGCCAGCACAAGGTCACCCCCTGGTTTTACAATCTGGGCACCCCGAGAGCCGCCGGGTTCTATCTGTGGCAAAGCGGCGCCGAGGGCTATTTGCAGTGGCATGGCCGCATGCCCACCGCCCTGCCCTATGACCCCACCGATGGGCGGGAGAGCGACTTTATGCTGCTCGGCCCGCAAGCCTGCGAGGCGCACCGACTCTCTCACGATCTGTTGCTGTTGCAGCAAGCCATCGAGGATCTGCGCTGGCTCGCCTGGCTGGAGCAGGAGGCCCGCTATCAGGTGGAAGCAGCCCTGCTGCTGGAGCGCCTGCGGGATCAACTGCCGACCCGCTGGCAGGTGGCAGAGCAACTGCCCTCTGCCGCCTGGATCCAGTGGCGCCGCGAGATTGAACAACTGGCCAAGGGATTGAAAACATTGCAAACTGGTGCCAACTCATCCTCCTGAAGTGACTGCGTATGGCCAACCAGATTCCCCGCTCCACAGCCAAAGACAGCGCCCTGCGCCGCCTGTTACCCCTGATGCTGCCGTTGCTGATCCTCACCGGTTGCGCCCGTCAGGAGCCGGTCAATGAGACCCTGCCGATCCTCAACCAGTTGCGGGAACAACAGCTGGCCGAACAGCCCCAACTGCAACTGCAGTATCAGCAAGCGGAGACACAACTGCCGGCGGATCAGGAGCAGCAGCTGCATCAGTTTTTGGGACGCAAGGATCCGGCCCGGATTGCGCTGGTAAGCGGCCCCGGGCTGCAAACCGACATGCTGGAGAGTGCGCGGATAGCGAGCGTGCGGCTGACCGCCCTCACCCGCTTGCTTGGAGCTCGCGCCATTGAACTGGAGCCCCGCTATGACCCCATGCTGGCCCCCAATACCTTGCTGATCCGCATTCTGCCAAACGGTGAACCGGGGTCGGTCACCCCAGCGGCGGCGCAATAAGGCCGAGGCAAGAGGTTGGCAAAGCCACCCGATAGAGGGGATAAGGGGTCAGCCCCCACAACTTGCGCCAACCCTGGGTCAGACGGTAAGAGAGCAACGGTGGACTCTGGTGCAGCTCGCCTAAAAACATCACCCCTTGGCTCATCCCTTCACCCGCCAGCGTCACTGACATCGCCTCGCTATCCGGCGCCACCAGCATGGCCTGCAGCAGGCCGTCACAACGGGGATGGGCAAGCTGATAGCTGACATAGGTGCCGCCCAATACCGGCGTAGCCACCCGCAAGCGCCATCCCAGCTGGACCAGCTCCAGCAGCATGGGCTTGGCCCCCTCGTTAACTGCCCGGTTCTGATAACGCCAGCCCATGGCGGCAGCACTGAGCAGCGCCACCAGCAACAGCAGCAGATACCCCCTAGATAGATGCATCACGGCGCCCCCGGATAAAGAGGATGGTCATCACCAGCAACATGATGGCCCACTGGTAGAGCTGGGCCAGCGAGCCGGTATGCAGCCAGCCATACCAGCGCAGATCCAGGCTCATCAGCACCAGCCGCAGCTGATTGGCCCCGATATAGAGCAGGCAAACCAGCAGCAACATGGGCCACTGCCGGTAGAGGGGCCGATCCGGCGCCAGCCAGCAGCAGGAGACCAGCCAGGAGAGCACCACCAGATAGAGTTGAGAAAACGAGGAGCACCCCTTGAGCACGATCAGCGCATGGCCCCCCAACCGCTCGATGCGATTGCCATCAAGGCGAGTCTCCCAGCCAAGCAGTTGCAACCATTGGCCTACCCCCCAGGCATCGAGGGCCAGCACGGGGCCGGAGAGCAGGGCAAACACCTGCTGCCCCCACAACACCGCCACGGTAAAGGCGAGCACAATCTGCAACACCGCCCGCTCATCGCCACTCTGATGACGGCGCCACAGCGAGGCCACCAGCAACAGACAGGCCAGCGCCTTGCAACTGGCGCTGGGGATCAGGATCAGCAGGATAAAGAGGGCGAGCGCCAGTGGATGCGGGCGCCAGCTCGGTGCAACCCGCGATGCAATTTGCCACCAGATAGCAATCAGCAACACCACCAGCAAGTTGAAGTGGCCCATATTGAGCCACACCATGCCCCACTGATTGGCCAAACCAAGTAGCAGCCAGTTGGGTGCCCACTGCCAGGGACGGATCTCCATCGCAACTCCTGCCGGTTATCAGCGCTTTTGACCGCTGTCGCAAGTTCCATGCCTGCCCGCTCTCACCCGGACCAAGCCAAGTCAGAGGATGCAACAAAGCTGGCACGCTTTATTCATTCCCCCTGCTGGCACTAGCGCCAGGGAGAAGGAGTGAGCAATGAAACTCAAACCGTTGGCAGGGCTGCTGGGGATGTTATTGGTAACCTCCCCCGCATACGCCTTGACCGAAGTCGATACCGAACTGCAACTGCTGATGGATGTGTCGGGCAGCGTCAGTTCATCGGAATTCAATCTGCAATTACAGGGGTATGTGGACGCCTTTTACAGTCAGGATGTACAAAGCGCCATCCTCGACACCAGTGGTGGCAAACTCGGCTCCATCGCCGTACAGATGATCATGTGGAGCAGCAGCAACCAGCAGAGCGTGATGACTGACTGGTTCCACCTCTACGATATGACCTCCATCAACAACTTCGCCGCCACCCTGGATGCCCTGGTCCGCCCCTATGCGGGGATGACGGCCCCCGGTTCGGCCATGGCCTTTGGTGCCCAGCAGTTTGATACCAACAACTACACCGCCGCCCGCCAGGTGATGGATGTGTCAGGTGACGGTATCCAGAACAACGGGCTGGATACCTCCACCGTGCGGGATCAACTGCTCGCCTCCGGCATCGACACCATTAACGGCATCACCATAGGTCAGGACTACGCCGATGGGGTGTTGCAAGAGTGGTATGTGGAGAACGTGGCGGGCGGTCAGGATGCGTTTGTGATCAATGCCACCACCTTCGCCGACTTTGGCAATGCGCTGGAGCTCAAACTGGCAGCCGAAATTGAGGGGGGCATTATTCCGGAAGGGGCACTGGCCGCCCCCATCGAGGAGATCCCGGTGGCCGCCCAGCTGCTGCTCGGTATGCCGCTACTGCTGGCCTGGCGCTATCAGCGCCGTAACCAAGGACGCCTGCAGCCCGCCAACGGGCAACTGGCACCCGCCATTGGCTGATTTATCACCCCGTGTGTCGCGATTAGGGAGCTATGGCTCCCTGATTTTTTGCCGAGGCTAAGGCCTGTCTATCCTAAATGATCAAAACCTGAGTGATCACTATCTGACAACTAAGTTATTGTCGATAAGGTGCCTACATATCTCCCCCAACACAAGAACCACTTTGGCTACTGTGAATTAGGAACGCTACACGTTGAAATTCCTTTCGAGACATATACTAAGAATTTCCTGTGAGTGCTTTTTTAAGTTTTTCTAACGGCATTGCTGGTACTTCTCTGTGAATCATTGCGTGACAGTTAGGACATAATGGAATTAAATCTTCGATCGGATCGACTTTATGAACCCCATTCTTCAATGCTAAGTCTGATCGATGATGTACATGTATGTATTCTTTACCGATAAATCCATATTTTCTTTCCATGTTAATCCCACAAGCAGCACAGGTATATCCGTAATGCTCGATGCATTTTTGCCTTGCTATTGGGTTACGCTCGATCGCTGTTGATGATACTGAAACTCGTGCACCCTCAACAAGTATCATTTCCCCAGCACTAGTAGATAAATGACAACTTGCTAGTGTCCAACGAATGTTTTGCCCCTTCTGCACATTTGCGCCACATTCTTGCCACAATTTTTCAGCATCGATTTCAGTAAGAATTGCCGAACGTTGATGCATATATCCAAGGATAGGTTCATTCATATTAAAAAAGTAATCCCCTGATATCTCAAACACACAATTACGCCGACTATGAGCATTAACTATAACAAAGTCACCTATCTCCATTTTTCTATAAAGATGCCATAGACTTGGCCCACCTAAATGGGCATTACCTAACTCAGGATATTTCATATTAATTAAACTTGTTATTTCTGCTTGATTGCCTGGGTTAATCTCCGATAGATCTCCAATATCCGACCAACCAATTGCAATACAACCTACATCTTTCATGAGCTCGATTGATTCTAATGCATTTTGGTGATGCGCTATCAGACGCCATATATTCATACACATCCCTCTACACTTATAACCTACAGCCAAGGAGCTAACAATATCAAGAGTTAGCGATTACTCTTAATGTATTTTTGGTGAATCACTCCCCCATAAATACACCACGGCCTGTTTTTTTAAGCTCTTTCAGCCAACTCATTACTGTATCTCTATTGGCTTCGCGAATTGGATATTTTCTGGCCTTGCAAACCTGGCTTGCTCCCGGAGAAAAATATGATGTAGTAACAATCACCCCACTACTTGCATTTTCATCCACAACATCAGCCCATAATGATTTGACAAGAACTTTATCAATTTTAGACTTAGTACGCTTACATTGGACTAAGGTTACAGGAGCGAGACTTTTATTATCGACCTGACCCCAAACCCTAATATCAACGCCCCCATCATTTCTTCCCTCACCAATCTCTACTCTGTAACCAGACCTTTCAAAGTACTCTGCAGTTAGAGCCTCAAATTTTCTCCAATTCATACTAGATAACTTGTCTGGATTCTCTGCCAGATAATTTATATACCTCTGATCCAGAAAACGTCCATACATTGCGTTGAGAGACTCACTTTCAAACAACTCTTTTAGTTCAATTGGAGATTTCCATTCCATAACTCTTGCACTAAGCCAATCCCAAGGACTAGCTTCCTCACTATCCTTTATCAATTTTACCAATCTTTGGCTAATAGAACATGCCATAACCCCATATTTTTCTTTTATTTTTATAAAAAACTGTTGCTCGTCAAAGTTATCAAATATGGATTTGTGGCCTCTATCGAAGTGGTTTTCACCCAAATGCTGGAGCACTTGTTGAAGTAAAAATTGCTGCTCAGGATTATTGAGAAACTCAAACTTGAGAAGTGTGGGACCATGCCCAACAAATGGTTGTTCTATGACCCCCAGTCGGCACAAGATAATCTGAAAGGAATCTTCAATCTGATCTGTCGGTATACGCACAAGTTTTTCATTATCATTTTTAATAATGTTCAACAAAGGATCACTCTTATCTAAAAGATCGACCATTTCGTCTCTCGAAAGAGCCAATCCAGATTTGTATCCAACGCGGTCACTTAAAAACGAAGTGAACGCTGTATTTGTTGTTACCCATTTACCCATTTTATTTACCTAGAGAATTGATTAGAAAAACTATAAATATGTAAGCAACCCCTTACATCTAGCCTCACCAAAACAGTGTCTTACCAACATCAATAAATAACTTAAATAACGATTTCAGAGCCAATCAGCTCATAGTTTGTTCATGAGCAAATAAAAAGTTGCATTAGCTTTACCACTACCATTAGGTAAGACTACAGTCAAGAAACTAAAATAGAAAATGCAACATCTATCACCCTTGCCAAGAAATAATAAGATAAGTTGCAGTATGTAATATAAAGCAACACCCATCTGTTATAGGCAAGTAACAATAAATAGTTAGCCATCTGTGAGATATAAAAAAGGCCTTATCACAAGGCCTTTTCAGAAATATCCAGATTCCGGCTGGCAGCCTGCTTTGACGGCAATCACCCCGGCTCTGGTGACAAGGGCAGCACCTGCCCATCCAGCGCATGATCACTATTGGATGGATAGTCCGGCACCGGCTCGCAGTAGGGAATGCGGCTTAGCACCGGCGCCTTGACCAGGGCGGCCAGCTGATCGGAGCGGCGCAGGCTGGCATCCGCCAGTTCGGCCACCAGCGCCAGACCGCAGCCCAGCCCCAACCCGCCAACAATGCCCGCCAGCAAAAACAGCCAGAGCGGGTAGTTGCTCGGCTTGCTGGGGGCAAAGGGTTTGTCGATCACCTTGATCCGCTCCCCCTGCTCGAAGTTGCCCAGATCGCCAGTCACCTTGGCCTTCTCATAGCGCAGCAGCAAATCCTGATAGAGGGTGCGTTTGACCGCCAGATCCCGCTCCAGCTCGGCGAGCTGGCGTTCGGTATCGCCCTGGGAGTCGACCACCTTGTCCAGCCCATCCAGCTGACTCTTCAGGCCGGCGGTGTTTTGCTCCGCCTCCGTCAGCTGCGTCTGGGCCAGCTGCCACTCGGGCCCACGGGCCATATCCGGCTGGGATTTGAGCTGCTCGAACTCCTGCTGCAACTGGTCAATCTGATAGCGCAAACTCTGCACCTTGCTGTGCTCGTCGCTGTAGCGGGCTCGCAGCAACACCAGCTCGGTGCGCATCAGTTGCAGCTTCTCATCCAGTTGGCGGGCCAGCTGGCTCTCCTGCCCCAGCGATAGCTGATCGACCCGGGCCTTGGCCTGCTGCAAGGTGATCAGGCTCTCGGCATAACGCTCCTGCAAACCATAGAGACGGGCGACGTTGGTACTCTGCTGCTGGGGCAAGGCACTGGCATGCTCCCGTTTAAAGTCGGCAAGCAGCTGCTCGGCCGCTTGCAGTTCGCTGCGGCGGCTGTCGAGCTGACTTTGCAGGAAACGTTCGGACGATTCCGCCGACTGGCGCCCCTTGCTGAGCAGGTTGAAGAAAAAGCGCCGCGAAATGGCTTCGAGCAAACCGGCGCTGTTGGCCGCCGAATCCGCTTTTACCTTTATCTCGATCACCTCATCGCCAATCAGCCGCAGCGAGACGGCACTCGAGAGCCAGTCCATAATGGCATCGCGCTGAGCTGGGGGGGTCTCGTCATTGACCAGGCCACGATCCCGCGCTACCCCGTCCAGCACATAACGGCTGCGCAGCAGGGCTTCGAGCACCGCAAAGCGATCTTTCAGGCTCTCCTGAGTGATGAGGTCTTTGAGGGTCGGGGTCTGGTTGGCATCTTGCGGCACCATAAAGGTGGTGCGGCTCTCATACTCCTTGGGGGTGAGCAGGCCGACCGTCACGCCCACCAGCGGCATCACCAGCACCGGGATCACCAGCAGATAACGACGGCGCCAGGCGGCAAAGAGAATGATGTAGAGGTTGTAATAGAACTGGACAGGCATGGCATCACTCCCTGAGAAAGGCCCTCCCCCCGCACGATGCAAAGGCAGTGCCACCAGAGGAGCTGATCGCCTCTGTGAGCAGATCGCAAGAGTGGTACAAGATTCGCATTCTCCCGCTATCCGGGGTGCCACCCCTTCCCTTGCCGGAGCGCGAACCATGTTGTCATCAACCCCGTCGCACAAACCCCATCCCCGCGGGAACTCCAGCGCCCAGCCTGTCGTACAGGTCGTGCAGCACCTGCAGCCCGGCGGGCTGGAGACCATGGTGCTCAACCTCACTCAGGCGAGCCCTGCCGAGCAACCGGTGCATATCATCTCCCTCGAAGGGCGCAAAGGGGATGTACTAAGTGCATGGCCCGCCCTGCATCCCTTCGCAGGCAATATTCACTGCCTGGAAAAGCCCGCGGGCTGGTCGCTGGCAACCCTCTGGCGGCTCACCCAGCTGCTGCGCCAACTCAAGCCCGTCGCGGTACATACCCACCATCTGGGGCCCATGCTCTATGGCGGTCTGGCCAGTCGGCTGGCCCGGGTGCCCACCCTGGTACACACAGAGCACGATGCCTGGTATCTCGATGATCCCCATCAACGCACGCTGGCCCTGTGGGGGCTGCGCGCCTTCAAACCCATTCTGGTGGCCGATGCCACGCCGGTGGCCAACCAGCTGCTGGCCAAGCTGGGCCAGCTGTCGCCAACCGTGATCCCCAACGGCATCGATGAGCTGCGCTTTGCCCCGGGCGCCGCCGCCCTCGCCCGTCAGGAGATGGGATTGCCGCAAGGGGTCAAGTTGATTGGCTGCGCCGCCCGCCTCGAGTCGGTCAAGGGACATACCTTGCTGCTGGAGGCGATCCGCACCCTGCCGGAGGAGGTGCATCTTGCGTTGGCAGGGGTCGGCAGTTTGCAAAATGCGTTGCAACAACAGTGTCAGCAGCTCGGGGTCGCCCATCGGGTCCATTTTCTCGGGCTGGTCGAAAACATGCCGCGCTTCTATCAGGGGCTGGATCTCTTCTGCCTCCCCTCGCTGGCGGAGGGGATGCCGCTCTGCGTGCTGGAAGCACAGGCGTGCGGGGTGCCGGTGGTGATGAGCGACGTGGGGGCGGCCAGAGAGATCGTCTGCCAGGCCAGCGGTCATATCCTGTCGGAGCGTGATCCCGGCCGCCTTGCCCAGCTTCTGGCACAAGGGTTGCTGCAGTGCCATAGCCTGCGTGCCGTCACCCGTGAGTTTGTGTGCCAGCAAAGCAGCTTGAGCCGGATGGCTCAGGCCTATCAGCAGCTTTACAGCCGCTGATCAAGCGACCCGATGACCAGAGGAGCATCCCATGGAATGGATCATGATCGTGTTCTGGCTGTGCGCTGTACTGGTGGTCTACCACCATGTCGGCTATCCCCTGCTGCTCAAGTTTGGTGGTCGGCAGGCGCGCAAGGTAGCCAATCCACCGCGCCCTCTGGATCGAGGGTTCAAAACAGAGGCCGCCGATGAGGCGCTGCCGACCATCACCCTGTTGATGCCGGTCTACAACGAGGCGGCGACCATCGCGGCCAAGCTGCAAAACCTCGCCAGCCTCGATTACCCCGCCGACAAGCTGTGGGTGCATGTGCATTTCGATGGTTGCAGCGACAACAGCTACCCCATTGCGCTGAGCCAGCTCGGTGATCCCGCCCTGCAGCAGTTGCAGATCAGGCTGTTTGATCACCCCCGCAATCGCGGCAAGGTCGCCGTGCTCAACGAGGCCATGACCCGGGTGCACAGCGATCTGGTAGCCCTCACCGATGTCTCGGCCCTGCTGCCCATCGACAGCCTGCTGCTGGCGGTCGCCCATTTTGCCGATCCCAAGGTAGGGGTGGTCGGGGAGGCATACCGCTTCTGGCAACCGGGCTCACAGGGCGAGGAGAGTTACTGGCACTATCAAAGCCAGATCAAGCTCTGCGAGTCGGCCCTTGGCGGCATGCTGGGGGCCCACGGGGCCTTTTACATGATGCGCCGGGAGTGCCTCACCCCGCTGGCCGCCGATACCATCAACGACGATTTCATCCTGCCGATGCAGGCCATAGCCAAGGGGTATCGCGCTGTCTATGACAATCGCTGCGCCGCACTGGAGCTGGAAGTTTCCAATGCCGCGCTGGAGGCGACACGGCGCAAGCGGATCGGGGCCGGCAACACCCAGCAGCTGCTGCGGTTGCTGCCCCTGCTGCACCCCAAGTTCGGCTGGGTTGCCTTCAACTTTGCCAGTGGCAAGGGGCTGCGGGTGTTGATGCCGCTCTGCCTGACCCTGCTGTGGCTCTGCGCCATCCCGCTGGCCACCCAATCCCTGCTGTTTCAACTGCTGCTGGGGCTGCAACTGCTGGGGTATCTGCTGGTCATCTTGATCCAGCTGACCCCTGTGCACCCCTGGCCCAATCTGTTTCGCAAGATCCACTATCTGGTACTCGGACACTGGTACAACGGCATGGGCACCCTGCGCTACTGCCTGCGCGCCCCCATACGTTTCATGTCACAGGAGAAAGCCGTATGACACACCCCATTCCAAGATTGACCCTGGTGGTCAAACGCAGCATGGATCTGCTCGGTGCCACTCTTGGCCTGCTGCTGACGCTGCCACTGTGGCCGCTGATCATGCTGGCCATCCGGCTCGATAGCCCGGGGCCTGTGTTCTTTCGTCAGCTGCGGATCGGGCGCAGCCATGCCACCCATACTGAGCTCTTTTTCATGATCAAGTTTCGCACCATGCGCGCCGACGCCGAGGCGGCCACCGGGCCGGTCTGGTGTGGCAAGGGGGACAGCCGGATCACCCGCAGCGGCGACTTCCTGCGCAAAACCCGGCTCGATGAGCTGCCGCAGTTTATCAATGTGCTCAAAGGGGAGATGTCGCTGATCGGCCCCCGCCCGGAGCGACCCGGGATCGCCAACCGGCTGGAAGATGCGGTGCCGTACTTTATCGAACGCACCTATGAAGTGGCCCCCGGCATTACCGGTCTGGCACAGGTCAACCAGGGTTACGACGAGTCGCTCGATGATGTGCGCAGCAAGTTGGCGTTCGATCTGGCCTACTCGGTCGCCCTGCTCCACCCCTGGCGCTGGCTGGTGCAGGATGTGCATATCATCGGCAAGACGATCGCCATCATGGTTGGCAAGAAGGGGCGCTAATCCCGCCGCATCCCGCCGCACAACCTCAACCACATCTCAACACCCATCAGGCCATTGTCACTGCAATGGCCTTTTTTATGGCGCATCGTTGTGGCACGTCCGCGGTGATCACCGAGAAGTCAGCGACCTGATCGCCATCATCTGGCCCCATCCACAGGCCTGATGTCCGCTTGCCCCCCGCAGAAACCCAAGCGTTGCGTGATCACAGAAGCAATCCGCCCCCTGCTACCTCTAACACCGGCACATAAAAAAACGAGTAGCCAGCGGCCACTCGTTTTGACAGGTTTCTCCGTGATTCAGGCGCCGTAGACGGCCAGAATATCGGTCACCCTGTTGTTGACGCTGTACCCTCGGGCTATGGTGTTGCGCGCCGCCTGACTCATTTTGCTGCGCCCCCCCCCATCGCTGCGCAGCCAGTAGTTGACCAGCTCCGCCATATCCCGCACATGGCCGGGCTCCACCAACCAGCCATTGGATTTATGGTCGATCAGATTGACCAGGCCCCCCACCGCAAAGGTACAGACAGGTATGCCGTGAGCCATCGCCTCCAGGGCCACCAGCGGCAACCCTTCAAAGCGGGAGGTGATGCAGAGCAGGTCGATGTTGTGCCACTCATTGGCCATGTTCTGGAAACCATGAAGCTGGACGCGATCACCATACTGCTGCAACAAGCCGCTTTTCATGGGGCCATCCCCGTAGAGATGAAACGCCCCCTCCGGGCAGAAGGCGGCCAGCTGGCAGAACGCCTCCGGCCCCTTTTCCGGCGAGAGGCGGCCGACAAAGGCAATCCGGTTGCCAGTTACCGATGCCGGTGTCGCAGGCATGGGGACAAAGTTGCTGATCACCGTGCTTGGCACAGGCAATTTGCGAGCGATGGGCTCGCTTACTGCAATACACTTCGCAAAACGCGCTGTGGTGCGATCCAGCCAGCTGTAAAACTTCAGCAAACCTTCCCCGTCATCCCCGCTGTGAAAGGTCGAAACCACCGATTTGCCGGTGAACCAGGCCGTCAGTCGCCCCAGCACCCCGGCCTTGTAGCCGTGGGTATGGATCAGCACAGAAGCCGTCTGGCGGGCCAGACGGCGCATAAAATCGCGGCTGTTTTGGCACACCTCGTAGGGCAAGCCCTGTTGTTTGAGCAGGGTCGTAAAGGGGGTCATGCCGTGGTTGCTCACCAGCACTATGGTGGGGCGAAATCCCCTGGCCAGCAGATCGTTGGCGAGATGGATAATGTGAACTTCTATTCCACCGACCTGACGCGCATCGATGGCCAGCCAGATCTGCTGCATGGGTAACATAGGCACCTCCTCCCGTGGCTCCATGCCACCAGAAATGAGGCGCTGCATAGAGCGGGCCAGTCAGGCAAAGAGGGGCTGGATCAGGCACCGGGACAGGCGACCAGCAGGAGGGTCATGTCATCGAGGGCGGCATCATTGATGCGCTCATCAAACCAGCGGGCAATGCGATGAGCCAGTTGCTCAAGACCGGGCCCCGAGGTCAGGCAGATCTCTTTTAGCTGCGACTCCCAGCGCTGGCGCTCTGCGGCATCACGGCTATCGAGCAGGCCGTCGGTCCAGAACAGAAGGATCTCGCCGGGCTTGAGCTGACGCTCATTGGTCACGAAGTGGGGATCCGGGCGCAAACCGGGCAAGGGGCCGGTCACGCCGACCTGACGGATGGTGCCGGGCCCGACCAGCCAGGGCGCAGGGTGACCCGCGCTGGCCCACTGCACTCGCCCCTCGTTGCCGAGTTCAATGCAGAGGGTGGTGAGCAGGGTAGCCCCAAGGAGCGGATCACTGTGAACCGCATTGGACAAGATGGTCAGCAAGCGGGCGGGGGCGCGCTCCAGATCGTGGGCGGTCAGCAAGCCGCGCAGATAACCGGCATAGGCATGGGCAAAGAACTTGGCTTCCGCATCGTGGCCCATCACATCCCCGAGCCACAGCACCCGATCCTTGACCAGCAGAAAGTCCCCGCCCCCCACTGTAGCCGCGCGGGTTTGCAACGCCAGCTGGTATCCCCCTATGGAGGTGGCGGGCAATAACGGGCGCAGCGCCGAGGTCATGCGCTGATCCAGCTGCTCGCCCCATTGTGACTTGAGCTGCTGTGAGCGTTGCAACACCCGCGAAACCGCCAGCAACAGATCCTGCTTGGTGATGGGCTTGACCAGAAAGTCATCGATCCCCAGCGCCCCCGCCCGACTCTGGGTCCACTGATCCTGATGACCGGTCAGGAAGATAAAGGGCACCCCCTTCATCTTGGGATCCTTCATCAACTGCTGGCGCAGCCCAAAGCCATCGATCCCCTCCATCTCGATATCGGAGAGCACCAGCGCGGGGGGCTGCTTTCCGAGCGCCAGCAGGGCGGCATGGGAGTCGGCATAACTTTCAACCCGGTAGTGCTCATGAAGGTAGGCGGTGAGCAAGGCACGCATCACCTTGTCATCGTCGATCACCGCGATCACCGGCAGTTGGTTGACTGGGCCCTGCTGGCGAAGGGTCACGTGATTGCGCTCACCGTTGCGAGAGAAGTGCACCTCGGCAAACAGCTGGTGCACCAGCGCCAGCCCGTATCCCCCTTCCTGCAGCTCATCGGGTAACGGCGCACTGGCAAGACCGGGTTGCGGGCCGCCATCATCCTCCAGTATCAAACTCAAGCCCGTTTCATCCTCTTTCAGAGTGAGCCAGAGCCGGGTCGCGGGAGGCGCTGTGTGCTTGACGCTATTGGTGGCCAGCTCACTGAAACAGAGCAGCCAGTTGGCTTGATCCTTTGGGGAGACCTGAAACAGGGAGAGTCCCTGCGCCAGCCGGTTGCGCAGTTCGCGCACCGACTGCAGGGTTGCCGGAGCAGATCGCAACCAGTCATCCATATCGGGCCTCCATCAGCGGGCGATCAGATCCGGAAATTGAGCAAGGCGCTGCGCCGACACCAGCGCTTGAGCCATTCGGTCACCCGGTTGCTGGGCAGCCGGTTGAGCTCGCGCAGGATCTCGCTGGCCAGCCCCGGGTTGAGCTTGTCGTTATAGACAGCGCCAATCAGATTGGCATCGGCACGGGTCAGTTTATCCACCGCACTTTGTACCACGGTCGTCGGCGTCACTCCCGCCAGCACCACCAGCAGCGCCCCTTCACAGGCCCCACACACCTGATCGGCCGGAATATTGCCCCGATTGAGGGCGGTGAGCGGTGAGGTATCGAAGATCACCACATCGTAATGTTCGAGCCAACGAACCAGCAGCTGACGCAAGGTATCCTTGTTGCGAAAAGCCATCAGATCCTTGCCCGGCGCCGGGAGCAGGGACAACGACCGGCCAGTGGCCACCGGCTCGGGCACATCATTGGGACCCCAGGCAACCGCCGTGGCGCGGCCGGGGTGATAGAGATTGAGATCCACCAGCAGGGTGCGCAGCCCATCCGCCTCCGAGCGCCTGGCCAGCGCATCGCAGATGGAGCTCACCCCCTCTCCCCCTTCTGACGAGGTGACCGCCAGCGAGCGGATTCCCCGGGCGACCGTCGCCGCGTAGAGGGATTCGAGCTCCAGATATTGAATGGGGATGCTCATATCAAAGCGTCCCGACCAGGGCCACCACCGAGATCGTGGTCAAAATGTCGCGCATGCCATCCATGAAGATGGCCCAGTTGCTGCTTTTGCTGTCAGGGATAAAGACGGTGTCCCCTGCGCGCAGCACCGGTAACTGGCTAAAGTCGGGCTCTTTGGCAAAGCCGTCGAGATCGAAGCTGCGGGCCTGATCCCCCTGACCACTGGTGGCCATGTTGATCACCACAATCTTCTTGATATAGGCGCTGCTGGTCGGGCCCCCTGCCTCGGCCAGCAGATCCAGCAGGGTCATGGAGGAGTCAAAGCGGTAGCGACCCGGGCGGGCTATCGCTCCCAGCACCCGAATGGTGTTCTCCTTGGGCTCATCGAGCCAGGGGCGATTCTTCTCCGGCAGGTAGATGGAGTCGCCGGGCAGCACCTTGGGCAGCAAGGTTTCATCGCCGGTTTCAAAGTAGAGAGCAAGGTCGAGCTTGCTGACCCGCGCCGTGCTGCCACTGCGATGGGCGATACGCACATTGCGCAGATCCGCCGCCGCAGTCGGACCATCGGCGGCCGACAGGATGTCGATAAAGCCCATCTGCTCATTGAAGGCATAGCGACCGGGCGCCCCGACCTGACCGAAGATATAGATGGAACTGTCCGGTGACTGGCGCACCCACTGGGACTTGTTATCACTGGGATCGGTGGGCAGCTCGGGGATCATGATGGTGAATCCGGCCCGGATCTTCGGCAGGCTGGCGAGCGCCCCGCCCTGATGGAGGAACTTGTCAAGATCAAACAGGGTTGGCGTGGCCTGCCCCCCTTCGGCGGTCAGGATCTGCACCTTGGCGATATCGGCCCGCTCGTTGGGGCCACCGGCGTGGGCGATCAGATCCAGCAGCGACATCTCATCAGACCATTCATAGCGGCCCGGGATCCGCACCGCCCCCATCACCATCACCGCCCGCCCGGGGGCCACTTTCAACCAGGACTTCTCGTTGATATCGGTCTTTTCCGGCACAAAGATGGCATCACCGGGTTTGACTTGCGGCAGCGCCTTTTGCATCCCTTCGGTATAGGCCTGCAAGTCGATGGGTTCGATCGTGCCATCGGTGCGCAGCAAACGGATCTGGCGACTCTCGGCATAGCGGGTCGGGCCGCCGGCATTGGCCAGAATATCGAGGAAGGAGTCCCCTTCCCGCCCCTCATAGGCACCGGGTTTGAACACCTCACCCATGATGTAGATGGTGCGTGCCCCCCGTTTTATCTGCTCTTCATCCTTGGGCACGAAGATGGTGGCGCCCGGCGCCAGATTGGGCAGCAGCTTGTTGTTGCCGGAGTCAAGATAGGCTTTGAGATCGAACAGTTCGGGGGCATCACCATTGATCACCCGGATCCGCTCCACCCCGGCAAAGCGTGTCACCCCACCGGCCCGCATCAGCAGATCCACAATGGAGTTGCCGCTCTTGAAACTGAAGGCGCCGGGGCTGTTGACCTCGCCAAATACCTTGATCGCCTTGCCGGTATCGCCATCCCCGCCTGCCGCCAGGGTTGCCGCATCAAAATCGATCTGCACGTTGCCGATCAGCGGAGAGGCGGGTACGAACACCACATCAAGGGATTGCAATGGCGGCAACACGCTGGCATCGCCGGTATCGAGATAACGCTTGTAGTCGAAGCTAGAGACCGTGCTGCCGCGCCGCACCTGCATATTGTTGAGCTGGGCACCGGGCACCAGACCACCAGCGGCATCGAGGGCCATCTGCACGTTGCCATCGGGCGCCAGATCATAACTGCCGGGTTTTTTGACATAGCCCATCACGCTGATCAGCAGCCGCTTCTCCAGCAAGGTGACGGTCAATTGAGAGAGGTTGTTGTAAACAGGTTTGAGGGCGGTGCGGATCAGCTCATCCGCCTGTTGCAGGGTCTTCCCCCCCACCACGACGTTGCCAACTTCAGGCAGTGCAATCTCCCCCTGCTTGTTGATCTGGAAAGGCTGATCAAAAGCAGGCTCACCGGGTTGCACTATGGCCAACCGATCACCGGGAGCCAACAAGGCGGAGGCCAGTAACGGGCAGGTGAACAACAGCAAGAGAACACAGATCAATCCTTCGAGAGCGCCCCGTTTCATAGACATCCTTTTCGTCTGTTACGTCTGCCCCCATTGGCGTAAGGGGAGCCCTGACCAATCAGCACGACAGCCATCCGCTGTTGTCTGTTGCAGCCGCAAACGTACTTGTTGTAGTGATTGTGCCAACACGGTCTGACGCCAGGCTACATCCGACCAGAGCCGTCCGTGCATATCCCGTTCGATATCAATACGTTGAGATTGTAGCCGTTTCAACTCGGCAGGCATACACCCCTGCAGACTCGCCTGCTTTAATTCCGTCAGCTGCAAGTCGAGTTCCTTCTGACGCTCATCATAACGAGACCAGACCCGCCGTTCATCCTCATTGACCGGAATACGGGTGGGTCTTGCCTCTGCCATGCCGCCATACCCCTGTGGCGGCCACTGCGCACAACCCGACAGCAGAATGGACGAGAGCAGGATACCAAAGCGTTTCATGATGCTGCGGCCATCATGCCACGGGAGCGCATATAGGCCTTGATGCTCTCATGGCAGGGGATCACCCGGTCGATATGCAGCATCTCCAGCAGGTCATGAGGTTGACCGGGTCCGCAGACAAGGGCCATCTGATGCCCGTTCATAATCAATCTTTTATAGAGAAATACCAAGGCTCCGATCCCCGACGAGTCGATAAAATGAACATCGCTGATATCGGCCAGGATATCTCCCGGGTGGGTCGAGAGGGTTTCAAACAACGGGCGGAGCTCACTGACGGCCATCGCGTCAAACTCGTTTTCCAGTACCACTACCTGGATATCATTAAGGGTGTAAGTCATGCTTTCCATCGCTAGCTCCTTGTCGATTCTCAGACTATTTGCTGTCACGGCATTCAGCACGCTGCAAATGTTATGCCGGGCAGTGCCACGGCACTTGTTCTCCAAATGATACTCTTTGCGCCTTATTCGCCGACACCCACTCCTCGTTTTGATTGCCAAATTGCAATTGACCTCCCCCGCACGTTGCAAACTGCAATTCACCTGGGTCGAGATCGCCCGATAACAGGCTAAATGACTGATAATTCAAGCCCATTAGACCGGGCCCGATTATTGCTTGCCTTTGCACACAGCTCACAAGCCACCGTTGGCTCGGCCCCCATGCCGCCATATTCCAGGAAGGAGAGATCATGAAAGCAGGCCTTTACATCGCACCACTGTTGGCAGCCCTTTGCGGCACCGCATACGCAGCCCCCTCCCCTGACAGCGCCGTGTTGAAGGTTGAAGGCGCCATCAGCAGCCCCACTCACCAGGCTCTGGCCCTGTGGGACAGCGCCATGCTGGATCAACTGCCGGTACACGAAATCAAAACCCATACCCCCTGGTATGACGAAGCCAAGACCTTTCGCGGCCCGCTGCTGCAAGATGTATTGGCCAAGGTCGGGGCAACCGGCAAACAGCTCACCATTACCGCGCTCAATGACTACTCGGTACAGGTGCCGACAAGCGATGCCGAGCAGTATCGGGTCATCCTCGCCCGCACGATCAATGGCAAGCCACTGTCGGTGCGTGACAAAGGGCCGCTGTTCCTTGTCTATCCGTTCGATCAATATCCCGAACTGCAAAACAAGCTCTATTACGGTCGGGCTATCTGGCAGATCAGCGCGATAAAAGTGGAGTAGATCCCATCATGCGTTCCATGGCGGCCAGTCAACGTTTCTTGTTTGTGGTGCTCTGCGTGCTGCTCCTTGCCTTTGCCGGTATTGGTACCATCCAGTACCGGCAATTTCAGGATCTGCAGCGCAGTACCAGCCAGGGCGAAGACAACGTGATGTGGAACTATTTCCAGCTCTATAATGAAGCGCTGCGTTTTCAAAGCTCGCTGCTCCATGAGTCGCAACCGACCTTCCAGCTCAGATACGATATTCTGGTCAGCCGCATGGATCTGGTGCTGGAGAGCAAGGATCGCAGCCTGCTTCAACAAACAGAGATCTACCAGCAGGCAAGCAAAGCCATTCGCTCCTACATCTCTCTGGCGGATATCTGGCTCGGCCCGGAAGCCACCAAGCCGCTGGACAATCTTGCCCATCAGGAGCTGCGCCAACAGCTTGCCTCCCTGCTCCCCCTGCTCCATCAGCTGACTCTGGAGGTGAACCAGCAGGCGACCCTGTTTGATGTGGCGCGTCGCGACAGCGTGAGGGAGCAGATCATCACGACGACACTCATCGCAACCCTGCAATTTGCGCTGCTCTTTGTGCTCGCCCTGCTGATCTGGCGGCAAATGAATATCTCGTTTCTGCAACACAAACTGATGCAGCAGCTCAATGACAAACTGCTGCGGGCAAATCAGGCGGCAGAGGCAGGCACAAGAGCCAAAAGCAGCTTTTTGGCCAACATGAGCCATGAAATTCGCACCCCCATGAATGGCATTCTCGGCATGCTCTCACTGCTGGCCGACCGGGATATGGATCCGAGGGAGCGAGACTATCTGGAGACGGCGCGGGAATCGGCAAACCATCTGCTCGGTCTGCTTAACGACATTCTGGATGTATCCAAGCTGGAAGAGGGCAAGATCGAGCTGCAACTGGCCCCCCATCACTTGCCTCAGCTGCTGGAGGATATCCGGGCCCTGATGCAGAGCAACTGCGATGCGAAAGGGATCAAGCTGACCCTGGCTGTTGCCCCCGATACGCCGGAGTGGTTGATGATCGACCCGCTGAGGGTGCGCCAAATTCTCTTCAACCTGGTGAGCAATGCCATCAAGTTCACCCATCAGGGGGAAGTAAAGATCCATGTTGATAGCACCCTGTTGGAGCAGGATCGCCACTCGATACGCATCTCGATCCAAGACACCGGGATCGGCATGAGCAAAAGTCAGCTAAAGAACCTGTTTCAACGTTTCGCCCAGGCGGATGTCTCGATCACCCGCCAATATGGCGGATCGGGCCTGGGACTTGAAATATCCCGTAACCTCGCACGCCTGATGGGCGGCGATATCTCGGTAGAGAGCAGCGAGGGACATGGCAGTACTTTTACCTACATCTGGCCCGCCAGAGCCACGACCCCCTCGATTGTTTGCCTGCAGTCCAAACCGCTGGATCAGGAGAGTTATCGCATCTTGCTGGTTGATGACAATGCCACCAACCGCAAGGTGATCGGCGCCATGCTCGACTCCGTGGGCCATCAGGTCACACTGGCCGTTCAGGGAGAAGAGGCGCTGGAGAAACTGGGTCACACCGAATTTGATCTGGTGTTGATGGATGTCCAGATGCCAGTGATGGATGGCCTGGTGGCCACCACCCGGATCCGCACCTCCCAGATGCCTTGGGCAGATATCCCCATCATCGCCCTGACGGCTGATGCGATGCCGGAATCCAAGCAATACTATCTTTCCCATGGCATGAATGGATATATCACCAAGCCCATCAATAAAGAGACGCTGCTAAGCGAGATAAACAGACATATTTCCCATGGTCGGCTCAAATACAACGCAGCCATGCGTGTCACCAAACAATAAAACCTTGGATTCCGGGCTACTGATTGCTCATGTGGGACAACATTGACCTCTGCAGGCAACTGAATGGGCTTGGGTCTGGAACGCGCACAGGCAAGCCGCTTCGCAACAGCTGCACGGGCCGTCAGCTTGTCTCGGGTATGCAGGGATTTTTTGATCTCTTTACGACGGCCACAGGGGAGCGTGGTGACTTTCCGGTAATACCGGATGCCGTGGGGACTGAGCCAGAGATTCATCGATGAGCTCCTCGTCGTCCACACAAAGTGGATGACCAAGGGCTTTAGGAAGCTAACTTATTGAATTGCAGAAACAAGTGGTGGCCCTACCAGCCACATCCCGGCACTCGAGTCCCCCGCCTTGGCTGCTACCTTCCGGTCCTGACCAGGTCGACGGGTTATCAATGCGAGAGGACCAATAGGACCACCGGCGAGGAGAATAGGCAAACTGGGCGTTCAATGCAACGGCTTTCTACCCTCCAACAGATCGTTTGCCTTATTTTTCAACAATCTGCCGAATGAATCAGCTAAACAGCATAAATTTCGCCCCCACCAGCAGCATCAGCAGAGCAAATGCCTGCTTGAGGCGTCTTGGTGACAATCGGTGTGCCAGCTTGGCACCAAGGCGGGCAAACTGGGTACTGGTCAGCACAATGCCCAGCAGGGCGGGCAGATAGATGTAGCCCACACTCCACTCGGGCAGATCGGCATGACCCCAACCCGCATAGAGGTAGCTGAGGCTCCCCGCCAGCGCGATGGGCATGCTGCAAGCTGCAGAGGCCGCTACCGCATTGCGCATTGGCACCGAGTTCCAGCTCAGGTAAGGGACGGTGAGCGAGCCACCGCCAATGCCAAACAGCGCTGACATCCAGCCAATGATGGTACCGGCGATGCCTGTGCCGAACGCTCCTGGCAGGTGTCTTTCCGCCTTGGGCTTGAGGTTAAGCCCCATCTGCAGCGCCATAGTCCAGGCGAAGCAGCCGATAATGATATTGAGGGTGCCGGTACTGAGCAGATTGGCCGTCATACCACCGAGCCAGGCACCAACCAACATACCAGCCCCCAATCTGCGGATCATCACCCAGTCGACGGCGCCCGCTTCCTGGTGCGCTCTAAGCGAGCTGAATCCGGTAAAGATCATGGTGGGAAGGGAAGTGCCCAGGGCCAAATGGGTAATGATTTCGGGTTCAAATCCCATCGCACGAAAACTGACCACCAGCACAGGAACAATGATCAATCCACCGCCAATCCCGAACAGCCCCGCCAGCATGCCGGCAAAGGCGCCCAGCAGGAGGTAACCCATAAACAGCATAAAAATTCCTGTGTTAAACAAAAACTGGCCAACACGGCCGGGCAACAGTGGATATCTGCATGAAAAAAAAGAGATGGCGCGAGGGCCATCTCTTCATTGTGCCGGTTAGTGCAGTGGAATGGTACCGTCCATCACCTTGTAGAAGGCCAGCACGGCACAGCCGAGCAGGGCCGCCGTCATCCCCTGCTCCAATCGGTTAAGGCCGCGCAGACCGTGATGCTGACGCGCCTTCCAGTAGATGAAGATGCCCGGACTATAGAGCAGCGCCACCAGCAACAGGTACTCCACACCGGCAGCGTAGACCAGCCAGCAGCCGTAAACGGTCGCCACCAGGGCCAGCAGCAGGTCACGCTTGCGCTGATGAGGTTGACCCTGATAGGTCTCCCCTTTCAATGCCAGCTTCAGGCCATAGGCACCGGAGAAAACGTAGGGCACCAGCGCCGCCGAGGTGGCGATGTTGACCAGCGCCAGATAGGTGCTGCTCTGGAAGTAGATGATGATCAGGAAGATCTGCACCAGACAGGTGGAGCACCAGAGGGACACCTGCGGCGAGCCGTTTTTGTTCTCCTTGGCAAACCAGCCCGGGAAGACGCCGGTCTTGCCTGCGATATAGGGCACTTCAGCGGCCAGCACGGTCCAGCTGAGCAGAGCACCCATTACCGACACCACCAGACCGATGTTGATAAGCCAGGCGCCCCAGGGGCCGACTACGGCTTCAAGGATCATGGCGGTCGAAGGGTTCTTGAGCGCCGCCAGTTGCGGCTGGCTCATGACACCCAGCGAGAACAGGGTCACCATCACGTAGAGCGTCAGGGCGCCGAGCAGCGCCAGCACGGTGGCACGGCCCACATCCTTGCGATGACGGGCACGGGCAGAGACTACCACGGCCCCTTCAATCCCGATAAAGACCCAGAGGGTCACCTTCATGGTGGACTTGACCTGATCCATCACGGAGCCCAGCTCCATGTTGTTCTGGCCCCAGATATCCAGAGTGAAGGTATCCATGTTGAAGGCCAGCAGGATCGCAACACAGAAGACGATGAGCGGCACCATCTTGGCGATGGTGGTGACGATATTCACCAGCGCAGCGACCTGCACCCCGCGCAGCACCAGCGCATGCACCGACCAGATCAGGATGGAGGCCAACGTGATGGCGACCGGCGTATTGCCGTCACCGAAGATGACGTTGTCCGGCGTATCGAAGAAGTAGCTCAGGGCGCTGAACACTACGATGGCGTAAGAGACGTTGGCCAGCAGTTGGCAGAGCCAGTAACCCCAGGCAGCGTTGAAACCGATGAAATCGCCGAAACCGGCTTTGGCATAGCTGAAGATACCGCCATCGAGATCGGGGCGGCGCATGGAGAGGTTCTGATAGACCAGCGCGAGACAGATCATGCCAAGACCGGTGATGGCCCAACCCAGGGCGACCGCCCCGGCACTGGCATGCGCAGCAATGTTTTGTGGCAGACTGAAGACCCCGGCGCCGACCATGGAGCCGATCACCAGCGAAATGAGGGCGCCCAGCCCTAGTTTCTTGTCCATTTCAATCCTGTTTATTTAGGCGGCGGCAGAGCGTCCGTATTCATACTGCGCGCAATATGGGAGGGGCTGGGAATCCTGACCCCGTGAAAAAGGCGGCAACTATATTGCATGACTATTCCGACCGCAATCCCTCGTCCCGTCAATCATGCACCGCCTTGACCGCGCGCAATTTTACAGCACTGACCCATATGGCCTGTGAGCTGGCTCAAATTAACCAAGACCCATTGATATTTCTCATTTTTCTGCCAACACAACCTGACTCGCATGGTTCCTATGCATCGCCATTCAGGCGCTCTCTGTATAAATAATCTGCATAAAAAAGCCCCGGTGGAAACACCGGGGCCCATTATGTAAATCCCTATAAACGCAAACCGCCATCCAGTTCTACCATCCGCCCCGACAGATAGTCGTTGGCAAAAATAAAGCTCACCGTCTCGGCCAGCTGTTGCGCCTCGCCAAGGGTGCCGACCGGAATGGCCTGCTGCATCCGCGCCATCGCCTCCGGCTTCATCGCCGCCGTCATGTCGGTGGCAAACACCCCAGGGGCAATTCCCATGACCCGAATGCCATGGCGAGCCAGCTCCCGCGCCCAGGTCACCACCAGCGAGGCAACTCCCGCCTTGCTGGCGGCATAGTTGCTCTGGCCGATGTTGCCGGCGCGAGCAATGGAGGAGATGTTGATGATGACGCCCCCCTGCCCCCCTTGCGCCATCAGCGCCGCCCCCTCGCGACCGCAGAGGAAGGTACCGGTGAGGTTGACGTCAATCACGCTCTGCCACTGGGCCAGCGTCATCTTCTCCACCAGCTCACCCTCTTTCACCTTGATCAGCATGCCATCGCGCAAAATGCCGGCGCAGTTGATAAGACCGTGCAGCACGCCAAAACGCTCCTTGATGCCAGCAAAAACCGACTCAACCTCGGCTTCGCTCGCCACATTGCAGACAAACAGCTCGCACTGGCTATCTTGATCGCACTGATCATTCTGACTGCGCACCAGGGCGGCGGTCGCTTCCAGATCGGCGCGATTGATGTCGAGCAGTGCCAGCGTCGCCCCCTGTGCGCCCAGGGCCAACGCAATGGCCCGTCCCAAGCCACGTCCGGCGCCGGTAATAACGATGACCTTATCTTTGATATCCATCAATGCTCCTTGTAGCTGGTCGAAGGGAGATGCCTTGAAGAGAGGTGGCCCGTCAGGCGGGACCCTGTTTATCCAGATAGAGTTCGACGATGCTGGAGAAATCGCGACTCCCCTGCCCCTGGGCGGCATGCAGGTTGAACAGGTTGCGGGCCAGCGCCCCCATGGGCACAGCGCTGTGCCCATGCTCGGCCAGCGCCATGGCCAATCCCAAATCTTTCACCATCAAACGGGTCATAAAGCCCCCCTGATAGTTGCGAGCGGCAGGGACATTCTCCATCACCCCGGGCCAGGGGTTGTAGCGCTCCAGACTCCAGTTGTTGCCGGAGCTCTTGCCCATGATGGTGGAGAGCACGGCGGGATCCAGTCCCTCCTTCACCCCGAGGGCCAGCGCCTCGGCAGTGCCCGCCATATGGATCGCAAGCAGCATGTTGTTGCACATCTTGGCGATCTGCCCGGCACCCAGCGTCCCGGCGTGAAACAGGTTCTGCCCCATGCAGGCGAGCAGAGGTTTCGCCGACTCGAAATCTGCCGCGTCGCCGCCAACGATAAAGGTGAGCGTCCCAGCGGCCGCACCGACGACACCGCCCGATACAGGGGCATCGATAAAGCGCAAACCACGGGCGCGGGCTGCCTCCCCGACCTGACGGGCAGAGTCGACATCGATAGTGGAGCAGTCGATCACCAGTGCACCAACCGGCAGGGCTGCCAGCAGATCCTGCCCCTCAGACAACCAAAGGTCGCGCACATGCTCCCCCGCAGGTAGCATGCTGATCACCACCTCGCAGCAGGTCACCGCCTCTCGGGCATCCCCCGCTGCGATACAGCCAGCGGCGATGGCGCGCTCAATGTTTTGAGCAACCAGATCAAACACCTGCACCGTGTGCCCGGCCCTGGCCAGATTGGCCGCCATGGGCCCGCCCATGTTGCCGAGCCCGATAAATCCTATCCTTGTCATCCCGCTTGCTCCTTGCGTTGCTGATGGCGGCGTCCGACGGTTGCCAACCTGTTATTCCTTGCAGGCCAACGGATTGCTCCCCTGCGGCCAGCGATAAAACTCATCCAGCCACTCCCCCTCCGGTGGTAGCTGCTGCCAGCGGGGACCTTTATCCTTGTCGATCAGCAGTGCTCGCACCCCTTCCACAAAATCGCCCTTGAGCACGCAGTTGACCGAGAGGGTCAGCTCCTCGGCAAGTACCTCGGCCAGGGAGTAGCGGCGAGCCTGCCAATATTGGCGCCACAAAATGGCACGGCTGATGGGGCTGCCGGTGCGGCAGAGCTGCTGCGCCTGCTGGAGTACCGCCTCCTGTTCATCGAACTGAGCCTCGAACAACCGCGCCAATACCCCTTGCAGCGTGCGCCCCGCCAGCAGGGCATCGATCCTCTGTTGATGGGGCAGCAGCACAGGCGCTGGCAAGCGGGCCGCCACCTCACTGTGCAATTCCCTGAGCAACAGATCGATCTGCTCACGGGGATCACCACTGCCAGTCCAGTCGAGCACGGCGAAGCGTGACAACAGCGCACTGCGCTCGCCACTGGCGATGGCGTGATCCGCCAGCCCAAGACCGATGGCATCACTCCCGTTGAAGCGGGCGCCAGTCAGACCGAGCCAGAGCCCCAGCCGCCCCGGCAGCCGGCTTAAAAACCAGCTCGCTCCCACGTCGGGGTAGAGGCCAATGGTCACCTCCGGCATGGCAAACAGGCTTCTTTCGGTGACAACCCGAAAATCGGCTCCGGCAAACAGGCCAATGCCGCCCCCCATGCAGATACCGTCCGCCACGCAGATCAGGGGCTTGCGGTAAGAGTGGATGTGGTGGTCGAGCCGGTACTCCTGCTCGAAAAAGTCGCGGGCATATTCGAACAGTTCCGATCCGCTTGCCTCCTGCTTGCGGTAATAGAAGGAGCGGATATCGCCACCGGCACAAAATGCCTTCTCACCCATCCCCTGCAGCAGTACACAGACGATGGCGGGATCCTGCTCCCAACCGGTCAGCGTCTGTTGCAGGATGTGGATCATCGGCAGGCTCAATGCGTTGAGAGACGCAGGGCTGTCGAGGGTCAACACCCCGATCTGATGGCCATCTTCGGTGGGATAACAGCTAACCTTGACCGGCTCACTCATAAACGGCTCCGTATGGATTTACTCTGTTGGGCCATATTGCCAGCGCGGTAAGCGTTTCTCCAGGAAGGCGGCCACCCCTTCACGCTGGTTGGCATCGCTAAAGAGATCGAGAAACAGCGACCGCTCAAGGGGCAAGGCTGCATCCCGCGGGCCACTGCGGCCCTGATTGATCAGGGTTTTGCAGGCGCGCAGGGCGCTCGGGCTCTGGCGCTCCACCAGATGGGCCATCTGGTGCGCGGCCTCCCACGCCTGACCGGTTTTCACCACCTCCTCCACCAGCCCCATCTCGTAGGCCAGCGAGGCACTCACCTTCTCACCGCAGAGGATCATCCGCTTGGCCCAGCCCGGCCCCACCAGCTCGGTCAAACGCTGGGTGCCACCAGCACAGGGAAGCAAGCCCACCGAAGCTTCCGGCAGTCCCAGCAACGCCTGCTGCTCGGCGATGCGGATATCACAAGCCAGCGCCACTTCCAGGCCACCGCCCATGGCATAACCATTGATGGCGGCGATACTGACGCCGTGAAAACGGGCCAGCGCCTCGAAGGCCTTGCCAAAGGCCTCGGCTACTTCGCGGGCCAGCTCGACATTCCCTTCGACAAACATATTGAGGTCGGCACCGGCGCAGAAAAATTTGTCGCCAGCCCCGCGGATCACCAGCGCCACCACATCGGGACGACTGTCGAGCTCCACCATCATCTGCAAAAAGGCCTGCAGGCTGGCGAGAGTCCAGGTGTTGGCAGGGGGATGGTCGAGGGTGATATAGGCCACGTGGCCATGATATTCGAGTCTGAACCTTGTCATAACATTGTCCTTGTCGATGAAGCTGCCGCCATGATGACAGGCTTGAATGACACCAACCTGTGGCTGGCTCACAAAGCCGAAACCGGCATGGCATGGTGCAAATCGGGTGGCAGGCAACACACCCTTGATGCGACCACCGGTTAGCCCAGCGACAAGCCGGGATCGGCCAGCAGGCGGCGCGCGATGATGAGTCGCATCACCTCGTTGGTGCCCTCCAGAATGCGGTGTACCCGGGTATCGCGCAGATAGCGCTCGAGCGGATACTCGCGGATATAACCATAGCCGCCAAAGAGTTGCAGAGCCTCATCACAGATTCGATAACCCACATCGGTGGCAAACCGTTTGGCCATGGCACACCAGGCACTCTTGTCGGGTGCCCCGCGATCCAGCTTGTCGGCGGCCTGACGTACCAGCAAGCGGGCGGCAGCCAGCTCGGTCGCCATATCGGCCAGGCGAAACTGCACGCTCTGGAATTCACTGATCGGGTGACCAAATTGCTGGCGCTGCTGCACATAGGCCAGCGCATCGTCCAGCGCCTGCTGGGCGGTGCCCACCGAACAGGTGGCAATATTGATGCGACCACCATCGAGGGCCTGCATGGCGAACTTGAACCCTTCCCCCTCTTCGCCCAACCGATAGCAGGCAGGAATGCGAACCCCATTAAAGACAACCTCCCGGGTCGGCTGGCTGTTCCAGCCCATCTTCTCTTCTGCCTTGCCATAGCTCACGCCGGGGGCATTAGCCGGCACCATAAAGGCAGAGATCCCCTTCGCACCTTCACCACCGGTGCGCGTCATCACCACCAGCACATCGCTGCTCCCCGCTCCCGAGATAAAGATCTTGGTTCCTTCGATGAGGTAGCTGTCACCCTCGCGCACCGCCCGGGTCTTGAGTGCCGCCGCATCGGAACCCGCCCCCGGCTCGGTGAGGCAATAGGATCCCAGCAGCTCGCCGCTGGCCAGTTTGGGCACCCACTCCTTGGCAACCTCGGTGGGCAACCAGTTACCCAGCATCCAGCTCACCATGTTGTGGATGGTCAGATACGCAGTGGTCGAGGTACAGCCCATGGCGAGGCGTTCGAAGATGAGGCTCGCATCGAGGCGCGGCAGCCCCAATCCGCCAAACTGCTCCGGGGTATAGAGACCGCAAAAACCTAGCCCGGCCGCCTGCTTGATGGTCGGGATCGGAAACTCATGATCCTTGTCCCAGCGCGCGGCATGGGGTGTGAGCGCCTCATCGGCAAAGGCGGCGGCCGCCTCCACATACGCCTGTTGATCATCTGTCAGGGTAAAATCCATCTCGTCTTTCTCTCCCTTGTTGCCCCGCGCTTTCTTCCCCGCGCTTATTTTCCTGAGTTAGCACTTTATGACGCGGCGCCCACACACTGCGTCAGTCGGATCTGCCACTATGGCGCTGTTGTCGTGGTAGCTGATGACGCACTCACTACCACGGCTTTATCGACACACAACAGATTAACAATTGATTTACGTTTACGCTAACGTAAACTTGTGGCAGAAGTGAAGTACAAAATGGACCGACCACTGCCAGCCGTAACGCCGAGTCAGCCGGTCGACCCAACCTTCCTACCCGACTGTCATATCCGCAAGGAGAGCATGGATGCAGATGGATGAGACCCTGAATGCCCTGACCGAACAGGTTGCGGCCTTCTGCCAGAAAGTGATCGCCCCGCGCGCCAGCGAGATCGATCAGAGCAACGCCTTTCCCCGTGATCTCTGGCCCCGGATGGGTGAGCTGGGGCTGCACGGCATCACGGTGGCGGAGGAGTATGACGGGGTGAACCTCGGCTATCTGGCCCACGTGCTGGTGATGGAACAGGTGAGTCGCGCCAGCGCCTCGGTCGGCCTCTCCTACGGCGCCCACTCCAATCTCTGCATCAACCAGATCCACCGCCACGGCACGGCAGAACAGAAAGCGCGCTACCTGCCGCCGCTGGTGAGCGGCGAGCATGTGGGGGCGCTGGCCATGAGCGAGCCGGGAGCCGGCTCCGATGTGGTCAGCATGCGCCTCACCGCGGAGCGCGAGGGCGATCACTTCGTGCTGAACGGCAACAAGATGTGGATCACCAACGGTCCGGATGCCGACACCTTCGTCATTTATGCCAAGACGGATGCCAGTGCGGGCCCCAAAGGGATTTCCGCTTTTATCGTCGAGACGGGCACTCCCGGTTTTTCTACCGCCCAGAAGCTCGACAAGTTGGGGATGCGCGGCTCCAGCACTTGCGAGCTGGTGTTCGACAACTGCCGAGTGCCGCAGGAAAACCTGCTAGGCCCCCTGCACGGCGGGGTCAAGGTGCTGATGAGCGGGCTTGATTACGAGCGGTTGGTGCTGGCGGCGGGCCCCCTTGGCATCATGCAGGCCTGCATGGACGTGGTGCTGCCCTATGTGCGTGAGCGCAAGCAGTTTGGCCAGGCCATCGGCGAGTTCCAGCTGGTGCAGGGCAAGCTCGCCGACATGTATACCCGCCTCGCTAGCAGCCGGGCGCTGGTCTACTCGGTGGCGAACGCCTGCGATCAGGGCCGCACCAGCCGTAAAGATTGCGCCGCCGCCATCCTGTTTGCCGCCGAAAATGCCACCCAGATGGCGCTCGATGCCATCCAGCTGCTCGGCGGCAACGGCTACATCAACGAATACCCTACCGGCCGCCTGCTGCGGGACGCCAAACTCTACGAGATAGGCGCCGGCACCTCTGAGATCCGCCGCTGGCTCATCGGCCGCGAGCTGATGGGGGATAACGCATGAGCAGGCTCCACTCCCGTCTCGACACGGCGAGCCCGGAATATACGGCCAATCGGGCTGCAATGCAGGGGCTGGTCGACGATCTCCATGCCCGCATTGCCGAGATCGCGCTAGGGGGCGGCGCGGCCAACAACGCCCGCCATCAGGCCCGCGGCAAGTTGCTGCCCCGCGAGCGCATCAATCAGCTGCTGGACCCGGGCTCCCCGTTTCTCGAGCTCTCGGCGCTGGCTGGCTGGCAGGTCTATGACGAGCCGGTGCCCGCCGCCGGCATCATCACCGGCATCGGCCGGGTCTCGGGCAGGCTCTGCATGCTGGTGGTGAACGATGCCACCGTGAAAGGCGGCACCTACTACCCGCTCACGGTGAAAAAGCACCTGCGCGCCCAGGCCATCGCCGAGCGGCTGCGCCTCCCCTGCCTCTATCTTGTGGATTCCGGCGGCGCCTTTCTGCCGATGCAGGATGAGGTGTTCCCCGACCGGGATCACTTTGGCCGCATCTTCTACAACCAGGCCCGCATGTCGGCCCAGAACATTCCCCAGCTGGCAGTGGTGATGGGACTCTGCACCGCTGGCGGCGCCTACGTGCCCGCCATGGCTGATGAATCCATCATGGTCAGGGAGCAAGCCACCATCTTTCTGGCGGGTCCGCCGCTGGTCAAGGCCGCCACCGGCGAGGAGATCAGCGCCGAGGCCCTGGGCGGCGCCGAAGTGCACTGTGCCCACTCCGGCGTTGCTGATCATATGGCCCGTGACGATGCCCATGCGCTGGCCATCGCCCGCACGCTGGTGACTCATCTGGGTAACGAGCCGATAGAGAGCAGCCCCGGCTACGAGCCCCCCAGCTACCCGATCGAGGAGCTCTACGGTCTGGTGGGCACCAGTCTCAAACGCCCTTACGACGCCCGCGAACTGATTGCACGATTGGTGGATGGCTCTGACTTTGACGAATTCAAGGCGCTGTTCGGCACTACACTGGTGACCGGCTTTGCCCGTATTTGCGGCATGGAAGTGGGGATCCTCGCCAACAACGGCGTGCTGCACAGCGACAGCGCCCAGAAAGGCGCCCACTTTATCCAGCTCTGTAATCGCCGCGCCATCCCGCTACTCTTTTTGCAGAACATCACCGGCTTTATGGTGGGGAGTAGTGCAGAAAAGGAGGGGATCGCCAAGCACGGCGCCAAGCTGGTGACCGCAGTGGCCTGCAGCCGGGTGCCAAAGATCACCCTGATCGTCGGCGGCAGCTTTGGTGCCGGCAACTACGGCATGTGTGGCCGTGCCTATGAACCCGATTTTCTCTTTAGCTGGCCCAACAGCCGCATCTCTGTCATGGGAGGCGAACAAGCTGCCGGAGTGCTGGTGCAGGTGCGTCGGGACAAGCTGACTGCCGAGGGCAAAGATTTGAGTGAGCAGGAGGCGGCCGCCATCCGCGCGCCCGTGATCGAACAGTATGAGCGCCAGGGTCACCCCTACTACGCCAGCGCCCGCCTCTGGGATGATGGCGTCATCGACCCGGCCCAGAGCCGCACCGTGCTGGCACTGGCGCTCGCCGCATGTCAGGGTGCCCGCATTGAACCCGAGCAGTACGGCATCTTTCGGATGTAAGGAGCAAACCCATGTCAGACCCACTTACTTCCTCAGCACTTGGCTCTTCAACACAGGGCCCATTTCGGCTGGAGCGGCATGGCCCGCTGGCCGAGCTGGTGCTGTCGCGCCCGGCCCGTCACAACGCCTTTGATGCCGACCTGATGCTGGGGCTGCTCGACTGCCTCGATGACCTGGCCCATCTCCATGGTCATGATCTTGCCGAACGTCCTCACGCCCTGCTGCTACGTGCCGAGGGAAAACACTTTTGCGCAGGCGCCGACCTCAATTGGATGCGTAATCTGGCCCACGCCGATTTCGAGCACAATCGCGAAGACGCCCGGGTACTGGCCCGGCTGATGCAGACCCTCGACGAGCTCCCCTTCCCCACGGTAGCTCTGGTGCAGGGGGCCGCCTATGGCGGGGCGCTCGGCCTCATCTGCGCCTGCGATCTGGTGCTGGCCAGCGATGATGCGCGCTTCTGCCTCTCAGAGGTGAGCCTAGGTCTGGTGCCTGCGGTGATCAGCCCCTACGTGGTGCGCACCATGGGAATGCGTCAGGCGCGCCGCTACATGCTCAGTGCCGAGCCGTTCGATGCCATCACCGCCTGTCGGCTCAATGTGGCACATCAACTCTGCAAGCCGGATCAACTGCTGGTGGAGGGGCGGGCGCAGGCCCTTCGTCTGTGCCGCAACGGGCCGGAGGCGATGAAAGAGACCAAACGGCTGCTGGCGGCCATAGAGGCCCATCCCTCCCGCCTTCATGAAGAGAGAACCGTCGAGACCATCGCCCGGGTTCGGGTGGGGCTCGAAGCCCAGGAGGGGATGCAGGCCTTCTTCGACAAACGTCCTCCCGCCTGGCGTCCCCGTTTCAAGGATGAGACATGACCCACCACACTCAGATTAAACGCCTGCTGATCGCCAATCGCGGCGAAATCGCCGTGCGCATCATCAAGACGGCGAAACGCCTAGGCATCCACACTATCGCCCTCTACTCCGATGCCGACGCCCACGCCATGCACACCCGTCTGGCCGATGAGGCCTGGCATCTGGGGCCCGCACCGGCCAGAGAGAGCTATCTGGACACCGGCAAGGTGCTGAAGGTTGCCAAAAAGGCGCGCGCCGATGCCATCCATCCCGGTTACGGCTTTCTGTCGGAAAACAGCGATTTTGCCACCGCCTGCGAACAGCGCGGCCTGCGCTTTGTCGGCCCAAGCGGCGCCGCCATTCTCGCTATGGGCGATAAATCGGGCGCCAAGGCGCTGATGCAGGCTGCCGGTGTACCTGTGCTGCCCGGCTATCACGGAACAGATCAGCGGCCGGACTTTTTACGCGATCAGGCGAGCCAGATTGGCTTCCCGCTTCTTATCAAGGCCGCCAGCGGCGGCGGTGGCAAGGGGATGCGCCGGGTCGATCAGCTGGCCGACTTTGACGAGTCGCTGGCGGCAGTCAAACGGGAAGCCAACGCTGCCTTTGGTGACGATCTGGTGCTGCTGGAGCGCTATCTGCCCAAGGCTCGCCACGTGGAGGTGCAGGTCTTTGCCGATAGCCTCGGCAACGCCATCTATCTGGGGGACAGGGACTGCTCCTTGCAGCGACGCCATCAGAAGGTGATCGAAGAGGCGCCCGCCCCCGATATCCCTCCGGCTCTGCGCCGCGCCATGGGGGATGCGGCCGTGGCCGCAGCCAAGGCCATCCACTATCAGGGGGCTGGCACCATCGAGTTCCTGCTCTGCAAGGATGAGTTCTTCTTTATGGAGATGAACACCCGGCTGCAGGTGGAGCATCCGGTCACCGAAGCCGTAACCGGGCAGGATCTGGTGGCCTGGCAGCTGGCCGTGGCCGAAGGCAAGCCACTGCCACTCTCCCAAGAACAAGTTGTGCTACGCGGCCATGCGGTGGAGGCGCGCCTCTACGCCGAGGATGTGGCGGCCGGTTTTCTGCCTGCCAGCGGGCCTATCCACTGGCTCCACTGGCCGGATGGCGTGCGCATCGACACCGGCGTTACCGCTGGCGATGAGGTGAGCCCCTATTACGATCCCATGATCGCCAAGCTGATCGCCCACGGCCAGAGCCGCACCGAGGCGTTCGCCAAACTGGCAGATGCGCTGGCGGCACTGGATCTCAGGCCGCTGGTCCACAACGGCCAGCTGCTGCTGCGCCTGTGTGAAGAGCCCGACGTACTGGCCATAGGCCACCATACCCAGTGGCCCATTCCCACCACAGCACAGCCCATTCCTGAGCTCGCCTGGCCGCTGGCCGCCCTCTGGCTGGCGAGCCGCCCTGTGGGCACCTCCCCCTGGCAGCAAGCCTGTGGATTTCGGCTGGGGCCGGATCGCTGCTGGACGGCGGCGGTACGGATCGGTGATGAGCGCCGGGTATTGACCCTTAACGATCATGACGGCCAGTTTGAGTGGCAAGGGGAGACCCGTTGCTACCAGAGAGGTGACGATCATATCCGGCTACAACAGGGTGGCTGCTGGCAGCAGATCCCCATTCAGACGGTCGCAGGCTCGGAGGCAACCTTCATCATGATCCTGGGGGGCCAGCGCATCCGTTTCACTGCTGATGATCAGCAGCACAGCCACCACCATGATCAGGCAAACGAGAAGGCACAAGGCGCCATCGCCCCCATGCACGGCATCGTGGTGGCCGTAATGGTCGAACCCGGCCAAACGGTCAGCAAGGGGCAACCCCTGCTGGTGCTGGAGGCGATGAAGATGGAACACCAACTGCGTGCAGAGCGGGACGGGGTAATTGAAGCCCTGCAGTGCAAACAGGGCGAGCAGGTAAGCCAGGGAACTGTGCTGGTGCGCTTTGCCGAAGAGATAGCTTCACAGGAGGATCACCCATGAACCGATCACAGGACGTCCGTGACGACAGGGTCAGTCTGGTGGAGATGGGGCCGCGAGATGGCCTGCAAAATGAAGCTGCGCCCCTCTCCCTGGTACAGCGGCTGGAGCTGATCCAGCGCCTTACCGACAGCGGCCTGCAACGCATCGAGGTGGGTGCCTTTGTCTCTGCCAAAAAAGTGCCGCAGATGGCGGACTCCGCAGCGCTGTTCGAGGCACTGCCGCGCAAGGGCTCAACCCGTTACAGCGCCCTGGTGCCCAATCTGCAAGGCTTGCAGGCAGCCATTGCCGCTCGCGCCGACGAGATTGGCCTCTTCACCGCCTGCTCCGATGGCTTTACCCGGGCCAATATCGGCATCAGCGTGGAGGAGTCGCTGGTGCGCTTCGCCCCGCTGGTGCAGGAAGCTCGACGCCTCGGCATCAAGGTGCGCGGCTACCTCTCCACCGTCATCGCCTGCCCGTTCGATGGCCCGACCCGCCCGAAACGGGTCGCCGCCATGGCCGAACAGTTGCTGGATCTCGGCTGCCACGAAATTTCGCTGGGGGACACCATCGGCGTCGGCACTCCGGGCACGGTGGCGCCCATGCTGGATGCGGTGCTGCACGAGATCCCGGCGGGGCGGCTCGCGGTCCATTTTCACGACACCTACGGTCAAGGCTTGGCCAACCTGCTACCCGCGCTGGAGCGTGGCATTCGCACCATCGACTGCTCGGTGGCGGGGCTTGGCGGCTGCCCCTATGCGCCGGGCGCCTCCGGCAATGTAGCGTCAGAAGAGGTGGTCTACCTGCTGCACGGCCTTGGCATGACGACCGGGGTGGATCTCGACAAACTGGCGGCCACCGGCCAGTGGGTGAGCGAGCAGCTCGGCCGCGCCAACGGCTCGCGGGTCGGTCAGGCCTTGCACGCCAATGCCGAACGGCTGCGTGCCCGCCTCTGCCAGCCACACGCCCAGCAACAGGAGTCATGACCATGTCCCGTTCCCTGCCCGGCAAGGAGATCACCTACAGCATTTCGGAGCTGGCCCACGAATTCGATGTCACGCCGCGCACCATCCGCTACTACGAGGATGAGGGGCTGCTCACCCCGCTGCGGGAGGGGCAAACCCGCATCTACAGCCATCGGGACAAGATCCGGCTCAAATTGACCCTGCGCGGCAAACGGCTGGGGTTTAGCCTGGCCGAGATCCGCGAGCTGTTCGATATGTACGACACCGACAAATCGAGCAAAACCCAGCTCCACTCCATGATCCAGCTGATCGAGGCAAAACGCGGCGCCCTGCGCCAGCAACTGGAGGATATCCAGATGGTGATGGCCGAGCTGGAAGCCGCCGAACAGCGCTGTGTTAATTCCCTTAACAGCTTGAAAACTGGCGCAGATTAACCGAATCTGGGAGCAAGCTATTGCCCTGGGGATCCCATGAGATATTGGTGCTGGTTTTTGCTCTTGTTCAGCCTCTCTGGCTGGAGCCATCCCCTCATCAAGGTTGGTGGATACCCCTATGCCCCCTTTGTGGTCAAACTCCCCGATTCCAGCTATGAAGGGCTAACGCTGGACCTCATCGCCAAGCTAAACGAGATCCAGCAAGAGGTAAGATTCGTGTTTGTTCCCACATCGGCCGCCAACCGTTACAAGGCGCTCGATCTGGGCCGTTTCTCGCTGATGCTGTTTGAAGACACCAAGTGGGGCTGGGACACAGATAAATTCAAGATAACAGCCCCCTTTCTCGGTGGTGGTGAGGTCTATGTGGCCCTGAACAAAACGGGCCGAGATCAGCGCTTTTTCGATGACCCCTCTCGGCATCATCTTATCGGGGTGACCGGCTACCACTACGGCGTCGGCCAGTTCAATGCTGATCCCCTCTACCTGCAGCGCAAGCTCAATATCACCTTGGTCAAGGACAACATCAGCGCCCTGCAAGCGCTGCTCAAAGGACGTGGCGAGGTAGCCATTCTCAACGTCTCATACCTTAACCAGTATCTGCTGGCCCATCCCGACACCGCCGACCAGCTGCTGATCTCGCAAAAATGGGATCAACAGTATCAACACCGCGCCATCCTTCACCCTGCGGCCCCCATTACCCCTGCCCAGCTGGAACAGTGGTTGGCAGCGCTGCAACAAAAGGGTGAACTGGATCGCCTTTGGACAAAGTACGGCGTACAACAGCACGCAACCCCATGATTACTATCCAGCTTTTCTGTACCATGGCGGGAACCAAATGGGAGTGCACCAAATGAACACCACTGAGCCCGCGTCCCCCAAGCTCCGCTTGCTGCGCTACCTTGCCTACGCTTTTCTGCTGCTTCTTATCCTGATCACCCTGCTGCTGTGGCAAACCCCCCGTCTGGTCCAGCGCTATCTGCCCGGCTGGCTGGCCGAACACTATGGCCTGCAACTGACGCTGGGGGAGATTGACGTAGGGCTGCGCAACCCATCTCTCACCCTCGGCGCGACCGCCCTGCTCGATGCCAAACAGCAGCCCATCATCCGTTTTGAGCAGCTCTTTATCACCCCCGACCTGCAAGCCAGCTGGCAGCAAAAAGGGGTCGTGCTTTCCGCCGTCACCCTGACCAAACCCGTGGTGCTGCTGCAACGGCTGGCAGACAAAAAGGGGGATGTTCGACTCAATCTGACCGATGCGCTGGCGACCCTGCTCGCCCCTGCGCCCGCCCCCGAGCCCGAAACAGCCAGCGCCCCGCTATTGGTCGATATTGCCAGTGTCAATGTCACTGACGGCCATGTGCGCTATCAGGATCAACGCAAGGAAAGCGAACCTGGCTGGTTGCCGCCCCTCAATCTGGAAAAAGTGACCCTCAAGCTCGATAACCTGCGCACCGAGGCAAATCACCCGACCGCCTATCAGCTGAACGCCGCCATCAACGGCAAAAGCAGTCTCTCCGCTCACGGCAAACTCGATGTGATGAGCGGCATGGGTCAGGGCAAGGTGAGCCTCAAACAGGTCGAGCTGAAACCCTTCGCCCCGCTCTGGGCACCCTATCTCAAGCTGGATCTGGCCAAGGGCCACGCCAATGCAGAGGTGGAGTACCAGCTTAAAGAGAGCAAGCAAGGGGTACTGTGGCAATTGTCCAAAGGCAAGCTGACCCTGGACAACTGGCAGCTTAAAAAACACAAGGGCGACGAATTTGCCCGCTTCGGCCAGTTGGCCCTTAGCGATCTGGCTGTCGATGGCCAGAAACAGTCGCTCCAGATCGGCAAGGTGACCCTGCAACAGCCCCTGCTCAAGGCCACCCTCAACCCACAGCAGGAACTGGATCTGGCTGACTTGCTGATTGAACAGGCCCCCGCCAAGCCCGTCAAAGAAGCCAACGCCGCAAACGAGGTGGCCAACAATGCGGCGCCCAAGTCGGCACAACAAGCAAAGACAGCCGGTAACGGCAAGAAACAAGGGGCAGACAAACCCTGGCAGTGGCAGATCAAGCAGATCACCATCGACAAGGGCGATCTCACTCTCACCGAATCGAGCAGCGGCAAACCGCAGGCACGCCAGCTCTCCGGTCTCAAGCTGGCGTTGGGGCCACTGGGCAGCAAGGGGGAGCAACCGAGCAAACTGACTCTGGCCACCCAGTTCAACCAGAGCAGCCCCCTCGCCTTTGATGGCCAACTGACCCTGACTCCTTTCACCTTAAGCGGCGACATCAACCAGCAGGGGCTACCCCTGACGCTGGCACAGCCCTATCTGGCCGATCTGGTACGCATCAAGGTGCAAAACGGGCTGCTGAGCAGCAAGACCCGCCTTGATCTCGCCACCACCGCCCAGGGAGATCTCAGCAAGCTGACCCTGCAGGGGGGGCTCGATGTCAACGGGCTCAAGGTGGTCGATCGGGCAGACAATCAGCGGCTGCTGGAGTTCAACACCCTGGCTCTCACCGGTCTGACGTACGACGGCATCAGCCAGCAGATGCGGATCAAGGACATTGCCCTGAACAAGCCCTTCGCCCGCATCGAGATCAACGAAGATGGCACCACCAACCTGCAACAACTGCTGCTGCCGCAGCCGGCGGCAGCCAAAAGTACTCAAGCGGCGGCAGGCAGCAAGGCTCCCGACTTTCGTTTCACCATTGATCAGCTGCGCACCGAGCAGGGCAACCTGCGCTTTGCCGACCGCAGTCTGAGTCAGGATTTTGTGGCCGATATCGCCTCGCTGGGCGGCCAAAGTCGCCATATCAGCAATATTCCGGGGCAACGCTCCGATCTCGCCTTCAACGGCAAGGTGGATCGCTATGCACCGGTGACCATTCGCGGCGGTACCAACCTGCTGGTGGCCAACCCGATCCTCGACATCGCGGTCGCTTTCCACAATCTGGAGCTCACCACCTTTACCCCCTATTCGGGCACCTATGCCGGTTATGCCATCGACAAGGGGCAGCTCTCCATGAAACTGCACTACAAACTGGAGGGCAACCGGCTGGAGGGGGATAACGACATCACCATCAAGAAGCTGCAACTGGGCGAGAAGATCAAGAGCGATCAGGCCAAGGATCTGCCGCTGGGGCTGGCCATCGCCCTGCTGAGCGATGCCAACGGGGTGATACAGATGAACCTCAAGGTGAAGGGGGATCTCGATCAACCGGACTTCAGCATCGGCAATATCTTCTGGGATGTGCTGGGCAACACCCTGAGCAAGGCGATCACCTCCCCCTTCTCCCTGCTCGCCTCGCTGGCCGATGGCACCGAAGATCTCGACGAACTTCCCTTCCTGCCGGGGGATCCCGATCTCACCCCCACCCAGCAGGAGAAACTGGTCAAGCTGGCGCAGGCCCTCAAGGATAGACCCAAGCTCAGCATGAACATTCGCGGCAAGGTCAACTTCAACGAGGAGCGCCCCATCCTGCAACGGCAAAAGCTGGAACGGGTACTGGCCAAGCTCACCGGCAATCAGGCGGATCTCGACCTGCTGGAACAGGACCCCGCCCTGCAAGAGGCGCTGGCCCAGGCCTATGAAGAGCGCTTTGGCGAAGATCTGGAAGATCTGGCGGACCGCCTCCATCTGGATGAAGAGAGCACGGCACTGCGAGCCCAGGCGGTGATCCTGCTGCGGGATCAGCAGCTCATCACCGCCAAATCCCTGCGCAATCTCGCCATGCGCCGGGCGCAAAACACCAAGGAGTTTCTGGTCGACAGCCAGGGGATCGCCCCGGAGCGGCTGTTCGTGCTCGACAGCCAGGTCAAGGAAGAGGACAAGGAAGCCAAAGTGATCCTGACACTGGATCAGTGACGCCGCCGCACTTCGTAAAAAGCGTAATAAAAATACAACCCCTCAACTATTTTGACACCTTTTGCTCACCAAACAGCCTGCCTTGGTGAGCATTTGGCCTCTGATGCAAATAATCACGTAGTTTTTTTACGATTTATCCCCATTGCCCCCTTGCGGGCGCGCCACAGCCTGCCTAAAATCGCGCGTCTTTTGTTAACCCCCACCTCTATTTTTGGAGAACGCCACGTGAGCGAAAAATTGGCCAACCCTGCCCCTCTGGGTCTGATGGGTTTCGGTATGACCACCATCCTGCTGAACATCCATAACGCAGGTTTCTTCCCCATCAGCGCCATGATCCTGGCCATGGGCCTGTGCTACGGCGGCATCGCCCAGATCATTGCTGGCATCATGGAGTACAAGCGTGGCAACACCTTCGGTGTGACCGCGTTCACCTCCTACGGCCTGTTCTGGCTGAGCCTGGTGTTCCTGCTGATCATGCCGACCATGGGTCTGGCCGAAGCCACTCCGCACGCCTACATGGGTTGGTATCTGCTGATGTGGGGCATGTTCACCCTGTTCATGCTGGTTGGCACCATCAACTACCCGCGCGCCAAGCAGTTCGTGTTCGCCTCCCTGACCGTGCTGTTCTTCCTGCTGGCCGCCCGTGACTTCACCGGCAGCACCCTGATCGGCACCATCGCCGGTTTCGAAGGCATCATCTGTGGCGCCAGCGCCATCTACCTGGCCATGGCCACCGTGATCAACGAGCAGTTCGGCCGCACCGTGATGCCGATCGGCGATCACAAGAAAGCCGCCGCCGTACAGCTGAAAGCCGCTGCCTGATAGGCAAGCCACTCAGATTGTAAAAAAGGCACCCTCGGGTGCCTTTTTGCTATCTCGAATAACCATTCAACCGATCGGTTATCAGCTAAGTGACCCGGCGTCCACCTCCCCCGCCAGCAAGCGGGTCACGGGGAAACGTAGGGCGGGATCCTGGCTAAAGAACTGGCTCAGTTGCCGGTATACCGCGGGATAAACCTGCTGCAGCCGCAGCGGATCGGTAAAGAAACATTCGCAGCTAACGGCGAAAAACTCCGCGGGATGTTCAGCCGCATAGGGATCGATAGCGGTTACCTCGTCCCGATCAAGCTGCTGGCAGAGCGCATCGAAGGCGCTCTGAAAGGCCTGTTGCCACAGCAGGCTGCTCATCTGCCCCGGCAACGGCGGCGCACCGTCCGCCTCACCACCCAGCATATCGAGTTTGTGGGCCAGCTCGTGGATCACCAGATTAAAGCCGTCCCAGTCGCCATCCTGCTGCAGTTCGCTCCAGGCCAGCACCAGCGGCCCTTGCGGCCAGGATTCGCCAGCGTTCTCCTCTTCAAACTCGCTCACCAGCCCGAACTCATCCTGTACTTCCTGGCGCCGGGTGACGGGCTCGGGAATGATGATGATTTCGTGAAAGCCGCGATACCAGTCAAGGCCGAGGTGCAGAATAGGCAACGCCGCCTGCAGCGCCAGCACCGCCTGTTGACGGCTGCTGAGCTCGACCCCGATCAGGGTCAGGGTCTTGCGCTTGAGCAGCTGTTGCCCCAAGCCGATAAGCATTGTCTGCTCGGTGTCGCTGAGCCCTTGCAAGATGGGCACAGCCGCCAGCGCCTGACGCCACAGCGCCAACTCATCCTCACTCATGGGCGTTTGCGGGCGACCACCCAGCCATTTGAACCATCCCAGCACGCCTACTCCTTCTTTTGATGCAAAAAACAGGTTACAACAGTTTGACGAACCGTTTCGGCCGCTCCTGATAATCCTGCGCCAGATAGAAACGGTGGGCCGCCTCGCGCTTGAGGCTACTGGATAGCTCCAGCTGGGCGCAACCTGCGGCCCGCGCTATCGCTTCGGCGCCCTTGAGCAGGGCTGCGCCCACTCCCGCCCCTCTTGCCCCTTCATCGACAACCAGCGCCGAGATCAGGCCCCAAGCTGGTGCAACATGCAGCGGTGCCAGTTTGTGCCACACCAGCACACCGACCACTCTGTCGGCCAGGGAGGCGAGCAGCACAACGCTCGCGGGATCCGGCGCCAACAGGCGCGCCGTCACGTCAGCGCCTTCGGCAGGATACCCCAATTGGCTGAACAGGTGGGCGATGGCGCTCCCGTCGTCGGCCTCAGGGGGACGGATCGTCAACGTCTCAGGATCATTTTTCATTGTTGGCCTCATGTTTGCTTTCCATTGTGTTACGCCCGTCACATTGTCTGGCGCAGATCAACAAGGAGGATCTCATCTTTACTCATAGAAAACGCTGCCTGCCATTATCCCCCCACCCTTGTCAATTCACAAATTTGCAACAAGACAACATTTTTAGCTGGGAAGAATGGATGCAACTCGATATGTTACCTCCCATGCATGGCGCGGGTTTGCGCCCTGCCAAACCACTCGGAGCCACCCTCGTTTGCTTACCTCAGACTGTTAACAAATGAGCCCCTAACTGTGACAGAGAGCGAGGCCAAGATCTCGCCAAGACAGCGCCACAAACACAACAAAGGAGTTGTTGTACATGAATGAAATCGTCAATGCCATCAATGGTGTAATCTGGAGCCCTGCGCTCATCTACCTGTGTCTGGGGGTCGGTCTTTACTTCTCCCTGCGCACCCGTTTTTTGCAACTGCGTCATATGAAAGAGATGGTGCGCCTGATGTTTGATGGCAAGAGCACCGATGCCGGTGTCTCCTCCTTCCAGGCGCTGGCCATGACCCTGGCAGGTCGCGTGGGTACCGGTAACATCGCCGGTGTGGCCACCGCCATCACCTTCGGTGGCCCGGGCGCCCTGTTCTGGATGTGGATGGTTGCCTTCCTCGGCGCCAGCTCCGCCTTCGTGGAGTCCACTCTGGGTCAAGTTTACAAAGAGAAGATCAACGGTGAATACCGCGGCGGCCCGGCCTTCTATATCGAGAAAGGGCTTGGCATGAAGTGGTACGCCTGGACCTTCGCCATCGCGACCGTCTTCGCCTGCGGCGTGCTGCTGCCGGGCGTGCAGGCCAACTCCATCGGTTCAAGCCTGCAGACCGCCTTTAATATCGATCCGAACGTCACAGCCGCCGGTCTGGCGCTGCTGCTCGGCTTTATTATCTTCGGTGGCGTCAAGCGCATCGCCAACTTCGCCAGTACCGTAGTACCCTTTATGGCGCTGGGCTACATCATCGTGGCTTGCGTCATCATCGCCCTCAATATCGGCCAGCTGCCGGGCGTGATCCTGCTGATCTGGAAGAGCGCCTTCGGTCTGGATGCCGGTTTCGGTGCCATTCTGGGTCTGGCCATCATGTGGGGGGTAAAACGCGGGGTCTACTCCAACGAAGCGGGTCAGGGTACCGGGCCGCACGCCTCCTCTGCTGCGGCAGTGAGTCACCCGGCGAAGCAGGGTCTGGTGCAGGCGTTCTCCGTCTATATCGACACCCTGTTCGTCTGCTCCGCCACCGGCTTTATGCTGCTGATCACCGGCCTCTATAACGTACAAGGGCCGGACGGCGCCGCCATCTACACGGGTATTGCCGGTATCGCAGCAGGCCCGGGCTATGTGCAGACCGCCATGGAGAGCATGATGCCGGGCTTTGGCAGCATTTTCGTGGCCATCGCGCTGTTCTTCTTCGCGTTCACCACCATCGTTGCCTACTACTACATCGCCGAAACCAACATCGCCTACATCAACCGCAAGATAAATCGCCCCTGGCTCACCTTCTTGCTGAAGATTGCGCTGATGGCTGCCACTGTCTACGGCACCGTCAAGACGGCAGATCTGGCGTGGGGCATGGGTGATATCGGGGTCGGCCTGATGGCATGGCTCAACATCATCGCCATCCTGCTGCTGCAAAAAACCGCCTTCACCTGTCTGAAGGATTATGAAGCGCAGCAGGCACAAGGGATTGACCCCGTATTCCACCCGGAGAAGCTCGGCATCAAGAACGCCGATTACTGGGTGGGCAAACGCTCCGAAGAGAACTTGGAGCGGGAGAAATCGGGCCATCAGTTCGAGCCGGATCAGGATCGCAAGATCTCCTAAACCGACACGAAATAACCGTTCGATAAAAATGGCAGCCTCGGCTGCCATTTCTTTTTCCTGTCACCTCATCTCAGAGCGGATTGCGGCGCGGCCCGAAGGGCAGGCGCCAGCGAAACAGGCTGTTAAGGGTGGCCCGCCACTGATTGGGTCGCCCCAGGATCTGCTTTTGCAAGCGGGTCTCTTCCTTCAGCATCGCCTCATCGCTGCGGGCCCAGGCCTGACTGTAGAGCTGCTTGATCCCCGCCAGTGCATCCGGCGACTTGGTGATAAGAGTGCGGGCAAACTCCCGCGCCTCCACCAGCGGATCGGCGCAGACCCGACTCACCAGCCCGAGGGATTTGGCCTCGATGGCATCCAGCTCGCGCCCGCTCATGGCCAGCTCCATGGCGGTATCCACTCCCATCAGGTTGCGCATGGTGACGCTACCGCTCATATCGGGAATGATGCCCCACTTGATCTCCATCACCGAGAAGCGGCAATCGGGGGTGCTGAAGCGAAAATCGGCGCCGAGCGCAATCTGCAAGCCACCGCCAAAACAGACTCCCTGGGTCACCGCAATCACCGGCACCGGCAGCTGGTGCCAGCCATAGGCAACCCGCTGGGCCAGATTGGTCGCCTCGTCTGCTTCACGCTTGAGAATATCGAGCGCCGCTACCGGCTGTCTCAGCATGGATTTCACATCCAGCCCGGCGCAGAAGGCTCGCCCCTCGCCATGCAGGATCACCGCCCGCAGCCCCTTGTGCCGGGCGAGCTGCGTCAATGTCTCATCGATGGCGCTGAACATGGCGCGGTCCAGCGCATTGAGTTTGTCCCCCCGCGTCAGCATCACTTCGGCAATCCCGTCGTGGATCTCGCACTTGATCCTTGGTTTTTCCATCTCCCTTGTCCTCCCCTTGATCCCTGAAACTGACTCACTGGTCATACCACCACGTTATCAGAGTGTGAACAGGCGGTACAGCTGAGACTAAAGTCGGCTGGTCGCCTCCCCCTCCCTTTGTCACACTGGGAGCTGCATGAGTGCCGCAAGCCAGCAGAGGACGCTGTCATGTCAACCCTGTTCAATTTTGCCAGACCACCGTTCGACCGACTGGACGAGGAGGCGCGCGAGCGGCTCTCCCGTCACCTCTCGCTCTGCTATTTTCGGGCCGGGGATCTGCTGCTCAAGGAGGGGGACGAGCCTCCCGGCCTCTATCTCATCATCAAGGGGGCGGTGGAAGAGTCGGCCCCTCACCACCAGTTTGGTGATTACGGGGTCGATGATCTGTTCGACGTGCGCGCCCAGTTTGACGGCCGCTGCCGCCACCGCTTCACCGCGCTGGAAGATAGCCTCTGCCAGCTCATTCCTCGCCACACCTTTCTGGCGCTCTGTGAGCAGGATCTGCAGTTTGCCAGCTACTTCACCGCCAATCTGGCCGAGCGCCAGCGCCAGCAGGAGCAACGCGAACAACTGGGTCAGAAGAATCTGGCGGAATTTATCCTGACCCGCATCGAACCCGGCCACCTGCAGGCACCGCTTATCGTCGATAGCAAGCTCTCACTGCTCGCGGCGACCGAAGCCATGGTGAGCAAGGGGACCGATTGCCTGCTCTACCCGGCCCACGATGGCTCCCTCACGCTGGCAACCCGCAAGACCTTGCTCCACGCCCTGACCCTCAAGGGATTGCCGCTGACGGCCCCGCTCTCGGTGCTGACCCCCACGCCCCTGATTGGTCTGCCGCTGGAGAGCTATCTGTTTGATGCCCTGCTGCTGATGACCCGCCATCGCATCAAGCGACTGGTGGTGTGGCGCGGCAATGAGGTGGCGGGGATCCTGCAACTGACTCAGGTGCTGGGGCTCTTCTCTACCCACTCCCACGTGCTGACGTTGCGTATCGCCCGCGCCGACAGTCTACCGGCGCTGGAGGCGGTCGCCCGCGAGCAGCAACAATTGACCCGCTCGCTGTTTGCCCAGGGGATCCACACCGCCTTTTTGATGAAGCTCATCGCCACCATCAATGAACAGCTGATCGCCAAAGCCTTTGCGCTGGTGATCCCCCCCGAGGTGCAGGATAAGGTCTGCCTGCTGATGCTGGGCTCGGAGGGGCGCGGCGAGCAGATCCTCAAAACCGATCAGGACAACGCCCTGATCCTGCCAGAGGGGCTGGCATGGCCCACCCAAGCAGCCGATCTGGCCGAATTCAGCGCCCTGCTGGAGCGCCTCGGCTACCCGCTGTGCCCCGGGCAGGTGATGGTGAACAATCCGGCCTGGGTGAAAATGGGCAGCGAGTGGCAAAGCGCCATTGCCAGCGCCTGCACCACGGCAAAGGAGGATGAGCTGCTCTGGCTCGCCACCCTGGCCGATGCTCACCCCATAGCAGGGGATCGTCAGCTCCATCTGCCGGTTGCCAGAGCGCTGCGCGAGCAGTTGGCGGACAGGCGGGATCTGCTGGCGGAGATGGTGCGACCGGCGGTGGCCTTCCATGCCCCGCTCACCCTGTTTGGCAGGCTGGAGCAGCCACCGGAAGGGCTGGATCTCAAGCGGGGCGGCCTGTTCCCGCTGGTGCACGGTATCCGCATGCTGGCCCTTGAGGCAGGCATTCTGGAGACCTCGACCCTGGGGCGCATCGATGCGTTGGTGGCCGCCGAGCGGCTCAGTGCCGACTATGGCAGCAATCTGGCAGAGGCGTTTCGGCTCTTTATCCGGCTGAGGCTGCGCAGCCAGCTCAAGGGGGGCAATAGTCGGGTGCAGACAAGCGAGCTTAGCCACAGCGAGCGGGATCTGTTGCGTCAGGCGCTGCATCAGGTGAAGAAGTTCCAGCAGTGGCTCACCTTGCACTTTCGTCTGAGACAATAGTCATGTTGAGCCGCGCTCGACGCTACTGGTATGGCCGCGCGTACCGAACGGGCGAGTTCGCGCCGCTTTTTGCCACCCCACCTGAAGATGAACGGATCGCCCTCGATTTCGAGACCACCAGTCTCGATCCCGAGCAGGCCGAGATCGTCTCCATCGGGGCAGTGCGCATTCAGGGTAACCGACTGCTGACCGGCGAGGCTCTCGCCATCAAGGTGCAGCCACCGGCCAGCCTGACCGGCCAATCGGTGATAATCCACGGTCTGCGCCATCAGGATCTGCAACAGGGGATGACGCTGGAAGCCGCGCTGCGCCTGCTGCTCGACTTTATCGGCCCCCGTGAACTGGTGGGCTATCACGTAGCCTACGATCTGCGTATTCTCAATCTCGCCTGCCAGAAATTGTGGGGATTGACCCTGCCCCAGCGAGGGATCGAGGTGAGCCAGCTCTATCACGACCACCTCTATCGCCGCTATCCCGATGCGGCTATTGACCTCCATTTGAGTGCCATCTGCAGCCACCTTGAACTCCCATCCCTGCCCGCCCACGATGCCCTTGCCGATGCCACCAAGGCCGCGCTCATCTACCTGCGCCTGACCTGCGGCTCGCCGCTCACTTATCCCAAAGTCTAATTGTCGAGAAATAACATTTAATTCACATTTTGCTTACATGAGCAGATTGCCTGCTCGTCGAGGTTACCCCATCCACCGCTGACACTCATGTCATGGAGAACTGCAATGGAACAGCAAAGCTATCTGAGGATCCAGCAAGATCCCAACTTCCAGGAGCTGGTCGCCAAGCGCCAGCGTTTTGCCTGGGCCCTCTCGGCTCTGATGCTGGGACTCTACCTGGCGTTTATTCTGCTCATCGCCTTTGCCCCCGGTTGGCTGGGCACCCCCTTGAGCGAAGGGTCGACCATTACTCGCGGCATTCCTGTCGGGGTAGGATTGATCCTCTCCTCCTTCGTGTTGACCGGCGTCTATGTCTTTCGCGCCAACGGCGAGTTTGATGAACTGAACCAGAAGATCCTCAAAGGGGTGCAATCATGAAAGGCAAGTTGCTGCTGTTGACCTCACTGGCCTCCTCTCCCCTGCTGGCGGCCGATGCAATCTCTGGCGCCGTGGAGCGTCAGCCCCTTAATGTCGCCGCCATCGTGATGTTTCTGGTGTTTGTGGCCGCTACCCTGTTCATCACCTACTGGGCCTCCAAGCGCAACCGCTCGGCTTCCGACTACTATGCGGCCGGTGGCCGTATCACCGGCTTCCAGAACGGTCTGGCCATCGCCGGTGACTATATGTCCGCCGCCTCTTTCCTCGGGATCTCCGCGCTGGTCTACACCTCCGGCTATGACGGCCTCATCTACTCCATCGGCTTTCTGGTGGGCTGGCCCATCATTCTGTTCCTGATCGCCGAACGGCTGCGCAATCTCGGCAAATACACCTTCGCCGATGTCGCCTCATATCGTCTCAAACAGACTGAAGTGCGCACCCTCTCCGCCTGCGGTTCGCTGGTGGTAGTCGCCCTCTACCTGATCGCCCAGATGGTCGGTGCCGGCAAACTGATCGAGCTGCTGTTTGGCCTGCAATACCATGTGGCCGTGGTGCTGGTCGGTATCCTGATGGTGCTCTACGTGCTGTTTGGCGGCATGCTGGCTACCACCTGGGTGCAGATCATCAAGGCAGTGATGCTGCTCTCCGGTGCCAGCTTCATGGCCATCATGGTGATGAAGTCAGTCAACTTCGACATCGGCGCCCTGTTTAGCGAAGCGGTCAAAGTGCACGAGAAAGGCTCCGCCATCATGAGCCCGGGCGGGCTGGTCTCCGACCCCATCTCCGCCATCTCGCTCGGTCTGGCATTGATGTTCGGTACCGCCGGCCTGCCCCACATCCTGATGCGCTTCTTCACCGTAAGTGACGCCAAAGAGGCGCGTAAATCGGTGTTCTACGCCACAGGCTTTATCGGTTACTTCTACATTCTCACCTTCATCATCGGTTTTGGCGCCATCTTGCTGGTGAGCACCAACCCGGCCTTCAAGGATGCCACCGGCGCCCTGCTGGGCGGCACAAACATGGCAGCCGTCCACCTGGCTGATGCAGTGGGTGGAAGTCTGTTCCTTGGCTTCATCTCTGCCGTGGCATTTGCCACCATTCTGGCGGTAGTCGCCGGATTGACCCTGGCCGGTGCCTCTGCGGTCTCCCATGACCTCTATGCCAGCGTGTTGAAGAAGGGCAAGGCCAACGAGACCGATGAACTGCGCGTCTCCAAGATGACGACTCTGGTGCTGGGTGTGGTTGCCATTGGTCTGGGGATCCTGTTCGAGAAGCAGAACATCGCCTTCATGGTCGGTCTGGCCTTCTCCATCGCCGCCAGCTGCAACTTCCCGGTGCTGTTCCTCTCCATGTTCTGGTCACGCCTGACCACCCGTGGCGCCGTCTACGGTGGCTGGCTGGGACTGGCGAGCGCAGTGACCCTGATGATCCTGGGTCCGACCGTGTGGGTGAAAGTGCTGGGCCATGCCCAGGCCATCTTCCCCTACGAATACCCTGCCCTCTTCTCCATGGGGTTGGCATTCATCGGGATCTGGTTCTTCTCCATCACTGACAGCTCCCAGAACGCCGCCGACGAGCATGCCAAGTTCCTGCCGCAGTTCGTTCGCTCCCAAACCGGGCTGGGGGCCTCTGGCGCAACTTCCCACTAACAGATCAAGTTCATCCTTCCAAGCCGGCTTCAAGCCGGCTTTTTTTATTGCCCATCAATCGGCTGCACGCCCCGCTTGCCCCGATCAAGATCACACTTCTCGCTAAAACTTTCGGGGGATCTGTGCCATAATGCGCGCCATTTGACAGACCAATCGGGACACATACCTTGTTAAGCAGCAACAACATCACCATGCAGTTCGGCGCCAAGCCGCTGTTTGAGAACATCAACGTCAAGTTTGGCGGCGGCAACCGCTATGGCCTTATCGGCGCCAACGGCTGTGGCAAGTCCACCTTTATGAAGATCCTCGGTGGTGATCTGGAGCCCACTGGCGGTAATGTGAGCCTGGACGTCAACGAGCGCATCGGTAAGCTGCGTCAGGATCAGTTCGCCTACGAAGAGATGCGCGTACTGGACGTGGTCATGATGGGTCACACCGAGCTGTGGGCGGCTATCGCCGAGCGCGATGCCATCTACGCCAACCTCGAAGCCACCGACGAAGACTATATGAAGGCCGCCGAGCTGGAAGGTCTGGTTGCCGAGTATGACGGCTACACCGCCGAAGCGCGCGCAGGCGAGCTGCTGCTGGGTGTCGGCATTCCCCTTGAGCAGCACAACGGCCCAATGAGCGAAGTGGCCCCAGGCTGGAAACTGCGGGTGCTGCTGGCACAGGCCCTCTTCTCCAACCCTGACATCCTGCTGCTGGACGAACCGACCAACAACCTGGATATCAACACCATTCGCTGGCTGGAGCAGGTGCTCAACGAACGTGAAAGCACCATGATCATCATCTCTCACGACCGTCACTTCCTGAACTCCGTCTGTACCCACATGGCGGATCTGGACTACGGCGAGCTGCGCGTCTACCCGGGCAACTACGACGACTACATGCTGGCCGCCACCCAGGCGCGCGAGCGTCTGCTGGCCGACAACGCCAAGAAGAAGGCCCAGATCGCCGATCTGCAATCCTTCGTCTCCCGTTTCAGCGCCAACGCCTCCAAGTCCCGTCAGGCGACCTCCCGTCTCAAGCAGATCGACAAGATCAAGATTGAGGACGTCAAGGTCTCCAGCCGCCAGAACCCCTTCATCCGCTTCGAGCAGGACAAAAAGCTCTATCGCAACATCCTGGAAGTGGAAGGTGTATCCAAGGGTTATGGCGACGGTCCCCTGTTCAAGGGCCTCAACATGATGATGGAAGTGGGCGAGAAGGTCGCCATTCTGGGTACCAACGGTATCGGTAAATCCACTCTGATCAAGACCCTTGTAGGCGCACTGGCACCGGATACCGGCACCATCAAGTGGTCCGAGAACGCCCAGATCGGTTACTACGCTCAGGATCACGCCGAAGACTTCGACACTGATCTCAACGTGTTCGACTGGATGGCCCAGTGGAAACAGGAGAACGAAGACGAGCAGGCTGTACGCTCCATACTGGGCCGTCTGCTCTTCTCTCAGGACGACATCAAGAAGCCGGTCAAGGTGCTCTCCGGTGGTGAGCAGGGTCGCATGCTGTTCGGCAAGCTGATGATGCAGCGCCCCAATATCCTGATCATGGATGAGCCGACCAACCACCTGGACATGGAATCCATCGAATCCTTGAACATGGCGCTGGAGCTCTACCAAGGGACCCTGATCTTCGTCTCTCACGACCGCGAATTCGTCTCCTCTCTGGCGACCCGTATCCTAGAGCTGACCGAAGATGGCATCCGCGACTTCGGCGGCACCTACGAGGATTACCTGCGCACCCAGGGCGTGGTGTAACCCCTGCGCAGCACAAGCTAGCAATGAGAAACTGGCACTTATGTGCCGGTTTTTTTATATCTCATGTTTATGGCGACTGATATGGCTTACGGCTGCGCAGCGATCACTGGGAGCTGGGCTTGATTATTCCCCTCGCCCACAGATAAAAAAACGGCTCCATCAAGGAGCCGTTTTCACTGAATTGAACTGACGATTACTCGACGGTCGCTTCCACGCTGGTGAAGTACTCGATCTTGGCCGCTTTACGCAACTCGTCGATCAGAGATTTGTAATCCACCTGGGCTTTGCCCTGACCCAGCTGAGCTTGCAGCATGGCGGCCATACCGGATGCGGCGGCAGGGACGTTGACCTTGTCCAGCGCAACTACAACGCGGTCACCATTGGTCTCGGCAACCAGAGCCACGCTCGGCTTGCCGTCGACCGGATGAGGCAGTGTGAACGCCTGGGCAATCAGGTTCTGATCCAGCTCGCGATCGAAGCGGGCAACCCCTTTGTGGGTCTCCACTTTCAGACCGAGTGCAGTCAGATCGGCGGTGATGCTCTCACCGACTTTCAGCTTGTCCAGCAGGCCCTGGGCCTTGCCACGGGCTACTTCGCTAGCCTTGTCATGCTTGATGGCGGCAATCACCTGCTCTTTCACCTCGGCCAGCGGCTTGACCGCTTTGGGCTTGTGACCAGTGATGTGCAGCACCAGCGCCTTGCCGTCAGCCAGCTCGATCACGTCGGAGTTGGTGTTGTCATCGCGCAGCTGTTCGGAAAACGCCACGGAGAGCACCTTGGGATCGTTCAGCGGAGCCGGAGCAGTCGCCTGGGTGAAGAAATCGGAAGATTGAACCTTCATCCCCATGGCATCAGCGGTCAGATCCAGCGAGTCCGGGTTTTCGAAGCTGTTGTCAGCCATCTTCTGCTGCTCGGCGAAGAACTTCTCCTTGGCCTTGTCAGCTTGCAGACGAGTGATGGTCTCTTCTTTCACATCGGCAAACGGCTTGGTCTGGGCTGCTTCAACCCCCAGCAGCTTGATGATGTGGAAACCGAACGGGCTCTTCACCACGCCGGAGAGATCGCCAGCCTTGTTCAGGGCGAACGCGGCTTTCTCGAAGGCCGGATCCATCACCCCTTTCTCGAACCAGTCCAGCTCGCCGCCTTTTTTGGCAGAGAAGGTATCGGAAGAGTCAGCCTTGGCCAGCGCAGCGAAATCATCACCCCCCTTGGCTTTGGCCAGCACGGCTTCTGCTTTCTGCTCGGCCGCTTTCTCATCCTTGCCAAACGGGATCAGGATGTGAGCCACGTGGCGACGCTCGGCACGCTGGAACAGATCCTGGTGCTGATCGTAGTAATCCTGGGCATCCTGCTCGGTGACCTTGATATCCTTGGCGAGGTTGGCAGCGTCCAGCAGCAGATAGTCGACCTTGACCTGCTCGTCGTTCATGAAACGGGCGCCATTGGTCTTGTAGTACTGCTCCAGCTCGTTGTCGGAGACCTGAACGTCAGCCATGTAGTTGGCAGCAGCCAGACGCACCAGACGCAGATCGCGAGTCTGGTTGTAGAGCTTGTCGAGCTGCTCCGCTTCACCCTTGAGGGAGAATTCGGTGCCCAGCAGGGCGCTCATCAACTGTTGACGCACCATGTCCTGACGCAGGGAGTCACGGAACATTTCGGGAGTCATGCCAGCACGACGGATCAGTTGCAGATAGCGGTCATTGTTGAACTTGCCGTTCTCGGCAAACTCCGGCATGGCCACGATGGCTTGCTTGATCTGCTCATCGCTGACGCGCAGACCCAGCTCGCGAGCCTTGCTGTCCAGCAGCGCCTGATCGATCAGCCGATCCAGCACGCCGCGGCGGAACTGTTTCATGTAATCGGGGTTCGCGGCCAGCTGGCTGAATGCCTCTCCCATCTGGGATTCCATGCGGGCGCGCTCGTTACGGTAGGCATTTTCCAGTGCCGCAGCACTGATCTCGGTGCCATTGACGGTGGCGGGGGCGGTACGGGCCGGGCCGTTCAGGTAACTACCTACACCAGCCAAGGCAAAGGAGAGGATGATCAGGCCCAAGATAACCTTGGCTACCTTGCCCTGCGCCCCTTCGCGTAGTTTATCCAACATCATGTTTGTACTTATGCTCCCGAACTCGATGGGCGTAAACAATAAAAAGGCGCACCGATTGCGATGCGCCTTGGTCAATCAGTATGAGAGAAGACTCTCTAACTTGTCTGGTCTGCGACCAAGGACGGTAGCCGACGGATATCAGCGACCGACTTAGTTAACAGCGTCTTTCAGGGCCTTACCGGCTTTGAAGGCAGGAACTTTACCAGCAGCGATTTCGATGGTCGCGCCAGTCTGCGGGTTACGGCCTGAACGGGCAGCACGCTCGCGTACAGCGAAAGTACCAAAACCAACCAGAGCAACCTGGTCACCCTCTTTCAGCGCTTCACCAACAGCATCAATGAAGGCATCCAACGCACGGCCAGCGGCAGCTTTGGAGATATCGGCACCGTCTGCAATCTTGTCAATCAGTTGAGATTTATTCACTCTTATATTCCCCTTTTATCAAACACCGCTGCGGCGCTGATTTCCCTGGCCACAACAAGTGGAGGTTTTATAGCAAGCCTCCTGATCAGTTGCAAGTGACAATCTGGCGCAAACCCGCGCCACACAACGCATTGCGACTCATCACGAGTACCCGATCGGTGGTCAAGGCTACTTCCGTTATCGGGCGCATGCAAGCCTTAACCACCCGCCGAATGCGCCAAATTTGCGGCGCATCAACATTTACACGACAGAAACGCGCTCAAACCCCTGTGGATTGTCCTGCAACGCCAGTTCCAGCACCTCGTCAATCCAGCGAACCGGATAAATTTCAAGGTCTTGTTTGACGTTTGCCGGGATCTCCTCAAGGTCACGCTCGTTCTCTTTCGGAATAAGCACTCGCTTGATGCCGCCACGGTGGGCTGCCAGCAACTTCTCCTTGAGACCACCGATGGGCAGCACTTCGCCGCGCAAGGTGATCTCCCCTGTCATCGCCACATCAGCACGAACCGGATTACCGGTCAAGCTGGAGACCAGGGCGGTACACATGGCGATACCGGCGCTCGGACCATCTTTCGGGGTTGCCCCTTCCGGTACGTGCACATGGATATCGCGCTTCTCGTAGAAGTCGGCATTGATGCGCAGATTCTCGGCACGGGCCCGTACCACCGTCATGGCCGCCTGGATGGACTCCTGCATTACGTCGCCGAGGGAACCGGTATAAGTGAGCTTGCCCTTGCCCGGCATGTTGGTGGTCTCGATGGTGAGCAGGTCGCCCCCCACTTCGGTCCACGCCAGACCACACACCTGACCCACCTGGTTCTGGTCGGTGGCCTTGCCGTAATCAAAACGCTGCACCCCGAGGAACTCCTTGAGGTTCTCCTGATTGACCTGAACATGCTTGATGCTCTTGTCCAGCAGGATACGCTTGACCGCCTTGCGACAAATCTTGGAGATCTCGCGCTCCAGACTCCGCACACCCGCCTCACGGGTGTAGTAGCGGATCACTCCGACCAAGGCAGAATCTTCGATGGTGATCTCGGAGGCTTTCAGGCCGTTGCGCTGGATCTGCTTGGCAACCAGATGCTGCTTGGCAATGTTGAGCTTCTCATCTTCGGTGTAACCGGAGAGGCGGATCACTTCCATCCGGTCCAGCAAGGGGCCCGGGATGTTCATGGAGTTGGAGGTGGCCACGAACATGACGTCCGACAGGTCATAATCCACTTCCAGGTAGTGATCGTTGAAGCTGTTGTTCTGTTCCGGATCAAGCACTTCCAGCAAGGCGGATGCGGGATCGCCACGCATGTCCGAGCTCATCTTGTCGATCTCGTCGAGCAGGAACAGCGGGTTCTTCACGCCGACTTTCGCCATCTTCTGGATAAGCTTGCCGGGCATGGAACCAATATAGGTACGGCGGTGACCGCGGATCTCCGCTTCGTCACGCACCCCACCGAGGGCCATCCGCACATATTTGCGGCCTGTCGCCTTGGCGATGGATTGGCCCAGCGAGGTCTTGCCCACACCGGGAGGGCCAACCAGACAAAGGATCGGGCCCTTGAGCTTGTTCACCCGTGCCTGTACCGCCAGATATTCGAGGATGCGATCCTTGACCTTCTCGAGGCCATAGTGGTCGGCATCCAGTACCTCTTGCGCCTTGCCAAGGTCTTTTTTGACTTTGGAGCGCGCCTTCCACGGCACCTGTACCATCCAGTCCACATAGCTGCGAACCACGGTAGCCTCGGCGGACATGGGAGACATCATCTTCAGCTTGGCGAGCTCGGCCTGGGCCTTTTCACGGGCATCTTCCGGCATGCCAGCCTCTTCAATCTTGCGATTGAGGGCTTCAAACTCATCCGGGCTATCTTCCAGCTCACCCAGCTCTTTCTGGATGGCCTTCATCTGCTCGTTGAGGTAATACTCGCGCTGGCTCTTTTCCATCTGCTTCTTGACGCGAGTACGGATGCGCTTCTCAACCTGCAGCAGGTCAATTTCCGACTCCATCATCGCCATCAGGAATTCGATGCGCTCGGAGACAGAGACGATCTCCAGCACCTTCTGCTTGTCTTCCAGCTTGAGCGGCATGTGGGCCGCCATGGTGTCAGCCAGACGCGCAGCATCGTCGATCGCCGATATCGAGGTCAGTACCTCGGGCGGGATCTTCTTGTTGAGCTTGATATAGCCTTCAAACTGGCCGATGGCTGAGCGAACCAGTACTTCCTGATCCTTCTCCTCAATAGCTTGGGAGGGGATGTACTGAGCCTCGCAGACAAAGAAATCCTTGTCGTCGATCATCCGCTCCAGGCGGGCACGCTGCCCACCCTCTACCAGCACCTTGACGGTGCCGTCCGGCAGCTTGAGCATCTGCAGAATATTGGCCACTGTCCCGACGGTGAAGATCTCCTCCACAGTCGGCTCATCGGTTGACGCATCCTTCTGGGCCACCAGCAGAACTTTCTTGTCCTGCTCCATGGCCGCTTCCAGACAGCGAATGGATTTTTCCCGCCCCACAAAGAGTGGAATGACCATGTGGGGATAAACCACCACGTCACGAAGAGGCAGGACGGGAATCTCGATGCGTTCTGAACGCTCTAGGTTCATATATGTCCTCTCGGCTTGTTATACCGTTGGCAAAGCGCTTGGCTGAGTATATGGGGGCGCTGAGATGAGATTCAATCGCCGAAACCGTAAAAAGCATGAAAGGGGCAAAAAGCCCCTTCCATTTGATTAAAAATCAGACATTTACTCTGATGCAGCAGCCTGGGTTTCGGGATTTTCGTAGATCATCAAGGGCGCAGAGTCCCCTTTGATCACGGTCTCGTCGATCACCACCTTGCTGACCCCTTCCAGAGAAGGCAGGTCATACATGGTATCCAGCAGCACGGCTTCCACGATGGAACGCAGACCACGAGCACCGGTTTTACGCTCCATCGCCTTGCGGGCAATGGCGTTGAGTGCGTCGTCACGGAACTCCAGTTCAACCCCTTCCAGATCGAACAACGCAGCGTACTGTTTGGTCAGCGCGTTTTTCGGCTCTTTCAGGATCTGGATAAGGGCAGACTCGTCCAGCTCGGTCAGGGTCGCGACCACCGGCAGACGGCCGATGAACTCGGGGATCAGACCATACTTGATCAGATCTTCCGGCTCTACCTTGGCGAAGGTCTCGCTCAGGGTGGCCTTGGCATCCTTGGATTTCACCTCGGCGCCAAAACCGATACCGGTTCCCTTCACGGAACGCTGCTCGATCACCTTGTCCAGACCGGCAAAGGCACCGCCGCAGATGAAGAGGATCTTGGAGGTATCAACCTGCAAGAACTCCTGCTGCGGATGCTTGCGACCACCTTGCGGCGGCACGGAAGCGATGGTCCCTTCGATCAGCTTGAGCAGTGCCTGCTGTACCCCTTCCCCGGAGACATCGCGGGTAATGGAGGGGTTGTCCGACTTGCGGGAGATCTTGTCGATCTCGTCGATATAGACGATGCCACGCTGGGCCTTCTCTACGTCGTAGTCGCACTTTTGCAGCAGCTTCTGGATGATGTTCTCCACGTCCTCGCCCACATAACCGGCTTCGGTCAGGGTGGTCGCATCGGCCATGGTAAACGGCACATCCAGCAGACGAGCCAAGGTCTCGGCCAGCAGCGTTTTGCCGCTACCGGTCGGGCCAATCAGCAGGATGTTGGATTTGCCGAGCTCCACACCACTGTTTTCGCCGCTGTTGCGCAGACGCTTGTAGTGGTTGTAGACGGCAACGGCCAACACCTTCTTGGCGTACTCCTGCCCGATCACATAGTCATCGAGATGAGCGCGGATCTGATGAGGGGTCGGCAGCTCGTTACCATCGCGCTTGGGCGAGATCTCGCGGATCTCTTCGCGGATGATGTCGTTGCACAGCTCGACACACTCATCGCATATGTAGACGGAAGGGCCAGCGATCAGCTTGCGCACTTCATGCTGGCTTTTGCCGCAAAAAGAGCAGTAGAGCAGCTTATCACCCTCACCCTTGCGTTTCTCTGTCATTCAGCAACCTCGTTTTATCAATAGAGGATGGATCGGCCTGTTGAGTTTACAACAGACCGGGACACCCTGCTCAGCTACGCTGGCTCAGGACACCGTCAACCAGACCATAGGCCACGGCCTGCTCGGCGGACATGAAGTTGTCACGATCGGTGTCACGCTCGATGGTAGCCATGTCCTGACCGGTGTGGAACGCCAGGCGCTCGTTCAGGGTATTTTTGATCTTCAGGATCTCCTGGGCATGGATCTGGATATCAGATGCCTGCCCCTGGAAGCCACCCAGCGGCTGGTGGATCATCACGCGGGCATTAGGCAGGCAGAAACGCTTGCCCTTGGCACCGCCAGCCAGCAGGAAGGCACCCATGGAGCAGGCCTGCCCCATGCAGACGGTGCTGACATCCGGCTTGATGAACTGCATGGTGTCATAGATGGACATGCCCGCAGTCACCGAACCACCCGGTGAGTTGATGTAGATATAGATGTCCTTGTCCGGATTCTCGGACTCGAGGAACAGCAGCTGGGCAACCACCAGATTGGCCATGTGATCTTCAACCTGACCAGTCAGGAAGATCACCCGCTCTTTCAGCAGACGGGAGTAAATATCGTAGGAACGTTCACCCTTGGCAGTCTGTTCGACCACGATGGGGACCAGCGCATTGCTGGGAGAATCGGTCATATCGTTATAGTTCTTGTACATAAGGCATTGTCCCTAAAATAAAATGGCCCGAGTGGAGATCACACGAGCCATTATACTTAACAGTCTTGACCTTAAGTCAAATGTTCTTAGGCAGCGGCGCCAGACTTGTTGATCACTTCGTCAAAGGCAACTTCTTTTTCGGTCACTTGCGCTTTGGACAGGATCAGGTCGATGGCTTGATCTTCTACTGCCAAGTTACGAACGCCGTTCAGCATCTGTTCGTTCTTCTGGTAGTACTCGATCACTTCCTTCGGATCTTCGTAGGCAGTCGCCATGGACTCGATGATGCTGTTTACACGAGCATCGTCAGCCTTGATCTCGTTGGTGCGGATCACGTCACCCAGCAGCAGGCCTACGCGTACACGACGCTCGGCTTGAGCCTGGAACAGTTCAGCCGGCAGCTCGGGAGCGTTGCCGCCCTGGAAGCCACCGAAACGCTGCAGCGCCTGCTGACGCAGTGCGTCGATCTCTTGAGCAACGGCAGCTTTCGGCAGGTCGATTTGGTTGGCTTCAACCAGACCGTTCAGAACCTGCTCTTTAACGCTGTTTTTCAGGGCTTGAGCCAGTTCGCGCTCCATGTTCTTGCGCACTTCGGCTTTCAGCTCTTCAACAGAACCGCTTTCGATACCGAAACGCTTCACGAACTCTTCGGTCAGCTCAGGCAGGATCTGCTCTTCAACCTTGATCAGCTTGGAAGCGAACTTGGCTTCTTTGCCTTTCAGGTTTTCAGCGTGGTAATCAGCCGGGAAGGTCACTTCGATGGTGAACTCGTCGCCCGCTTTCTTGCCCATGATGGCGTCTTCGAAGCCCGGGATCATGCGGCCAGCGCCCAGCACCAAGTTGAAGCCTTCAGCTTTGCCGCCGTCGAACTCTTCACCGTCGATGGAACCGACGAAGTCCATGGTCACACGCATGCCATTGGCAGCGGCAACATCGGCATCAGCCCAGGTAGCGTGCTGCTTGCGCAGGGTGTCGATCATGTTGGCCAGATCTTCATCCTTCACGGTCGCAACCGGCTTCTCGACCTTGATGGTCTCGAGGCCTGCAACTTCGAACTCCGGATACACTTCGAAAGTGGCGGTGAATTCGAAATCCTGACCCTCTTTGATCTCTTTCGGATCCATGGTCGGGGCACCGGCCGGGCTCAGTTTGTTTTCGATGATGGCTTTGATGAAGTTGCTCTGCATCATTTCATCAGCAACGCGGGCGTGAGCCATGGCGCCGAACATCTTCTTGATGATGGCAACCGGAGCCTTGCCAGGACGGAAACCGTCGATGCGACGAGTTTTGGCCAGGCCATTCAATTCTTTACGCACAGCGGCGTCTACGGTAGCGGCCGGTACAGTGATGGTAAGACGGCGTTCCAGACCCTGGGTTGTCTCTACAGAAACTTGCATTCTTCTACCTCGTTCAACTCAGCACTGTGTGCTGACCCTTTATTGCCCCTGGGCAAAGCCCGGAGTCTTCCTGTTTATAAAGACAACGATATGTCTTTGTGATGAGAAAATATGACGCGGCATTATAGCGGCGCACTTTGGTCGAGTCGAGCCACACATCCCCCACATTGAGCGGCGTGCAAGCACAATTCGTGCAAAACTGCCCTTTATATGGGGAGAGAGGCCCTCTAGTTCAACCATCCAGTGAGGATAATTTTGCGTTTGCTCACCTTTTTTCATCCGAACGCCGCTTTATTACCCATTTTTCGCCGATAAACAGGTCACCGTTGCGGACGACGACTCAATTTGACCAGCCAAATGGCGATTGGGCCAATCAACCATTGCGTCCCTACCCCTCCCTCGTTATGGTGGCAACCAAATTGATGATCTGGAGTCACTCACATGGCCTTTTTCCGCTTCTTGTTCAATCTGCTCTGGTTTGTACTGGGAGGTGTCTTTATGGGCCTGGCCTGGTGGCTGGCCGGTCTTGTCTGCTTTATCTCGCTGGTCGGCATCCCCTGGGGACGTGCCTGCTTCGTGATCGGCACCTTTACCTTCTTCCCGTTTGGCAAGCAGGCGGTCAATCGCAAGACCATGACCGGCCAGAGCGATATCGGCACCGGCACGCTGGGACTGATTGGCAATATCCTCTGGTTCGTGCTGATCGGTGTCTGGCTGGCCATCGGCCACATCGCTTCCGCGCTGGCCTGCTTCGTGACCATTATCGGTATCCCGTTCGGTATCCAGCACCTCAAGCTGGCGCTGATCAGCCTGGCGCCCATTGGCCAGATGATTGTGACCAATCAGGAGGCGGAATCGGGCCGCTATATCCGCTAACTGCGGGAAATGCGCGGGCAGACGCTGCCCAGCAACGAAAAAAAGGGCAGACTAGGGTCTGCCCTTTTCTATTCTCTTTTGTTGAGGCCATCATGTTACCCAGTCACTTTTTCGCCAATCTCGCCCGCATGAAACTCATCTATCGCTGGCCCCTGATGCGCAACATCCAGCCGGAAAACATTGCCGAGCACAGCCTGCAGGTGGCCATGGTGGCCCATGCCCTCGGCATCATCAAAAACCGGCTATTTGGCGGCAGCGTGAATGCCGACCGCGCCGCCGTGATGGCCCTCTATCACGACAGCAGTGAGGTGCTGACCGGCGATCTGCCCACCCCGGTCAAATACTTCAATCCCGAGATCGCCCGCGAGTACAAGAAGATAGAACTGGCCGCCGAACAGCGGCTGCTTGGCATGCTGCCGCCGGAACTGGTGGAGGATTTTCGCCCCCTGCTCGATTCGGCAGCCCAGGATGGCGAACTGGCCAGACTGGTCAAGGATGCCGACACCCTCTGCGCCTATACCAAGTGTCTGGAGGAGATCAACGCGGGCAACCGGGAGTTCGAACCGGCTCGCAAGCGCCTTGAGGCCATGCTGGCAGCGCGGATGAGCGATGAGATGCGCTACTTTATCGACACCTTCGTAGCCAGCTTCTCTCTGCCGCTCGATGAGCTTAACGCTCACTAAGCCTGTCTACATGACCTGAAAACAGCAGGGCCCGCCGGTTTGCACCAGCGGGCCCTTCATTCTTTATTGCGCATTAGATGCAACGCATCAGTGCCCCAGCTCGCGAGATGGCACCAGACCGCTCGCCCGCCAGGCGGGATAGAGGGTCGCCACCAGACTCATCAGGATGGCTGCGCACGTCACGATAAGCAGATCCTGCATATGCAACTCAGTCGGCAGGAAGTCGATGAAGTAGATATCCGGATTGAGGAAGCGGTGGCCAATGAGCTTCTCAATAACACCCAGGATCTGGGTCAGCTTGCTCGAAAGCAGCCCGCCCAGCAGGGCGCCAAGCAGGGCACCAGCCACGCCGTTGACCATCCCCTGAATAACGAAGGTGAGCCGGATCTGGCAGGGGCTCGCCCCCATGGTCTTCAGGATGGCGATTTCGCTGCGTTTCTCGTTCACCGCCATCACCAGGGTGGAGACGATGTTGAAGCAGGCGACGGCCACCACCATCAGCATCACCACATACATGACGGTACGCACCATCTGGATGTCCTGATAGAGATAACCCTGGCTGTTCATCCAGCTGCGGATATAGACGTGATGGGGGAACTGCTGCGCGGCGGCGATCGTAATATTTTGTGCATTAAGCACATCGCTCACCCGCAGGCTGAAACCCTCCACATCGCTGCCCATGCCGGTGATCGCTTGTGCATCGGCCAGATGCATAAAGCCGAGCAGGCCGTCGAGCTGACCGCCGATCTCCAGCAGCCCCACCACGGTCAGGGCTTCGCGCCGAGGATTCTTGATCCCGGCCTGATCGCCCCCTTGCGGCAGCAGCAGGGCGACCGAATCCCCCACCTTGACCCCCAGCTTGTCGGCGATGGTCTTGCCAAGAATCACCCCACGTTCACCCGGTTGCAGCTCACGCAGACCACGGCCCGTCATGTATTTGCCTGCATCCGACAGATTGGCCTCCAGATCGGGCAGCACGGCGCGCAGTTGCACCCCCTTGAGGGCAGAGCCATGCTCCAGCAGGCCATTGAGGCGAATGACCGGCGCGGCCGCCTCAACGCCCGGCTGGGCCAGCAGGTAGTCACGCAGACGCGGCCAATCCGGCAACGGCCGCTCGACGGCGTCCAGCTCACCTTGCGGCACGACCGAGAGCACCCGATCTTTAAGCTCCCGCTCGAAACCGTTCATGGCAGAGAGGCCCAGGATCAACGCCATCACCCCGAGGGCGATACCGATCAGGGAAGAGGCAGAAATAAAGGCGATAAACCCGTTGCGACGGCGGGAGCGGCTGTAACGCAGGCCCAGAAAGAGGGGCAGCGGTTTGAACATCAGGCAACCTCCGCCATCACGCCGCTCACCAGGGTCACCCGGCGATGGAGCTTGGCCGCGAGGCTCAAGTCGTGAGTCACTACCACAAACGCAGTGCCCAGTTCACGATTCAGTTCACACAGCAGTTCGTACACCGCGGTGGCACTGGCGTGATCCAGATTGCCGGTGGGTTCATCCGCCAATACCAGACTCGGTTCGTTGACCAGCGCCCGGGCGATCGCCACACGTTGACGTTCGCCACCAGAAAGCTCGGAGGGACGGTGATTCAAGCGATGGGAAAGCCCCACCCGCCCCAGCATCTTGGTTGCCTTTTCGGTGGCAACCGCCACCGACTCACCGGCGATCAGCAGCGGCATGGCCGCATTTTCCAGCGCACTGAACTCGGAGAGCAGGTGGTGGAACTGGTAGACAAAGCCCAGCTCGCGGTTGCGAAAACGGGCTTGGGTACGGCTGTCCCAATGGTGGATATCCTCCCCCTTGAACAGCACGGCGCCGCTGGAGGGGTTGTCCAGCGCCCCCATCAGATGCAGCAGAGTGGTCTTGCCGGAGCCCGAGCTCCCCACCACCGCCAGCATTTCACCGGGCGCGACGCAGAGATCGATCCCCTTGAGCACCTGAGTCTCCAGCTCCCCCTCTTTATAGACATGATTGAGCGCCTGGCAGCGCAGCAGAGGTTCACGGGATACGGCTTCATTCATAACAGGGGCTCCACTTACGCCAGTGACCACAGAGGCACCAGTAACAACGCCGGTACTCGCACCGGAGGTAACAACAGAAGATGTATTATTCACGGCATTACTCATAACGCAGCGCCTCGGCCGGTTTCACCCGTGCGGCGCGGGCCGCCGGATAGAGGGTGGCACTGAAGCTCAGCAGCACGGCGCCCAGCAAAATGGTGATGACCTGAGCCGGCTCGACAATCACCGGCAAGCCACTGCCGCCAGCCGCCATATAGAGGTTGAGCCCCACTGCATTGAGCAGGGGGTTGAGACCCAAGGAGAGCGCAAGGCCCGCCAGTCCGCCAAACAGAGCCCCAATCACCCCGCTGGAGGCGCCAAGTACCATGAAGATTTTGACGATACCTGATTCACTCATACCCATGGTGCGCAGGATGGCCACTTCGCCCTCCTTGTCCGTCACCACCATCACCAGCGCGGAGAGAATGTTAAAGGTGGCGACGGCGATGATCAGCACCAGCATCAGCCCCATCATCCGTTTTTCCATGGCGACCGCCTGGAACAGCTCGCCCCGCTCGCGGCGCCAATCCTGCCATAGCAAGCTATCCGGCAACGGCGTCTTGATCACCTCGTCAGCGGCAAAGGGATCATCGAGCCAGAGGCGAATGCCACCGACGGTTTCTGGCGGCAGGCGCAGCAGCCGCTGGGCATCCCCCAGGGCGATCAGCGCAATCTGGTTATCCACATCGGCACCGACCCCGAAGATGCCGGAGACAGTAAAGAGGCGCTGGGCCGGTACCCGGCCAAACGGAGTGAAGCGGGTCCCCTCGGTCAGGATCAGGCGAACCTGATCGCCGATGGAGACATTGAGACGGCGTGCCACCCCCTGCCCCAGCACGATGCGGTAGTGGCCGGGCTGCAGGGTATCGAGGCGCCCCCCCAGCATCTGGCTATGGAGGATGTCATCCTTGGGCCACTTAGCAGGGTCGATCCCCTGCACGCTCACCCCGGTCAGTTGGCCAGGGCTTTGCAGCATCCCTTCGCTGTCGAGCATGGGGGCCGAGGCGACCACATGGGGTAATTTGGCCAGATCCGGCAAGCCTTGCGGGTCGGCATCAATGCGGCCAGCCTGATTGGTCACCACCACATGGGGGATCACCCCGAGGATGCGCCCTTTGAGCTGCCCTTCGAAACCGTTCATCACCGAAATGACCACCATCAGGGCGGCGACCCCGATGGCGATGCCAAAGGTAGAGAACAGGGAGATAAATGAGACGAAGCGATTGCTGCGCTTCGAGCCTGCATAACGCAGGCCGATGGCCAGCGAAAGGGGCTGAAAAAGTCCGGTCTTCAAGGATATGTACGTTGCCAACAAAATAAGATACCGGATAATAAAGGGAAACCGTCCATGACAACAAGGGATAGCCTCCATGCAGGAACAGTTCTTCAGCGTCACTCATGCCACGCCGGTCAATGTGATCCCCATGCCGGCCGACTTCCACCTCCCCTCGCTGGAGGAGCTGGACGCTGAGCTGCCGGAGCCCTTTCGGATCTCTTCGGCCATTACCTCCATCGATTTGGTGACCACTCGCCTGCTGCGCAACCAGAACGAGTCGATGCACGATCTGATCGAGATCGTCAATCAGCAGTCCCGCAAGATCGACATGATCATGGGCTATGTGCTCTCCCTGCAGGACCATCCGGAGCAGCGCTTTCACACCCTGCGCTTCGGGGCTGGCCAGCTCACCTACCTGCACCCCTATCATGATCACGGGGATGCGCCGCACCTGCACCAGATCGTCCGCCTCAAGATCTTCCTGCGGGAAGAGGCGGCCGCCATCTACTGCTATGGCCAGGTCAAACAGCTCGACGGCGGTGAACATGGCACCCATGTGCAGCTCGACTATGTGCGGATCCGCGAAGATGACCGTGAACTGCTGGTTCGAGCCAGCCTCCACGTGCAATCGAAGCAGCTCAAGCTGCGCGCCCAAGAACGTCAGCGCTAACCAGAGCGAACGTCAGCGATAGATAACGTCAACGTTAAAAGAATCGAACCATGCCAATGACACTCCCCGCCTTGCCCGCCAAAGCGGGCCAAAAGATCACGCTCGGCCAGCTGGTCGGCAGCAGCCTCTCGCTGATTGCAGCTCGTCTCACCAATGAAGCCAAAGGGCCGGTACTGCTTATCACCGCCGATACCCCGAGCGCCCTGCGCCTGGAGCAGGAGCTACAGTATTTGCTGACAGGCAAGCTGCTGGCAGACAAGCAGCTAGCCGATCAGTCCGCCCCCGTATTGCTGTTCCCCGATTGGGAGACCCTGCCCTACGACACCTTCTCCCCCCATCAGGACATCATCTCCCAGCGGCTCGAGACTCTCTACAAGCTGCCGCAGATGAGCAAGGGGGTACTCATTGTCCCCATCTCCACCCTGATGTTGCGCTGCGCCCCCCGGGTCTATCTCGACAAATACAGCCTGATGGTTAAGGCCGGCCAGCGCCTCAATCTGCAACAGTTGCGCGGCCGCCTGGCCGAGGCGGGTTACGTGGCGGTGGATCAGGTGCTGGAGCACGGCGAGTTTGCCGCCCGCGGCTCCCTGCTCGATCTCTTCCCCATGGGCAGCAGCAGCCCCTATCGCATCGACTTCTTCGACGATGAAGTGGACTCCATCCGCCCATTCGATCCCGAGACTCAGCGCTCCAGCGAACCGGTCAAGACGGTCAGCCTGCTGCCCGCCCGGGAATACCCTACCGACGAGGCGGCCATCGAACTGTTTCGCGGCCAGTTCCGCGAGCAGTTCGAGCTGTCGCGGGCCGAGGGTTCCGTCTATCAGGAGGTGAGCAAGGGACGCTGGCCCGCCGGCATCGAGTATTATCTGCCGCTCTTCTTCAACCAGACCGCCAGCCTGTTTGACTATCTGCCGGAAGAGACCCTGCTGCTCACCGTGGGGGATATCTACCCCGCCGCCCAGCGCTTCTGGAACGACATCGGCCAGCGCTATGAAGACAGACGCTGGGACAACACCCGCCCACTGCTGCCACCGGCCCAGCTCTATCTGCCGGTGGAGCAGCTCTTTGCCTCCCTCGGCCAATATGGCGCGGTGCGGCTGCAAGAGGCCGCCACCGCCGGTGATGCCGGTCAGCACGATCTGCCCATCTCCGCGCTGCCCGATCTGCAACTCGATCACAGCAAGGAGCAACCTCTGCTGGCGCTTAACCAGTTCCTGCAAGGCTTTGCCGGGCGCACCCTGTTTGCGGTGGAATCCGAAGGGCGACGGGAGGTGCTCGGCGATCTGCTGGCGCGTATCTCGCTGCAACCTAAAGAGTTCCCCTCCCTCGACGCCTTTATGGCAAGCCAGGATCGCCACGGCCTCTTGGTTGCACCGCTTGAGCGTGGCTTCCTTTGGCAGGAGGCTGGTCAGGATCCACTGGCGCTGATCACCGAGACCGAACTGCTGGGCGGCAAAGTGCGCAGCAAGCGGGCGCGGGAGAAGAGCAAAAACTTAAGCTCCGATGCGGTGATCAGAAACCTGGGCGAGCTGACCCAGGGTCAGCCGGTGGTCCATCTGGATCATGGGGTCGGCCGCTATCTGGGGCTCGAAACCATCGACGCCGGTGGTCTGCCCACCGAGTTTTTGACCCTCGAATATGCCGGCGGCGACAAGCTGTTCGTGCCGGTCACCAGTTTGCACCTTATCAGCCGCTACACCGGCTCTGATAACCCGCCCAGCCACAAGCTGGGTGGCGAGGCCTGGAGCAAGGCGCGGCGCAAGGCGGCGGAGAAGGTGCGCGACGTGGCAGCCGAGTTGCTGGATGTCTACGCTCATCGCGCCGCTCGCGCCGGCTTTGCCTTCAAGCACGACAAAGAGGCCTATCGCCAATTTGCTGCAAGCTTCCCGTTCGAGGAGACCGACGATCAGCTCAACGCCATCAATGCGGTGCTGGGGGACATGTGTCAGGCCAAGAGCATGGACCGACTGGTGTGCGGCGACGTGGGTTTCGGCAAGACCGAAGTGGCGATGCGGGCGGCATTTGTGGCGGTGCACGGCGGCAAGCAGGTTGCCGTGCTGGTGCCCACCACCCTGCTGGCGCAACAGCACTACGACAACTTCCGCGACCGCTTTGCCAACTGGCCGGTGCGGGTCGAGGTGCTGAGCCGCTTCCGCTCCGCCAAGGAGCAGAGCGCAGTGATGAAGGAATTGGCCGAGGGCAAGGTGGATATCATCATCGGCACCCACAAGCTGCTCGGATCCGAACTCACCTTCAAGGATCTGGGGCTGCTCATCGTCGATGAGGAGCACAGATTCGGGGTGCGCCAGAAGGAGAAGATCAAGGCTCTGCGGGCCGATGTGGATATCCTCACCCTCACCGCCACCCCTATTCCACGCACCCTCAATATGGCGATGTCCGGCATGCGGGATCTCTCCATCATCGCCACCCCACCCGCCAAGCGGCTCGCCATCAAGACCTTCGTGCGTCAGCACGAACCGGCTGTGGTGCGCGAAGCGGTACTGCGGGAACTCAAGCGTGGTGGTCAAGTCTACTATCTGCACAACGATGTCGAGAGCATCGAGAAGTGCGCCGCCGATCTGGCGGAGCTGGTACCCGAGGCCCGCATCGGCATCGCCCACGGCCAGATGCGCGAGCGCGACCTTGAGCGGATCATGTCCGACTTCTACCATCAGCGCTTCAACCTGCTGGTTTGTACCACCATCATCGAGACCGGTATCGACGTGCCGAGCGCCAACACCATCATCATGGATCGGGCGGATCATCTCGGTCTGGCCCAACTGCACCAGCTGCGGGGCCGGGTTGGCCGCTCCCATCATCAGGCCTATGCCTACCTGCTCACCCCCCACCCCAAGCTGATGACCAAGGATGCGGCCAAGCGGCTGGAGGCGATCGCCTCGCTCGAAGATCTCGGCGCCGGTTTTGCGCTGGCGACCCACGATCTGGAGATCCGTGGCGCGGGCGAACTGCTCGGCGACGATCAGAGCGGCCAGATTGAATCGGTGGGCTTCACCCTCTACATGGAAATGCTGGAGCAGGCGGTCGAGGCACTGAAAAATGGCAAGGAGCCGTCGCTGGAGCAACTGATGAGCCAGCACACCGAGGTGGAGCTGCGCCTGCCTGCGCTGCTGCCGGATGACTATATTCCGGACGTCAATATGCGTCTCTCCATGTACAAGCGGATTGCCAGTGCGGCGGACGAGCAGGAGCTTCGCGAGCTAAAAGTGGAGCTGATCGACCGGTTCGGCCTCTTGCCGGAGGCGACCAAAACCCTGCTGGAGCTGGCTGCCTTCCGTCAGCGTGCCACTGCCCTTGGCATTCGCCGGGTGGAGATGAGCGAGCGCGGCGGCTATCTCGACTTCACGCAAGAGACCAAGGTCAATCCGGCCTATCTGGTCAAACTGCTCTCCAGCCAGCCACGGGTCTACAAGATGGACGGGCCGACCCGGCTGCGCTTCCAGGTGCCGACCCAGGATCGCGCCATGCGCCTGAAACTGGTAGATGGTTTGCTGGCTGATCTGGCCAGCAACAGCCTGTGAGTCTCTGCAACGCTGGCGGCGAGCCAGAAAGAGAATGCCAACAAAAACGGGAGCCAAATTGGCTCCCGTTTTGCTTATGTTGGCTGGCTACTAGCGTCTCCCTTCTCCCCTTGTGGGAGAAGGGTCGGGGATGAGGGGGGCAGTGAAAACCATTCCTCTCACCCTGCCCTATCCCTGGGGAGAGGGAATCGCATCGGTAAATGTTGGGCTTCGCTGCGCTCAGCACCAACCTACACCTCTGACGATCAGCCCTGGTTGGCTGGATCCTCATGGGCGGAGAACTCGCGCATAAAGGCCTCGGCCCGCTCCACCATCTTGGTCGAGCCAACAAAGTAAGGGGTACGCTGGTGCAACGCGGTGGGCTGGATATCCATGATGCGGCCAAAGCCATCGGATGCCTTGCCACCGGCCTGCTCCACCAGAAACGCCATCGGGTTGCACTCATAGAGCAGGCGCAGCTTGCCGTTCGGCGAGTTGGTGCCGGACGGATAGATGTAGATGCCACCCTTGAGCAGGTTGCGATGGAAATCGGAAACCAAGGAGCCGATATAACGTGAGGTGTAAGGTCTGTGGGTCGCCTCGTCGCGCTCCTGACAATATTTGAGGTACTTCTTCACCCCATCCGGGAACTTGATGTAGTTGCCCTCGTTGATGGAGTAGATCTTGCCCTCGTCCGGAATGCGGATGTTCTCGTGGGAGAGGCAGAAACAACCGATGGAGGGGTCGTAGGTAAAGCCGTTGACGCCAAAGCCGGTGGTGTAGACCAGCATGGTGGAGGAGCCGTAGACCACATAACCGGCGGCGACCTGACGGTTGCCCGGTTGCAGGAAGTCCTCCAGCGTCACCGGCGAACCTTGCGGGCTCAAACGGCGGTAGATGGAGAAGATGGTTCCGACCGAGACGTTGACGTCGATATTGGAGGAGCCATCGAGCGGGTCGATCAGCACCACATACTTGGAGTTTTTGGAGAGCGGTGAGTCAAAGGCGACAAAGTCCTCTTCCTCTTCAGAGGCCATGCCACACACCTCGCCGCGCGCTTCTAACGCCGCCTTGAAGCGTTCGTTGGCGTAGACATCCAGCTTCTGCTGCACCTCGCCCTGTACGTTTTCAGCGCCCATGGAACCGATGATATCCGCCAGTCCCGCCTTGTTGATCTCCCGGTTCACCACCTTGGCAGCAAGGCGGATCGAGCTGAGCAACGAGGTCAGCTCGCCGGTCGCGGTAGGATAATCCGCCTGCTTTTTGACTATGAACTCACCCATGGTGATCATGTTTCGCATTTTTGTTCCTTTAGATCGCATCCGTTGGCATTGAAAACGTTTGCAGGCATCGGCAAAAAAAATGCCGATCACCGGCGGCCTTGATTTGTAACCTAATGTAACGTCTGTTTTTTGTTTTTGCAGCGAATTAAGCGGCCTATTAAATAGGCTATTTCGCCTCACGTTATGGTAAAAGAGGCTTTTCATTCGGTTTCAATCGATAACTTCCGGACCCTTAATTCGTGGCAATAACCTGCGACAAGCCATGAGCTGACTGGCCTTGAGCCATTAAAAATGGAGTCTGGTGGGCCTGCCGTTCCCTCAGCCATTGCCTCTTGAGATCCGATCGCCAATCCAGCACACTGATTTCGCTTTGGAAGCAAATAAAACTCAAGGATTATCAATGAACAAGACTCTCATTGCCGGCATGGTAGCCGGACTGTTTGCACTTCCCGCCTGGGCTGCCCAGGTGCCTGCCGGTACCAAGCTGCTGCCGGATGCCCAACAAATCTACGTGACCAATATCGGCACCGAACCCACCACCATCGACCCCCAGCTGGTGGAAGAGACCGCCGGTAGTGCCATCGTCAACGATCTGTTTGAAGGGCTCTATGAGCTGGATAATACCGGCAAGATCAAACCAGCAGGCGCCGTCAGCTACGAGGTCGACAAGACAGGTACCGTCTACACCTTCAAGCTGAGGCCCGAGGCCAAGTGGTCAAACGGTGAACCGGTCACCGCCGCCGATTATGTGTACGGCTGGCAACGGGCGGCCGATCCCAAGACGGCCTCCAACTACGCCTGGTTTATCGAGTTGACCGGAGTGGTCAATGCAAGCGAGGTGACCCAGGGCAAGAAGAGCCCGTCAGAGCTCGGGATCAAGGCGCTCGATGACCACACCCTGCAGGTTACCCTGAAAAATCCGGTTCCCTTCTTCCTGAAGACGCTGGCCCACTACACCACGTTCCCGGCCCCCAAGGCCACCATTGAAAAATTCGGCAAGGATTGGGTCAAACCGGGCAATATCGTCTCCAACGGTGCCTTTGTACTCAAGGAGTGGACCCCCAACGAGCGGCTTAGTGCCGAGCGCAATACCCACTACTGGAACAACCAGCACACCGTCCTGAACAAGGTGATCTATCTGGAGATCGTCTCCGAAACCGCCGCCTACAACCGCTATCGCACCGGTGAACTGCACTACACCCCTTATCCGCTGGAGCAGTACAAGCAGCTCAAGAGCAAGAGCCCGGAAGAACTGGTCAGCGTCCCCACGCTGGCCAGCTATTACTATGTCTTCAATACCCAGCGCAAACCGTTCGATGACCCGAAAGTACGCAAGGCGCTCTCGCTCGCCATCGACCGGGAGACCATCACCGACAAGATCCTGGGACAGGGACAAATTGCCGCATATAGCTTCACGCCCCCCATTGTGGACGGTTTTGAATTGAAAAAACCGGCCAGCCAGCTGCAGAGCAAAGAGGAGCGGATCAAGCAAGCCAAAGCCCTGTTGGCCGAAGCGGGATATGGCCCGGACAAGCCACTCACAGTGGACATTCTCTACAACACCAACGAGAGCCACAAAAAGATTGCGCTGGCCGTCTCCTCCATGTGGAAACACAACCTAGGGGTCACTGCCACCCTCAACAACATGGAGTGGAAGACCATGGTCTCGGCACTCAACGAGGGGGATTTCGGGGTTAGCCGCTATGGCTGGAACGGGGATTATAACGATGCCTCCACCTTCCTCGACATCATGACCTCCAGCAGCAGCGCCAACAGCGGCAAGTGGTTCAACAAGGAGTACGACGCCCTGCTGGCCAAGGCCCAAGACTCGCTGGATCCCGCTGAACGCAATGCCCTGTATCAACAGGCAGAGGCACTCATTGATGCGGATGCCCCCATCGCCCCCATCTATTTCTCGGTCAAATCAAGGTTGCTCAAACCTTTCGTGAAAGGCTATCCCCACCTTAACCCGCAGGATGTGGTCTACAGCAAGGAGCTCTATCTGGTTGCCCAGTAACCGGCTCGGCAAGATGTGACCATAAAAAAGCGCCGGCATTGCTGCAGGCGCTTTTCATTGGCGGCCAAGCGGGCCATTGGGCCCATCTACGCTTTCACGCAAGATTACTCTTCGGGACAAGGAGCCAACACCTCCCGGCGACGACCCATCACCACCGGACGCACCAGCAACTGAGCCAGCAAAACCCCCAGCAGAGTCAGACCGCCCCCGATCAGGTGATAGCTGGTCAGCCGCTCTCCCAGCAGGGTGATGGCAAGGCCAGCCGTCATCACTGGCAGCAGATTCATAAAGATGGCGGTACGATTGGCACCAAGCAGGGTGATCCCCTGCATCCAGAGCCAGGGACAGAGGGCCGACGCGGGGATCCCCGCATAGAAGATCAGCCAGATCGCACGCCCCTCTGGCAGCTGACCATCCACCAGCAGAAAGAAGGGGGTCAGGATCAGCACACTGCAGAGCACCTGACCGTAGAGCAGCGACCAGTTGTCGAGCCCCAAATCCCACTTCTTGAGCAGCACGCTATAAAGGGCATAAGTGCCCGCCGAGAGCAGCATGTAGACAGAGCCGATATGAATACCCTGGGTAAACAGTCGGGTCGGATCCCCCTGCCCCAGCAAGATAGACAAGCCAAAGATGGAGAGCAGCGCCCCCAGCACGGCGCCCCAGGTGGGCCGCTCACGCAGCAGCCAGATGCTGAGTAACACGGTCAACAGTGGCGTCAGCCCCATCATCAATCCCATCTCGGTGGCCCCCATGGTCTGTGCGGCGTAGTACCCAAAGGTCTGATTAAGCACCATGCCCAGCGAGGCCAGCATGGCGATCTGCCAAAGGCCGGCACGAATGCGGGCACGCGCACGCCATACTCGACGGGCCAGAAACGGGCTTAATACCAGCGCAGCCACCACCCAGCGCGACCAGGCCAAGGCTGCCGGGGACAACACACCAACCGCCAGTTTGCTGACGATGCCATTGCCAGCCCAGATGGCAATGCAGGAGAAAGGAAACAGAAAGGCAAAGGGCATGAGAGGATCCAGACCGAAGAAACAACAGCGGGCCAGTATAGGGGGCGATGGAAGATAAACAAAGGTGTGGGCCTGAACAGCCACATGGTGAACGCCAGTAGCCAGAAACAAATATGCCCGCAAAAGTGCGGGCATATCAGTGCAGAAACAGGTTCAGAAGCGCATCACGCGGCATCCATGTGCAGTCTGGAGATCAGCTCGTTGACCTCGGTGACTGTCTGGCGATGGGGAATATCCGCCGGATTCGGCATCAGCAACAAACCGGATTGGAAATCAAACCGCCCCCGACCATGAATGTAAATCCGACCTTTAAAGAAGGTTTTGACATGCTTTGCCACCATCAGTGGCAGGTACTTCTTGAACACTCTCATCGTTTGCAACCTCTTGCAGTTGTATCCGTATGACAGCAGCTTCTGCGAATTAATTCCGTAAAATATTTATAAAAATCCGGAAAACTCGCCCATCTCTTCCCAAAAAATTCAATCTATAACTTTTTATTAACTTTTAGCCTATTGTATGCGGCCCTTCGAGCCAGAGCAAGGCTCCTTTGCCATCGTGCCACTCGATACAGGCGATCCCCGAGGTGGCGAACATGGGTGCTCCTGCGGCCGGGCAGAGGCTTTGCACCAGATAACCCACCAGCGGCAGATGGCTGACCATCAGGATTTGGTCATGTTGCTGCGCCAAAGTGGTGAGGTAGCTGGCCACGAAAGCGGGATCACCGTAAGGGGTAATGTCGCCACTCTCTTCAACGGCTGCTGCGTCAGGCAATTCACTGCATATGGCTTGCCAGGTCTGGCGTGCCCGCAGATAGTTGCTGTGGATCACCCGATCCAGCGGGCCAATCAGCTGAGGCGCCAGCCAGCGGGCCATCTGGATAGACTCTTCAATACCCTGCTCGGTCAATGGACGCTGTTCATCTGTTTTCGCATTCATGCCAGCCTGGCCATGACGCATGATATAGATCTTCATTACAACCTCGCCCAACGGGCCTGTTTTGATAGCCGGGGGATCTTACCCCGCCACGGGTGTGGAAACAATTGCGCTACCTCTCAGAAAAGGGTTTGCCTGACGGGATAGCGGGGTCGATAATCATGTTTAAATTCAAATAAATCCAACGTGAGTCACACGCCAATGAGCCCATATGCCAGTCCCAATGACCATCGGCAATACCATTTTCTGGAGCTGGCCAACCGGCTCAGGGTCTTGTTGATTTGTGATCCCGACACCGACAAATCCGCCGCTTCTCTGGCGGTCAATACCGGCCATTTTGACGATCCCGCCGACCGGCAGGGAATGGCACATTTTCTGGAGCACATGCTGTTTCTCGGCACCTGCACCTACCCCAAGCCTGGTGAGTACCAGCAATTTATGAGCCGTCATGGCGGCAGCAACAACGCCTGGACTGGCACCGAATTCACCAACTTCTTCTTCGAGATCGACAACGGCTTCTTCGAAGCGGGGCTGGATCGCTTCTCCCAGTTCTTTATCTGCCCCACCTTTGATCCGGAGTGGGTGGACAAGGAGCGCAACGCGGTCGACTCCGAGTATCGCCTCAAACTGCAGGACGACATGCGCCGCAGCTATCAGGTGCATAAAGAGACGGTCAACCCGGCGCACCCCTTCTCCAAGTTCTCGGTGGGCAACCTCGATACCCTGGCCGATCTGCCGGGACGGGATCTGCGCTCCGATCTTATTCGTTTTTACGAAAGCCACTACAGCGCGGATCGCATGGCGTTGGTGATGATCTCGCCGGAATCCATCGATACCCAGTTGCAGTGGTGCTGTCGCTACTTTGCTCCCATTTTGAATCGCAATTTGGGAACCCCGACGCTCACCATGCCGCTTTACCGGCTCGATGATCTCGGCGTGCGCATCCACATCAATCCGGTCAAGGAGACCCGCAAGCTGTCGCTCAGCTTCCCCTTGCCCAATGTGGACGAGTTCTACGACAAAAAGCCCCTCACCTTCCTGAGCCATCTGATCGGTTATGAGGGGGATGGCAGCCTGCTCTCCCTGCTTAAAGCGAAAGGCTGGGTCAACCAGCTCTCGGCGGGCGGTGGCATCAGCGGCGCCAACTTCAAGGATTTTGGCGTCAACTTCGGCCTCACCCCGCTCGGCCTTGAACATGTGGACGACATCCTCGCCGCCCTGTTTGGCTATCTGAAACTGATTGGCCGCGAAGGGCTGCAGAGCTGGCGCTATGACGAAAAACGGACCGTGCTCGAATCGGCATTCCGTTTTCAGGAGCGCGGCCGCCCCCTCGATACGGTGTCGGGGTTGGTGCTCAACCTCTTTAGCTACCAGCCTGAGGATCTGCTCTACGGCGACTACATGATGCGCGAATATGACGAGGGGCTGATCCGCCGCTTCCTCGCCAAGCTCACCCCGCACAACCTGCGTATCACCATCACTGCGCCGGAAGTGGCGACCGATCGGCTGGCCCGCTGGTATCAGACCCCCTACAGCGTGACGACCATTACCGAGGCCGAGAAAATTCGCTGGCAGCAGAGCGAGCCGGATCCGGCGCTGGCGCTACCCAAGCCCAACCCCTTTATCAGCAGTAGGCTCGATCCGCGTACGCCCGAGCTTGCCGCCGACATGCCCGCCTGTCTTATCGATCGCCCCGGTTTTCGCCTCTGGCACCTCCATGAGCACCTGTTCAGCGTGCCCAAGGGCAATCTCTACATCTCCATCGACAGCGAACATGCGGTAAAAAATCCGCGCAATATCGCCATGGCGCGCCTCGCCGTGGAGCTGTTGGCCGACCACCTCAACGCCCTCACCTATCCTGCGGAGCTGGCGGGGCTGGGTTACCAGATCTATGCCCATCAGGGGGGCTTTACCATCAACCTGAGCGGCTTTGCCGACAAGCAGCCGCTGTTGCTCGACATGATCCTCGGCAACCGCACCCTGGGGTATCCGGATCCGGGTCGCTTCGCCGAGATCAAGGAGCAGCTCATTCGCAACTGGGACAACCAGTCCAAGGCGCGCCCCATCTCCCAGCTCTTTAACCAGCTCACCAGCCTGTTGCAACCCAACAACCCGCCGTTCGAGCAGTTGCTGCGTCACCTGCGCACCGTCGAGCTGGAAGAGATGCCCGGCTTCGTGGCCCAGCTGTTTGGCGAGGTGCATGTCGAAGCGCTGGTGCATGGCGACTGGACTGCCGCCGAAGCACTGGAGCTGGCCGCCCTGATGGAGCGCCACCTGAGCGATATCAATGGCACCAGCAGCAAGCCGAGCGGCGAGACCCGTCGTCCGCTCATCTCCATTCAGGACAGGGGCACCCTTATTCGCGAGCAGGGTTGCGATCACGAAGACTCGGCGCTCCTGGTCTACTACCAATCCCGCACCACCCGAGCGCGGGATCTCGCCTGCTTCACTCTGGCGAACCACATCATGTCCTCTACTTTCTTCCACGAGCTGCGCACCCGCCAACAACTGGGGTATGTGGTGGGTGCCGGCAACCTGCCCCTCAATCGCCACCCGGGGCTGATCTTCTATATCCAGTCGCCGGTGGCGGGGCCGCAGATCCTGCTCGATGCGGTGGAGGAGTTTATCGACCTCTTCCCGCTCGCCATGCTCGAATTTACCGAACAGCAGTGGCAGGAGAGCAAGGCGGGGCTGCAAGCCCAGCTGAGCGAGCGGGATGCCAACCTGCGCAGTCGCGGCCAGCGGCTGTGGGTCAGCATCGGCAACAAGGATCTGGGGTTCGATCAGCGGGAGCGGGTCTGCGACGAGGTGGGCAAGTTGAGCCGCGCCGATCTGGTGCGCTTTATCACCCAACTGCGTTCGCGCACCTCCGATCGGCTGATCCTCTGCAGCTATGGTCAGGGGCACGAACATGACGAGCGGATCACCGGCCAGTTTATCGACGATCCACGGGCATTTCGGCTCAATGCCGCCACCTTCGAAGCCTGATCAGGCCTCGACATCCCCCGTTTTTCCTTCCCACGGCAAATCGCAGGCAATAAAAAGCCGACCCATCAGGGTCGGCTGGAAAAACCATAACAATTGCGACCAAAGCCGCCAAAAGTGAACATGAGCGTGAAAATCAGACACTGAGTTGCTGATCAGCAAGCGGGAAAGACCCGACACTCGCTTTGCAATGCCAACAGTGATTGAGAAACAGCCTCATATTAGGCACTCCCCCCGCCAATCACGTTGATCTACGTCAAAGGAGGTAGCGAAGAGCGCGTAGCCCGATGATTTGTCGGCGCAGATCACTCTTTGGCCGCCCGTTAGCTGCCCGTTAACCCCGGCGAACCAGCCGGTAGGCCACCTCATCGAAGTAGGAGAGCTGGCCCGACAACACCCGCGGGTGATCCACCTCGGCAGCGCGCCCCAGCACCTCGATACGAAAATCGCGCTCAAACAGGGCCCGCACCTCCATCTCACCCACCGAGAAGGGGGGCTGACTCTGCTGCTCCGGCTGATATTCGAGGGTTACCAGCAGGATCTGGCCACCGGTCTCGACCAGCGAACTGATCAGGGCAGCATACTGGCGGCGCATCGCGGTCGGCAGGGCGATCAGCGCCGCGCGGTCATAGACCAGCCGGTAACGGCGACCCAGACTGGGGGCAGCGAAAAAATCTCCCTGAAAAATGCGCAGGCTGTCCACCTGATGGCACTGATAAGGGCCCACTTCGCTCACGGTCGCGGCGAGCTGGTTTTCACTGAAGAACTGGCTGACGGCAAGGCTCGATAGCTCGAAACCGTCGACCGGATGGCCCTGAGCGCTCAGCCAGAGCATATCGCGAGACTTGCCACACAGGGGAACCAGCACCGGCTCGTCCGCTTGCTGAGCTGACCACCAGGATTGCAGCCAGTGGTTGAAGTCCGCCTGATGAAAGCCAATTCGGTTCTCTTCCCAACGCTGATGCCAAAACGCAGCTTCCATCGTTATTACCCTTCTGTACTAAAGATGCCTCAATATCACAACTTAACCGGCACCGCGCAACCCTCTGCCCTCCCCTTTTTGCCGCGCAGCCTCTGCGTGTTATCGGGCGAATGGCGGGACGTCACCTTTCCGTGCGCCTCACAGTCGCAATGAGCGCTATTGAGTGCGTTTATGACGGGCAGAAGCATACCAACCCATACAAAAACGTCATGGGTGTATGGCGATGAAGGAATAAAAGGAATGACGTTGGCAGGCCAACTCGTGCCTGCCAACGCCAGAAAGATCACGACAGCGTGGCGCGAGCAGCCGCCAGCTGACGCTCGATATAAGCAAAATCGGGGCGCTCGGCGGGGAGTTCCGAGAGGCAGGCCGCTTTGAGCTGATGCAACCCATCAAGCGATGAGTCTTGCGTATCGCAATGGGCTAACAGCTCTTCAAGCAGACAACCAAAGGCGCGCACTTCCAACCGCTCAAGGCCCACGGCCCACTCGCGGTTGCTGCGGTCATATAAGGAAGCCGCACCAAAATCCCCCAGCAGGGCGCGAGCCGGGGCGTCAGGCCCGCGGGCAAACAGGATATTGTGACCGTAGAGATCCCCGTGCATGATGCCCGCGCGGTGCAGATGGCCCGCCACCGAGGCGATGCCGTGGGCCATCGCCAGCGCATCCGGCACACTCAGGTGCAGCCCCTCGGGATAGACATCCCGGGTGCAGGAGTCCAGGCTCGGCGGCCCGGCCAGATTGGCAAAGGCCGGATCGATCAGCTCCATTACCAGCGCCGGAATGCCGGAGGGGTGATCCGCCACCTTGCCTATCACCTTGATAAGGTTGGGATGAGTGCCCGCCGCCAGCGACGCCGCCATCTCGCAGCGGGGCAGCCCGTCGCTGGTCACCGCCCCCTTGAACAGCTTGACCGCCACCTGACAGCCATCACCTCTGTCGCTCGCCTGAGTCACTTCATCAGCAGGATTGCCCACAAGGGTGGCGCGATGGATAACGCCGGATGCTCCCTGCCCCAGCAACTCGCCCAGCGCCAGCGTCTCCCAGGAAAGGGGTTCTACATGGGCATCATCGATGGCCCGCGCCTCCTCCCCTTCACTAAAGGGGTTGCCGGAGTAGGCGAGCCATGAAAGGCGCGGCAGTGAGAGCAGCCACTCGGGGAAACGTTCGATGCGGTTGGCGGCGATGCGCAGGAGCTCCAGATTGCGGCAGTTGGCAAGACTTACGGGCAGCTCGCGCAGGCGGTTGCCCGCCAGCATCAACTTTTGCAGGGCGTCGCACTGACCCAGCTCATCAGGCAACTGTTCCACCGCGTTGTCGGTCAGGATCAGCCAGCGCAAACCGGCGGGCAGCGCCTTGGCCGAGACGGTAGCAATCTGGTTAGCCTTAAAGCCCACCATAGTAAGCGCCGGACAGCGCCCCAGCACCTCGGGCAGCTCGATAAAGCGGTTCTCGGAGCAGAAGATAATGCGCAGTTTGCCAAACCCGGCCAGCTCGTCAGGGAGCGTGCTCAGCTGGTTGCCGGTGAGATCCAGCACCTCCAGCGTCTCTTTCAGGCTCAAAATCTCGGTGGGGAACTCCGTCAGGTTTTCACAAAGCTTCAGATGGCGGGCACCGCACAGTTCACCCGCACGCAGCTGTTCCAGAGTATGCATAACCGTTTCTCAATCCTGATAATCTGCCTGATGACGTAGCCAGCCATCAGCGCGCGCCGAACCGGGGTCCGGCGGTTTTAAAGGGGGGCATTATAAAGAATCAGGGGGGCAGATCACCCCTTGTAGCTTGAAAGTATGCGGCTTATACGATCGCCAAGACAGCGGCATCTATTGCACGTTGGCAGCGCTTTGCTCGCGGCCAGCTTGCAATGCCGCTGTAGCATGACCTGAATGCACAGCGTAATGAATCCTTATTTCCGTCCGCTCCCCAGCGATTGAATAAATGCCAGCGTACGGCGATTAAACTGCTCCGGCTGCTCCACATTGCAGACATGGCCACACTGCTGGATCACCGCCAGCGAGGAGCTGGCATCGCGGGCCACCTGTTCGCGCACCGGGGCCAGAAACATATGATCCTCCTCCCCCATCACATAAAGGGTGGGAATGGGCAGGGAGCGTTCGCGGAAGTAACGCATCAGCGGATTGACCTCGGTGGCGAGGCGGAACCAGCGTTTGAACTCTTTCTGGCAGAGCTTGCGGGCCTCGCGCACAAAGAGGTTGCGCGACTCCTGATGATGCTGGCGCGGCATGATGATGAAGGCAAACAGCCGGTAGAGCCACATATAGGGCAGGAAGTGCTGGCCGAGTCGGCCCAGTTGCACCAGCACCCGCGAGCGGATATCGAGCCGCAAGATAGCGCCTCCCAGCACCATGCTTTTCACCCGCTCCGGGCAGAGCTCGGCCAGATGGCGAATTAGGATGGTGCCAAGGGAGATGCCGACAAAGTGGGCGCGGCGGATATCGAGATGATCGAGCAGCCGAACGATATCTTCGGTCACTTCCCGAAAGCTGTAGTGGCCCTTGACCACCTGTTGCAGCTGGTGAGACTGGCCGTGGCCGCGCAAGTCCAGCAGCAGTACGTTGAAGTGTTCGCGATAGGCGCGCAGCTGCTTGAACCAGATGGAGGAGCTGCCACCGGCACCGTGGACAAACACCACCCAATCCCGCTCGGGACCCAGTTCGAAAGTCTTGTGATACAACATCCAATAGGCTCCCTTGGTGATGGGGGGTATACTCGGCTGCGCGCATATTAACAGAACAGGCCCGCCGATAGATATGCGCCTGAAATGACCCGGATCACCCCTTGCGCGAGAATTTTCCATGGATTTGACCCGTTTGCGCCACTTTCTGCTGACCCTGCCGGGCGCCACCGAAGATACCCCGTTTGGCCCGGAGATCCTGGTCTACCGCATCGCGGGCAAGATGTTCGCGCTGGTGGATTGGCAGGCCGAGCCGCTCACCATCAACCTCAAATGCGAGCCCGAGCTGGCGTTGCTGCTGCGCGAGATCCACCCCGAGGTCAAACCGGGCTGGCATATGAACAAGCAACACTGGAACACAGTGACCCTGAACAGCACCTTGCCAGATGATCTGTGGCAGGGCTGGGTGCACCACTCCTATGAGCGGGTTGTCGCGGGTCTGCCCAAAGCCAAACGGCCACAGGCGCCGCGCCCCCTCACCCCTACTGATGGCCCAATCTTATGACGCCAGCACTTAGTCCAGCACTTTGTATTGTCCCCCTTGGCGAGGCACATATCCCCGCTCTCGTGACCCTGTTTGAGCAGGCGGTGCGACGCAGCGGCCCCGAGCACTACAGCGCCGAACAGGTGGAGCAGTGGGCCCTCGGTTCACAGCATCCGGGCTTTGTCAGCCAGCTGCGTGAACACCACGGCTGGGTGGCGGAGCAGGCAAATGTGCCCCTCGGTTTTGTCACTCTGAGCCCCGATGGCCACCTCAGCCTGCTCTATGTGAGCGCCGACCATCAGCGCCAGGGGCTGGGCAATCTGCTGCTCACCACGGCGCTCGCGGGGGCCAGAGGGCTCGGTCTGACGCTCATCACCACCGAGGCCAGCGCCTTCAGTTATGAGCTATTTTTACGACATGGCTTTACGTTGACCGGGCTGGAGTGCGTGGAGCGGGGCGGAGTCAGTTTTACTCGCCATCGCCTGCACTGCTGCTTGCCAAGCTAGGGCAAGCCACTAAAATACGCTTAATTTTCGTATTGTTACTGTATTGAGGCAGCAACCATGGTGGTAGAAAGTGAAGGCTATATCTCGCTGATCGAGTATCTGGTGGAGAGTTTGGGATTGTTTGAATCCCAACAGCAGAACGATGGTGAAGAGACCATCGAAGATCTGGTCAGTGGCCGTGTTGCCAGCAATCTGATGGCCATTTGCGAGCAAAACCCCCAGCTCGATCCCAAGGTGCGTTTCGCCATCATGCAGGAGGCCGACGCCGTGGTCGCCGATCTGGAAGAGGTGCTCTCCGCCGTCTGGCTGCGCGCCCCGACCCCGGAACAGAAAACCTTCCTCATCGAGTTTATCGATCTCATCAAGAACCTGTTCGACAGCGCCATCGGCTGATCTGCCGTCCGGCTCTCCCGCCCAACGCAAGATTTCAAAGCAGCAGATAAGGAAAAGGGCCGCCTTGGTGGGCAGCCCTGCTTGCTATCATTTTCAACCCGCCAGTGCGTTCATTCATCAGGCGGTTATCAAGGCAAGAAATGTGTCTGGACTTTGCATCCGATCCCTGGACGCTACCTAGTTAGTCCCGACTGGTCGCGATAAGTTCCCTCCTCCGACCATTTATTTTCACTTTTATTAAGAAATCGACTACAAACCTGTTCAGCGGTTCAGGCTGGGCGGCAAACAGACTCCAATGCCACCCAATCCGCAGTAGCCATCCGGATTTTTCTCCAGATATTGCTGATGGTAATCCTCGGCGTAATAGAAGGGTGCCAGCGGCAGAATGCGGGTGGTGATGGCACGGCTGTCACCGCTTGCCGCCATCGCCTGCTGGTAGGCCGCCATGCTCTGCTGAGCAATGATCTGCTGACTCTCGTCGCCATAGAAGATCACCGAGCGATACTGGGTGCCAATGTCCCCGCCCTGACGCATCCCCTGCGCCGGATCGTGCTGCTCCCAGAACAGTCTGAGCAGGTCGCCGTAGCTGATCACCGCCGGATCAAACACCACCTGCACCGTTTCGGCATGACCGGTCAGCCCGCTGCACACCTCTTTGTAGGTGGGATTCTGGGTCACGCCGCCCTGATAACCGGCCGCGGTGGAGTAGACGCCCGGTTGCTGCCAGAACAGGCGCTCCACGCCCCAGAAACAGCCCATGCCAAACCAGGCGATCTCCATGTTCTCGGGCCAAGGCCCCTGGGTCGGGTTGCCATTCACCGCATGCTGCTGACCAATCACCATCGCTTCGCGTCGTCCCGGCAGGGCATCTGCCGGTGAAATAATCTGTTCCATGAATTCTGTCCTTGTATAAAACCCTGTGAAATCACACAGCTGACGAAAAGGAGCATCGAAGATAGCAGTTTATCGCGCCGGATCAACCGGAGGGCCCCTCCCCGCTCGCCCCGGCGGCCGTCTGCGCTTCGAACCATCCTTTCCCGATCCGCACGGCCAAGCCGCCCCGCGTAGACCAGAAACGGCCAAAATCAATATTTAGTCTTGATTTGTGAATTAATTTTCATATATTGAGCCAATCGCTGTTTTTTTATGGAAGAAATATCAAGTGCGTGAACGCGAACCCAGTCTGGTCAATGCCTTCCGGCAATCCACCCCCTATGTCAATGTGCATCGGGGTGCCACCTTTGTGCTGATGATGGGGGGAGAAGCCATCTGCCACCCCAACTTCGCCAATATCGTCAGCGATATCGCCCTGCTGCAGACACTGGGCATACGCCTGGTGCTGGTGTTTGGTTCACGTCCGCAAAACGATGAAGCGCTGGCCCGCGCCGGTATCGAGGCCCAGTATCACAAGCGGATCCGGGTCACCGATGACGAGAGCTTCACCATCATCAAACAGGTGTGTGGTGGCCTGCAATATGACATCACAGCCCAGCTCTCCATGGGACTCGCCAACACACCCATGCAGGGGGCGCGGATCAGCGTGGTGAGCGGCAACTTCGTCACTGCCCAGCCGCTGGGGGTGGATGATGGCATCGACTTTTGCCACAGCGGCCGGGTGCGCCGCATCGACGTGGAGGGGATCACCCGCCAGCTTGACCAGAAGAGTCTGGTGCTCATCTCCCCCATCGGCTGCTCGGTCACCGGCGAGAGCTTTAACCTGAGCTCCGAAGAGGTGGCCCGCCGGGTGGCGGTCGACCTCAAGGCGGACAAGCTCATCTGCTTTAGCAGCACCCAGGGGGTGATGGACAGACGCGGCGAAGCCATCTCCGAGCTCTTCCCCGAGCAGGCCGAAGAGCTGCTGGTGGAGCTGGAGCAGGCGGGCGAAGAGATGTCCGGCACCGCCCGCTACCTGCGTGCAGCGATCGCCTCCTGCCGTGGCGGGGTGCCCCGCTCCCATCTGGTCAGCTATCAGGATGATGGCGCCATGCTGCAGGAGCTGTTCAGCCGCGACGGTCTCGGCACCCAGATAGTGCGGGAAAGCGCCGAGCAGGCCCGCGCCGCCACCATCGAGGATATCGGCGGCATTCTGGATCTGATCCGCCCGCTGGAAGAGGAAGGCATTCTGGTGCGCCGCTCCCGCGAGCAGCTGGAGATGGAGATCGACAAGTTCACCATCATCGAGCGCGATGGCCTCATCATCGGCTGCGCGGCCCTCTACTGCTTTATGGAAGAGGCGATGGCGGAGATGGCCTGCGTCGCCATCCACCCCGATTATCGCAACTCCAACCGGGGGGATCAGCTGGTGGCCAAGGTGGCCGAGCGGGCCAAGCGGCTCGGGATCCGTCGCCTGTTCGTGCTTACCACCCGCTCCATCCACTGGTTCCGGGAGCGGGGCTTCGATCCGCTGGAAGTGGAAGATCTGCCGGTGGCGCGCCAGCGTCTCTACAACTGGCAGCGCCGTTCCAAGGTTTTGTCAAAGACCATTGCCTAAGCCATTGATTCTGTGTTGAGTTAGCCGACAATTTGAACTTTTTCACAAACTCGATTGACAGTGCAATCCAACGCAGGGTATTTCTAAATGCACTCCACCGCCCTGGTGGAGCCAGAAGAGGAGCGCTGCCCAGGCAGCCCAAGGGAGGACGCCAGCGTCCGGTGAACTTGGGTCAGGGGGAGCAGCGCCGAGACGAGTGAGGAGACTGGTGACCTCAACGTCGGCTGCGGGGGCTGAATCCCCCGGGTTGTCATCGGTAGTGATCATCCCCCACCGCGCCCTGTCAGGGGCGGTACGGGATGGGCTCTGCAGGTGGAGTGCTTCTGGCCGGGATAGCTTCGTTCATTCCTGCCATTTTCAGCCTCCTCCTCTCTTTTTTGCCCGATGGAACCGGAATCTTAAAATAAGACAGGAGTAAGCAATGAGCCCGATCAATGTCGCCAAGTTTGGCGGAACCAGTGTCGCCAACTTCCCGGCCATGAATCACTGCGCCGACATCGTGCTGGCCAATCCCGCCACCCGGGTGGTGGTACTGAGCGCCAGTGCCGGTGTCACCAACCTGCTGGTCGCTCTGGCACAAGGGGAGCTGGACGAGGCGGGCCGCGACGAGCAGCTGGCCAAACTGGCCGGGATCCAGCAGGCCATTCTGGCCGATCTCGGCAACCCCGTTGATGTGAGCGCCCTCATTCATGGCCAGCTGGACGAAATTCGCCTCATGGCCCAGCAAGCCCACCAGCATACCGATGCGGAGCTGGCCGACCGCCTCATCGCCTGCGGCGAGCTGATGTCTACCCGCCTCTTTACCGAGCTGCTGCGCCAGCGCGGCGTCAAGGCCCACTGGCAGGATGTGCGCCAGCTAATGCGCACCGACAGCCGCTTTGGCAAGGCCACCGTCGATCTGGCCACCACCCGAACCCTCTGCCAGCAGACGCTGGGCCCGCAGCTTGGCGACAGCCTCATCATCACCCAGGGCTTTATCGGCGCCGATGGCGATGGCCGCACCACCACGCTGGGGCGCGGCGGCTCTGACTACAGCGCAGCCCTGCTCGCCGAAGCACTCGATGCCGCCAGTATCGAGATCTGGACCGATGTGCCCGGCATCTACACCACGGATCCGCGCCTCGTCACCCGCGCCCGCCCCATTCCCGAAATCAGCTTTGTCGAAGCGGCCGAGATGGCCACTTTCGGCGCCAAGGTGCTGCACCCCGCCACATTGCAACCGGCGGTGCGCCAGAATATTCCGGTGTTTGTCGGCTCCGCCAGGGATCCTGCCGCCGGTGGTACCTGGATCCGCGCCAGCACAGATTCAAGCCCGCTGTTTCGCGCCGTCGCCCTGCGCCGCCAGCAGGTGCTGGTGACCCTGCACAGCCTCAACATGTTCCACGCCTACGGTTTTCTGGCCGAAGTGTTCGGCATTCTGGCCCGTCACCGCATCTCGGTCGATCTCATCACCACATCGGAGGTGAGCGTGTCATTGACGCTGGATCACACCGGCAGCCAGAGTAACGGCGAGCCGATCCTGAGCGACAAGGTACTGGCCGAGCTGGGCCAGCTTTGCAAGGTGGAGGTGGAAACCGGTCTGGCACTGGTGGCGCTCATCGGCAACCGGATGAGCGAAGTGAACGGGGTGGGCAGTCAGGTCTTCGACGCCCTGCGCGAGCACAACATCCGGATGATCTGCTACGGCGCCAGCGCCCACAACCTCTGCTTTCTGGTCAAGGAGAGCGAGGCGGGCAATATCGTCAACCGCCTCCATCAGGAGCTGCTGGACTGACCCTCAACCGAGGAAATTCCGGCCATGCAACAGGGCGCCTACAAGGCGCCCTGTTCATTTTTATTCCGCAGATGTGTTGGCTCAGGCAAGGCTGGTGGCAGGCAGCTGGCAGGCCACGGCTTCGCGGCGCAGCTGCTGCAAGCGGGCCAGCAGCCCGGTCTGGCCGAGCTCCGTCTCCTGAGGCGAGAGATTGTCCACCAGCAGCGGATAGTGATCCGTCACCGCCTGCATCAACCAGTCGAGGCGACGCAGGGTGAGCGGGCCGCAGCTCTGGCCGCTCAGATCATCGGCCACATCGAGCCGGTGGCTGCGATACATGTCCCGCCACCAGTTGGCGACCAGCGCCTCGTCGCTCGCCAGCGCGGCGCTCCACTCCCCTTGCAGGGCGTGCAGGCGGGCCAGCACGGGCGCGCTGGCCCCTTCACGGTTCAGGTGGTGGATCTCCCGTTTCACCCATTTCAGACAAAGCTCGCGCCAGTAGCGAAATTGCGGTAAAGGATCGGCCTCATCGAGCCAGAGTCCAGATAGGGTACGGGTCTCCAACCGCTCCGGTACATGGAACTGCGGATCGACCAGACCGTTGGAGTTGTATTCAAAGCGGGGATCGAAGGTCCACATATAGCCAAAGTCGAACACGCAGATCTGCTCGCCGTCATCGAGCAGGTTGCCCGGACTCGGGTCCCAGTCAAACCAGCCCCAGCGGGCCAGCTCACCCTGCACCTCCAGCATCTGGGCCAGATTGCGTTCGTTGAGCTGATGGACCGGCACACCCCGCAACCAGGGGGAGACCAGCACCCCGGCGCGCGCCGAGCCAAAGCTGGTGCAGACCACGTGGGAGAGGACAGTAGGATGCAGCTCGCGCAGCGCCTCGATTTCGCGCCGCCGCTCCAGCTCGGTCAGAAAGGCGGTCTTGCCATCGAGGTTGGCCACCAGTGAATCCTGACGGCGCCGCTTGAGGCACCAGTGATGCCCATCCACCTTGAGGTGAAACACCTCGGCGGTGAGACCGTGGCGATAGACCTTGACCACAGCCGGATGGCTATCCTTCAGCTTGACCAGTTGGGCCAGCGGCAGCGGGCAGTCGCGCTCGCGTCCGATCCGGATCTCTTCCTTGCTCTCCAGCATGCGCAGCAATCTGGCCTGACGTGCCATCACTTTGGGATTCATACATGTACCTCCAGTCGCTATCGAGAGACTAAACAGCAGATCCCTCCCAAGCCAGTGGCAAAACCCCATGATGACGCTTTCATCACATATTCCGAACAACCCCTCGATCGGGATCACAATTTGCAAGGTTGAGCTGTAACCAAATATTCATTAAGTGGTCATTAAATTGACAAGCTGAAACAAGGCCCGCACCATCGGGTCAAACTCTATGCGGATGAACGATCTCTCCCTCACTCGCTCAAAGGATGAGCTTATATGAATCGCCCCTCCTCAGGCCGCCCCCGCGTTCTGAGCCTGCCCTCTGGGCTGCTTGCCCTGCTGGGCGGATTGCTGCTGCTGACCCTGTTGTTGCCGCTGATCAATCCCGGTAGCTGGCTGGGCCGTGCCCAACCGCTGGTGCTGGGCCCCGCCGACAATCCGCTGGCCACCCTCACCCGCCACGCCCTGCTCTATAAAAGCGACAGCCGCGGCCTCTATCTGGTGGTGCGCAGCCAGTGGCTGTTGCGGGGGCCGCTGCAAGCGGGGGACAAGGTGCGAGTGGAGCTGCTCAACGACAAGGGGGAGCGGATCGACCAGCTCAGTCAATCGGTGGATAAGCGTCAGGTGTGCCGCAATAACCGCTGCTCGCTGGATCTCAACAGCACCTTGCGCGCACCGGACGATGCACTGGCCAGCCGTTATCAGCTGCGCATCGGTCTGCTGCTCAAGGATCGCCCCGAGAGCGGTGATTTCAGCCAGATCCTGCAAACCCTGCCGGAGCAGGGCTTCAACCTCACCTATCTGGTGGTGAGCCTGACCCTAGTGCTGGCCCTGAGCGCCGCCGTGCTCAAAACGGTGCTGCCAAAGCTGCGCCGCAGCCTGCGCTGGCGGATCATCGGCAGCCTGCTGCTCGGCAACCTCACCTTCGTGCTGCTGCACGGCTTCGTGGTGTTCAAGCTGGGGGAGTTTCTGCTCTGGTCAGGCTTTCGGCCGGAGCACTACTATCTGGCCTGGGGCAGCATGGTGCTGGGCTGGAGCCTCTGCGCGCTGGCGGGCTTCAACCTCTATATGGGGCTGGTCTTTACCGCGCTGTCAGGCATAGGTCTGCTGGCCAACTTTATGAAGATCGCCATCTACGGCGTGCCGCTCGGCGGGGACGATTTTGGCAACCTGCTGGCGCTGCTGCGGATCCTGCTCGACCAGCACCCCATCCTGCCCATCTTCACCGTGTTGCTGGCACTGTTTCTCTGCTGGCGCTTTGCCCTGTCGCGCTGGGTGCTGCGCACCGCAGCCGCCACCGTCGCCTTCTTTGCCCTCTGTGTCTTTGCCACCCAGACCGGCAACAAGTTGCTGGGGGCCAACATTCGTTACGTGGACCGCGCAGTCAACTACCACAGGGACATCATCCGCTCCGGCCCCGGCCTCTATCTGTTCAATCTGGTGGACGAGATGCTGCAAAGCGGCAGCGTGTTTCGCTACCCCTTGCAGATCAACGAGCTGACCCCGCAGTTGAGCCATCCGCCCCAGGGCATAGCGCCGCGCTGGGATCTGGTGATCGTGCTGCAATATGAATCGCTCTGGCTCGACTGGAAGGGGCGGATCTGCGCACCGGCTCCCACCCTCTCCCTGCCCGCCAGCGTGCAGCAGTGGCAAAAGACCATCCACTCCCCCACCACCGGCGGCATGACGGTGCTGGCGGAGTTCGAGATGAACACCGGCTTGCCGGTGGGATTGCTCAAGCAGGGCGTAGTGCCCTACTACTACCTCTCGCAGCAGGTGCCGGGGCTAGCCCAGAGCGCCAGACAGAGCGGCTATAAGACCCTGTTCGCCCACCCTTATGTGGAAAAATTCTGGGGCCGCGCCAAGGCGATCCCGGCGCTCGGCTATGAGGAGCGCTGGTTCGACACCCGCTTCACCACCCTTGAGCACAAGGGGCTCTATATCTCAGATGATGCGCTGATCGACCACCTGCTCAAGCGCAGCGAACAGGATGACAAACCGCTGTTTGCCTATGCGGTCACCATGCAGGGGCACGGCCCCTTCGATGGCCCCCGCTATCAGGGGCAGGAGCGCAGCGGCGCCTGTCCGAACCAGAGCGAGAGCGACACCCAGTTACTCAACACCTATTACACAGGGGTGGTGGATGCCATGGCCTCGCTGGAGCGACTGCTCAAGACCCTAGACCAGTCGGACAAGCGCTATCTGGTGGTGGCCTTTGGCGATCACCAGCCGTTTTTGATGTCTGCCGGCAAGGGGATTCACGGTGACAAGCCGGCGCGCGATGCCACCTACCAGATCCCCATGATGGCCTTCACCCGCGCCGATGACCCCCTCAATCTGGCGACCCAGTTTGCGCCGGTGCGCCAGCTCTACCAGATGGGTCAGGCCACCCGCCAGCTGCTGGCGGGGGATATCACCCCCATCGAAGAGAAGCCCCTGCTCCATCCGGTGCTGGGTGAAGAGAAGGGATTCGACCCCTCGAGCCTGGTGCCGCAGATCCGCGCCAGCTTCCGGCCCGATGCCCTGCCCTGAGCCTTAAGCCCCGCAACACGAATAGATGAGGCCGCAATAGCGGCCTCTGGTTATCACTTTCTCTTTGTCACTGCGACTGCGAAATCCGGTCTTTAGCGGGCGTTACGGGTTGCAACGGCATCCGCCAGGTTGCGTAGCAGCACTTCGGTATCGGCCCAACCTATGCAGGCATCTGTGATGCTCTGGCCGACGGTGAGTTCACACCCTTCCACCAGATCCTGACGGCCTTCCACCAGATGGCTCTCCACCATCACACCAAACACCGCCTTGCTGCCGGCACGCAGTTGGCCGGCCACATCCTCGGCCACCAGCATCTGGTTCTTGAACTGCTTGCTGCTGTTGGCATGACTAAAGTCGATCATCACCTTCTGGGGCAGACCGGCCTTCTCCAGCCCCTTCACCACCTCGTCCACGTGGGCGGCGCTGTAGTTCGGCTCACGACCACCACGCAGAATGATGTGACAGTCCGGGTTGCCGCGGGTCGCCACGATGGCGGAGTGACCGTATTTGGTGACCGAAAGGAAGTGGTGCGGCGCACTGGCGGCACCGATGGCATCGATGGCAACCTTGATGGTGCCGTCAGTGCCGTTCTTGAAGCCCACCGGACAGGAGAGACCGGAGGCCAGCTCGCGGTGTACCTGGGATTCGGTAGTACGGGCACCGATCGCGCCCCAGCTCATCAGATCCGCCACATATTGCGGGGTGATCATGTCGAGGAACTCGGAGGCAGTCGGCAGCCCCATGTCGTTGAGATCCAGCAACAGCTTGCGACCAATGCGCAGACCGTCGTTGATCTTGCAGCTGTTATCGAGGTACGGATCGTTGATCAGCCCCTTCCAGCCCACTGTGGTGCGCGGTTTTTCGAAGTAGACCCGCATCACGATCTCCAGCTGACCTTTCAGCTCGTCGCGCAGCGCCTTGAGGCGCTTGCCATACTCCAGCGCGGCAACCGGATCATGGATGGAGCAAGGACCAATCACCACCAGCAGACGATCATCTTCGCCGGCCAGGATATTGTGAATGGCCTGACGGGATTCAAAAACGGTGGACGAGGCCACCTCGGTAGCCGGAAACTTCTCAAGCACCGCAACCGGGGGTAATAACTCTTTGATTTCACTGATACGAACGTCGTCGGTTTGATGCTGCATGACAAGGCTTCCTGCTAGATGACTGCGATTAGGAAATCTCAACATAGCCCGCGACAGCCCATGTGTAAATAGGAAATTACAGCAATCACAAAACTATTTTGCGGAGCAATCTTGCAAGTTATTGAAATGATGCTACGCGAAATGGAAGTGCGGATGAGGAAGGCAAAAAAGCCCGCTCAGCGCGGGCCCGAAGCGTCGGTGATGACGGGTTTGTCAGTGATCAGCCACGCTGGCTGATACTGGCTAGCTTGTCGAAGTAATCCGGGAAGGTCTTCGAGGTGCACTTGGGATCATTGATGGTGACCGGGGTATCCGACAGCGCCACCAGCGAGAAGCACATGGCGATACGGTGATCGTTGTAGGTATCGATCTCGGCATGCTTGAGCTGGGTCGGCGGGGTCACGGTGATGAAGTCATGCCCCTCCTCCACTTCGACGCCCAGCTTGCGCAGCTCGGTCGCCATGGCGTGCAGACGATCGGTCTCCTTCACCCGCCAGTTGTAGATATTGCGAATGGAGGTCGGCCCCTCGGCAAACAACGCCGCTACGGCGATGGTCATGGCCGCATCGGGAATATGGTTCATATCCATATCCACTCCGTGCAGCGGCGCCTGCTCCGCCTCGATGAAATCACCACCCCAGGTGATGCGCGCGCCCATCTTCTCCAGCACGTCGGCGAAGTGGATATCACCCTGAATGCTGTGCTTGCCGATACCGGTGACCCGCACCTTACCCTTGATGGCACCCGCCGCGAGGAAGTAGGAGGCGCTGGAGGCATCCCCTTCCACCAGAAAGTCACCCGGGCTGATGTAGGTCTGGTTGCCCTTGATGTAGAACAGCTTGTAGTTGTCGTGCTCGATGACCACCCCGAACTGCTTCATGATGTGCAGGGTGATGTCGATGTAGGGCTTGGAAACCAGCTCCCCCTTGATGTGGATCCGGGTATCGCCCGCCGCCATCGGCGCCGCCATCAAAAACGCGGTCAGGAACTGGCTGGAGACGGAGCCGTCGACGTGCACATCGCCGCCCCACAGCCCCTTGGCGTCCACCACCAGCGGCGGATAACCATCGTGTTTCAGGTACTGGATATGGGCACCCGCTTCACGCAGGGCATCCACCAGATGGCCGATGGGACGCTCTTCCATGCGCGGCTCGCCGCCCAGAGTATATTCACCGGAGCCCAAGCACAGCGCGGCGCACAGCGGTCGCATGGCGGTACCGGCGTTGCCGAGGAACAGATTGACCGGCTCTTTCACCGCAAAGCTGCGACCCAGACCCTGCACGGTACACTCGGTCTTGTCGGCGGAGAGCTTGTACTTGACCCCGAGCTGGGTCAGCGCAGCCAGCATATGACGAATGTCATCGCTGTCGAGCAGGTTGGTCAGACGGGTGGTGCCACGAGCCAGCGCCGCCAGCAGCAGCGCACGGTTAGAGACACTCTTGGAGCCGGGCAGATTGACCTCACCGGCCACACGAGAAATGGGTTCCAAACGCAACGAATTCATAGACTTCCTGTGCTATCTCAAAAATAAACGCCTGTCCGGACGTTAACAGCCTGCGTCCCGCTCGGCAAGGGCACTTTCAGGGGAAATCGCACGGCAAACGCCAGCGCGCTGGTTCTGTTGAAAAAAAGACGCCGGGGTATCCCCGGCGTCTTGAATCACTGCAATAGCTGGAAGCGGCTCACTGGTTGTCACGAGAGGCCGCCGGCAAGCACGTGGGTACTATCTTCTCAGCCGTGGCGCTTGGCAAAGCCATCCATAAAGCTCACTAGGGCCTTCACCCCCTCCAGCGGCATGGCGTTGTAGATGCTGGCGCGCATGCCACCGACAATACGGTGCCCCTTGAGGGCCAGCAGGCCAGCGGCTTCCGATTCGGCCAGGAACTGCTTGTCCAGCTCGGCATTTTTCAGCTGGAACGGGATGTTCATCCGCGAACGGCAGCTGACATCCACCTGATTGCCGTAGAAGCTCGACTGATCGAGATAGTCATAGAGGAAGTCGGCCTTCTCCTTGTTGCGCGCTTCCATCGCCTCGAGGCCACCCTGTTCCTTGAGCCACTCGAACACCAGACCGGCCAGATACCAGGCGTAGGTGGGCGGCGTGTTGAACATGGAGTCGTTCTTGGCAGTGAGCTTGTAGTCGAAAATCGAGGGGACATCGGCTCTCGCCTGATCCAGCAGGTCATCGCGCACGATGGCAATGGCAAGCCCGGACGGCCCGATATTTTTCTGGGCACCGGCATAGATGATGCCAAAGCGGCTCACCTCGAGAGGACGGGAGAGAATGGTGGAGGAGAGATCCGCCACCAGCGGCACCTCGCCGGTAGCCGGGATGTCAAACATCTCGATGCCGTCAATGGTTTCGTTCGGACAGTAGTGAACATAAGCCGCATCGGCGCGAAACGCCGGGGTCGGCAGCAGGTGAGAGATCCCCTGCTCGTTCTTGGCAACCCCCTGGAAGGTCTGGATATCGCCATACTTTTTGGCTTCATCCACAGCGCTCTGGGACCAGACGCCGGTCAGCAGGAAGTCCGCCTTCTTGTTGGCGCCGCCCAGCAGGTTCATGGGCACGGCGGAGAACTGACCGCGGCCGCCACCATGCATGAAGAGCACCTTGTAGTTGTCCGGCACCGCCAGCAGCTCGCGCAGATCCGCTTCGGCCTTCTCGGCCACCGCCATGTAGGGCTTGCCGCGATGGGAAAGCTCCATGACCGAGGCTCCCAGCCCCTGAAAATTACAAAATTCGCGCTGGGCGCGCTCCATGACTTCAACCGGCAGCATGGCGGGGCCGGCGCAGAAGTTGTAAATCTGTTTGCTCATGACGCTTTCCGTGAGTGGATGAGAGTAATCGATGACTTGTCAGGTTTTACACAAGAGCAGCCAGCGGATCAAAGGCTTTTTGGGAGCTGGCTCAACCTTTTACCGTCACTCTGCCTCCCCCTTGCAGTAGAAAAAGCCCTGAACGGGTCAGGGCTTGCAGGGAACATGCACAGAAATGGCGGGCAGAGCGCATAAACGACCACAGCTCAGCCATTTCTGACAAATTTACAGTTTGGCGGTGAGCTCCGGCAGCAGAGTGAAGAGATCCCCCACCAGCCCGTAGTCCGCCACCTGAAAGATGGGGGCATCGCTGTCCTTGTTGATGGCCACGATCACCTTCGACTCCTTCATCCCCGCCAGATGCTGGATGGCGCCCGAAATACCGACCGCGATATAGAGCTCGGGTGCCACCACCTTGCCGGTCTGCCCCACCTGCAGATCGTTGGCGACATATCCTGCATCAACGGCGGCTCGCGATGCCCCCACCGCCCCACCCAGCTTGTCGGCCAGCGCCTCAATCAGGGCAAATTGCGCCTTGGAGCCCAGTGCCCGGCCACCGGAGACCACCACCCGGGCGGCGGTCAGTTCGGGCCTGCTGGAGCGCACCGCGCGGCGCTCGACCAACCGGGTACGACCAGCGAATTCGGGCACGGCCAAGCGTTCGATGAGAGCCTGCCCGCCCGTCGCCGCCTTGGCAAACGCGGTGGCCCGCACCGTCATCACCTTGACGGGCGCCGAGCTTGCCACTCTGGCGATGGCATTGCCCGCATAGATGGGGCGCAGGAAGGTGTCGCTGCTCTCGATAGCCGTCACCTCGGAGAGCATCTCCACCCCGAGCCGGGCCGCCACCTGTGGCAGCAGCGCCTTGCCCATGGCACTCGCCGCCATAAGGCAGTGGCTGTAACCTTCGCACCAGCTGGCCAGCAGCTTGTCCACCCCATCCAGCAGCCCGTCGGCCAGCAGGGGATGTTCGGCAAGCAACACCTTGTCGACGCCGCTGAGGGCTGCCGCCTGTTCACCCGCCTCGGTCAGCCCCTGACCCAGCAACAGCAGGTCAACCTGACCGCCGATGGCTCCGGCGGCGGTGACCAGTTGTGCCACGTTGTCGGCCAGATGGCCCTGATGATGTTCGGCAATGATCAGCACGCTCATGGCAGCACCTTCGCTTCGTGTTTGAGTTTGTCCACCAGCTCGTCCACCGAGCCCACCTTGATCCCGGCGCTGCGGGCTGGCGGCGCCATCACCCCGAGCAAACGGGTCTGGTTGGCCACCTCAACGGCGAGTGTCGAGAACGGAGCGCTATCAAGCGGCTTACGCTTGGCCTTCATGATGTTGGGCAGCGAGGCAAAGCGCGGTTCATTCAAACGCAGATCGGCGCTCACTACCGCAGGCAACGGCATGCCGAGGGTCTCGAGGCCACCGTCGATTTCGCGGGTCACCAGCAGCTCCCCAGCTTCCACCTTGAGGGCGGACGCACAGGTCGCCAGCGGCCAATCATTGAGGGCAGCCAGCATCTGGGCCACCTGATTGTTGTCTGAATCGATGGACTGCTTGCCGAGCAGCACCAGATCTGGCTGCTCCTGCTCACACACCTTGTGCAAGGCGCGGGCGACAGTCAGCGGGGTGAGCGTCTCATCGGTGACATAATGCAGCGCCCGATCCGCCCCCAGCGCCAGCCCATGGCGCAGTTGCTCGGCGGCAGCGTCAGGGCCGAAGGTCACCACCACCAGCTCGCTGGCAACCCCGGCTTCCCGCAGCCTGACTCCCTCCTCCACCGCAATTTCACAAAAGGGGTTGATCCCCATCTTCACATTGGCGAGCTCCACGTCGGAGCCGTCTCCCTTCACCCGGATCTTGACGTTGTAGTCGACTACCCGTTTGATTGCGACCAGCAGCTTCATGGGGTCATGCCTCGTCTCTTTGGATTGAATTCATTAGTGTGCCTCTGCGTTTGTTGCAGTACGCTCTTCCCTAATTTTTTGCTTTTTCTTGCTCAGTTTTGCTTACAACTACTTTACGTTTACGTAAACTACCAGCATTACCCTAGGCCAACCAGAGCGCAGAGGCAAGATGGAACGGGAAGCAATGGAATTTGATGTCGTCATCGTCGGCGGCGGTCCGGCGGGGCTCAGTGCAGCCATCGCCCTGAAACAGCAGGATGCCACTCTCTCTGTCTGTCTGCTGGAGAAGGGAGCGGAAATTGGCGCCCATCTGCTCTCCGGCGCCCTGTTTGATCCCGTCGCCTTGCAAGAGCTGCTGCCGGATTGCTGGCAGCAAGCGCCGCTCGGCGTGCCGGTCAGCGACGATCAGGTTCATCTGCTGCAAAGCGAGCAACGCTCCCTGCAACTCCCCGCCTGGGCGGTGCCGCCCCGGATGCACAATGAGGGTTGCCACATCATCAGCCTCGGCAATCTCTGCCGCTGGCTTGGCCAACAGGCGGAAAAACTGGGAGTCGAAATATACCCGGGATTTACCGCCAGCGAACTTATCATGGAAGCGGGCCGGGTCAAGGGGGTCATCACCGGCGATCTGGGGCTGGATCGGGTGGGCAATCCGAAAGCAGATCATGTGCCCGGCATGGCGCTGCTCGGCCGCTACACCCTCTTTGCCGAAGGGGCCCGCGGTCATCTCGGCAAGCAGCTGATCGCCGACTTCAACCTAGCAAGCCCTGCCCAGCCCCAGCACTATGCCATCGGCTTCAAGGAGCTGTGGCAACTGCCTGCTGGCCAAGGCAAGGCGGGACAGGTGCTGCACGGCAGTGGCTGGCCCCTTGGCAAGCAGGGGGGCGGCAATAGCCACGGTGGCTTCTATCTCTATCACATGGAGGGGGATCAGGTGGCGGTCGGGCTGATTGTCGACCTCAACTACCAGAATCCCTGGCTCAGCCCGTTCGACGAATTCCAGCGCCTCAAGCATCACCCGCTTATCGCCGGCGTGTTGCAAGATGGGGAGCGCATCAGCTATGGCGCCCGCGCCATCACCAAGGGGGGCTGGCACGCCCTGCCCCGCATGCACTTCCCGGGCGGCCTGCTGATCGGTTGTAATGCGGGCACTCTCGACTTTTCCCGGATCAAGGGGATCCACACCGCCATGAAGTCCGGCATGCTGGCGGCAAAAACCGTCGCGATGGCCCTGCGGGGGGGCGATGAAGGGGGCCGGGATCTGGCCCAGTATGGTGACGAGCTGCACCAGAGCTGGCTGGCCCGCGAACTCAAGGCGGCGCGCAACTTCGGCGCGGCTCTTCATCGCTATGGTCCCTGGTTGGGCGGTGCCTTCAACTGGCTGGAGCAACGGCTGTTTGGCGCAAACTCGCCCTTCAAACTGCTCGATAAGGCTCACGATTACCGTCAGCTGCGCGTGGCCAGCCGCTGCGAGCCCATCCATTACCCCAAACCCGATGGCAGACTGAGCTTTGACAAGCTCTCGTCTGTGTATCTGGCCAACACCAGTCACGACGAGGATCAGCCTTGCCACCTCAAGCTGCAGGACGAGCGCATTCCGGTCGAGGTCAATCTGCCCACCTGGGCCGAACCCGCCCAACGCTACTGTCCGGCCGGGGTGTTTGAGGTACTGGAAATGGAAAGCGCGGCCAAACTGCAGATCAACGCCGCCAACTGTATTCACTGCAAAACCTGTGACATTAAAGATCCCAGTCAAAACATTATCTGGACGCCGCCACAGGGGGGCTCCGGGCCCAATTATCCGAATATGTGATGAAGCGGGGCAGCGGCAACAAGCAGCCCCAGCTGCCCCTCCCCCAGCCAAAGGCGGGTTCTACCCCGCATAGCCGCTCAGGTGATCCGACCTCGCTGTTTTTTTGGACAAACAAGCTGAATCCCTGATGAATAGCCCCTGACAAGCGGGGCCCACCCCTGTATAGTTCGCCGCATTCAGGTTTTCCATCGGCCCGATCTGCTTATCCACGGGATCGCCTTCTGCAGCGATCTAAGGCCGCATGACCTGTGCAACCATCCCTGATTACCCATGACTTTTTAAGGGGGGACAGATGATCACCGCCTACATTCTCAATAACAAGGTGCTGGACATAGTCACGCTCGGGCCTGACGACATAGTACCTGACAACACGGTCTGGCTGGATGCCTACAAGCCGGACACGGCAGAGCGAGAATGGTTGACGGGCCTGTTCCTGGAAGAGGTTCCCGACAAGGAAGAGCTCGACGACATCGAAGCATCCGCCCGTTTTTACTGGGATACCGATGGTCTGCACATTCACTCCCTGTTTCCCCAACGGATCGGTCGTGACACCAAGGGTGTCCACGTCTCTTTTACCCTGCGCAACAACCTGCTGATCAGCATTCGTGAAGATGACATCGGGCTGGTGCGCCTGCTGCGCCACTATATGCGCCAGGATCGGCTGGAGGTGGAGGATGCCCTCGATATCCTGCTGGAGGTACAAAACCTCAAGGTGGAGTACCTCTCCGATCTTATCGAAGATGGTTACAAGACGTTGGAAAACACCGCCGATCAGATCTTCGAGCCGGATCAGATCAACCCTATGCTCAAGGAGCTGTTGGCACAGGAAGAGGCCAACGGCCAGATCCGTCTCTCCCTGCACGATACCCGCCGCGCCCTGCGTTTCCTCAAACGCAGCCTGCGCCAGCGCATGAGCCTGGAGCAGAACAAGTGGATCGACGAGATGCTGCACGACGTGGAGTCACTACTGCCTCACACCCAGTTCCTGTTCGACAAGATCAACTTCCAGCTGGAGGCCTCCATGGGGGTGACCAATCTGGAGCAGAACAAGGTGATCAAGATCTTCTCGGTTGCCGCCGTGATCTTCCTGCCGCCGACCCTGATCGCCAGTATTTATGGCATGAACTTTGGCCGCATGCCTGAGCTCGCCTGGGAGTATGGCTATCCCCTCTCGCTGGTGCTGATGGTGATGTCATCGCTGGGCACCGGGCTCTTCTTCAAGCGCAAGGGGTGGCTGTAACGCCAGCCGCTCGGCACAAGACAACTTTTCGCGGATTGGGGGGCATGGCCCCCCGATTAATTCCCGCTCTCTCCCGCGCCTTGCAAAGGGCTCGCCTTCGCCCCATATCCCTTGCATCACTTGCACTCTATGAATGGATATCGGGCAACCATGACCCTCTACCCCGAACATCGATATGACGATCACGGCCAGTTGCGCCCTCCCCTCTGGTTCTGGCCCATCGCCCTGTTGCTGACCCGCTCGGTCTGGCTGTTTCTGATGGCCGGCGTCACCCGCGAGAGCGGCAGCGAGATCCTGACCCTCTTTTATCCGGACAAAATCACCCTCTACATCAGCCTGCTGACCGACGTACCCGCCATGCTGGCGTTGCTCGCCTGCGGGGGCACCTATCAGCAGACCCAGAGCATTCGCGCCAGACTCCGGCGCCACAGCCCGCTGCTGCTGCTCTGCTCTGCCGTCAGCGGCCTGCTGATGCAGTTGCACAGCCTCAATCTGCAGAAGTGGTCATTCAGCTGGCCCACCGCACTGGTGCTGGTCGCCAGCCTCTGGTCACTCTGGTATCTGCTGCGCAGTCGCCAGCTACGGGAATATGCTGCTGATGATCCTCATCAGGAGTCGAACATCTAGCCAAGCTTTAGCTGCAATCAATTGAAATAAATATAAAAAGCCTCTTGGTGAGCTGAACACCCACAACAAGCCAGACGCGCGATCATAACCCCGAGCCGCAAGCGGCCCCGTTGTCGAGGAACGGCTGCGCCCGCACTCTCGCCCCATAGGTGGCGGCCAAGCGGATAAGGGATTATCAATAGCCGTGTTCGGTCACCCCGTTCATTCAGGCTTGATTCATTATCAATGGAATTGATAACACTTTTCATTACTCTTACTGCGTTATAAACTTGCTCCCCCCGGGCGGCCCCGCCCGGGTGCTGGAGCCTTTATGACAAGCCTTTCTCTCTCACCCCGACAATTCTGGCAGTGGCTGGCCTACCACCATCAGGCCGCCGAGGGCACCCTCTATCTGATGTTCTTCTCAGGCCTGCTGCTGTGGGAACCGCTGACCCCGCTCTGGTCGCTGGCACGCTGGAATCTGTTTTTCCATGTGATGCTCTCGCTCACCCTGTTCCCCCTGCTGTTTGGCGCCTTCTGGCTCTCCCATCGCAGCTTGTTGAACCGCAGCAACAAACCCTTTTTACGCACCACTGGGCGGATTATTGAAGCCCTGCTGCTGATCTGTCTGGCCAGCGGCCTGCTGCTGGTGCTGCACGGCACTCCGGGCGATGCCACGGGCAACCTCGCCAGCTGGGCCCACTGGCTGAGCGCGTTGGCGTTAACTCCTCTGGTGCTGCGCCACGCCTGGCGCTGGACCATCTTGAAATGGCGATCCTGATCCCATGTTGAAGTCATCGTTTTCTGCATATTTGTCACCCCTGCTGGCACTCGTCCTGCTGCTGACCAGCCCCTTCGCGTTTGCCCAGCAGATGGGTGCCGGGATGATCGCCTATGAGGAAGGGAGCGCCCCGCGCCTCGTCACCGCCAACCTGAGCACAGGATCGGTCACCCTGCTTGAGCGCGATAGCGGCAAGCGGCTCAAAGAGGTGCAGCTGGGAGGCGATCTGCGCCAGCTTGCCCGCGCCGATGACGGCACCCTGCTGGTCACCGACTACAGCGGCGATCGCCTGCTGCTGCTGGATGATGATCTCGATCTGGCAAAGGCGATCCCCACCGGCCATCGCCCCTACGGGGTCATCTTCGATGCCAAGCGGCAGTGGTTCTGGGTCACGCAGTTCGAATCCGCTCGCCTGCAGGCCTATGACACCACAGGCAACCTCAAGCTGGATGCAGAAACCGCCGAGACTCCCCGTGGACTGGCCCTGACCGACGACGATCGCCTGCTGCTCACCCACGCCATGACCGGCCAGCTCGCCATCTATGATCTCGCCAAGCTTGGCCACGGCGCCAAGGGATCTTCGCTTCCCAAGCCCAAACTCATTACCCTGGCCGAGACCCATAGCGACACGCCGAGCGACTCCCAGGGATTGCCGCGCCTGCTCGATGGCATCGCCCTCTCCCCCGATGGCAGCGAGGCCTGGCTGCCCCATGTGCTGTGGAGCTTCGATCACCCCTTCCAGTTTCAGAGCACCGTCTTTCCGGCCGTCTCCATCATCGATCTCGATGAGGAGAAAGAGCGGGTCGATGAAAGAAAACAGCTCTTTTTGCAGATCAACCTGCCAAGCGTCGGCAACCGCAGCCAGATCGTCTCCAACCCCTTCGCGGCGCGCTTCACCGCCGATGGCAAGCGGGTCTATCTGACGCTGGCGGGCTCGGAAGATCTGCTGGTGTTTGACCTCTCCCGCAGCGGCAAGTCCAACAACAACCGCCACCGCCGCAAGAAGTTTCAGGGGGGGGCCAAGGCGACCCAGCTCTTGCGTCACCTGCCGGGCCAGAATCCGCGGGATCTGCTGATCGATGGCGACCATATTCTGGTGCACAACGCCATGGGGCAGGATCTCACCCGCCTCAATAGCGGCGGCAGCGGCCCGTTTGCCCGGGTCACCGTCGATGTGCCCCACTTTGCCAAGCTGGTAGAGACAGATCCGCGCCCCGAGCCGCTTCAGCGCGGCGAGCGGCTGTTCAACCTTGGTAACACAGCGTCCAACTCACGCTTCCCCATGGCGGGGGACAACTGGATGAGCTGCAACTCCTGCCATCTGGATGGGTTCAATTTCACCAACCGCTATCTGATGGCGGCCCATCGCCAGAAGAGCGGCGACAACGCCATCAACGGCCACGCCAACCTCACCAACATGGTGGCGGGGGATTTTGTCGGCGAATACCTGCGCATGACCCAGCAGACCCAGGGCGGCATGGGCCATGACACCCGCGATGGGGCCGAGGCAGTTGACCCCGCGATGCCCCAACCGGAAGTGAAAGCGATGATGGAGGACTTACACGCCTTCGTCACCGCCGATGGCAACCTCCCCTATCTCGCCAACTGGCTGCGACTCGATGCCCTGCGCACGGATCCCGCCAAGGCACCAACCACTCACCCGAAGGCTTGGCTCAACTCCGCCTCCTGCCAGAACTGCCACCAACAGGCGTTCAAAGATTGGAGCGAGAGCAACCACCGACTGATGGGCAACTCCCACCCCTACTATAAGGTGGTGCAGGCGCTGGCCCGCCAAACCGAGGGCGAAGCCTTCGGCCAGTGGTGTCAGGGCTGCCACATGCCCCAGCAGGTGATGACAGGCCAGCTGGATCTGCCCAAGGGCTCCCATATGTTCGAGCAGGGTGGCGCCTCGCTGATTGCCGCCCACAAGGCGGGCGAACCTGTGGTGGAGGAAGGGACCGGCTGCGTGCTCTGCCATCGCATCACCAAGGTAGAAGACGCGGGCGGCAACAGCGCATTTACCGTGAATTTGAAAGACCGCGAGAGCTATGTGTTCGAGGATGCCGCAGGCGGCAGCCTCCAGCACTGGCTAGCCGAGCGGCAGATCAACGCCCGCCCGGCAGCCCACAAAGCCTCCTATCAGAAGGATTTCTACCGCGACGCGGCACTGTGCAAGTCGTGCCACAACGAGTTTGCCCCGGGCACCGGCGCCAATATCGTCAACACCTGGGACGAGTGGGAAAAATCCAGCTTCGCCAAGGCCGAGGATCCCGCCAAACGGCGCACCTGCATCGACTGCCACATGAACCCGGAGCCGGGCAATGGCGGCGCGCCGGTGGCGGGCCAGTCCACCGAAAACGGCACCATGAAAGCCCGGCTCTATCGCCACAACTTTACCGGCGCCCAGCACCAGCTGGTGGGGCTGCGCAATCCCGACCTTGAACAGGAGAGTCTGGCGCTCTTGCGCTCCAGCGCTACCCTCTCCGCCCGTATCGAACAGGCTGCCGATAGCCAACAGCTGGTGGTGCGGGTCACCAATACCGGCGCAGGCCATGCCCTGCCCACCGGAGTGGCCGATTTTCGTGAACTCTGGCTGGAGCTGACCGTCACCGACGCCAGCGGCAAGGTGGTGCTTGCCAGCGGCCAGCCGGTGGATGGTGCCGTCCCTGAAGATGCGCGACTGTTTCGCAAAGTGTTCGGTGATGCCGAGGGCAAGCCGGTGGGGCTCAAGTTCTGGCGCTACGCCAAACTGCTGGAAGATACCCGCATTCCGGCCGATGGCTGGCGCGATGAAGCCTGGTCGCTGCCCGCAGAAGCCCAAGGGCCCTTCAAGGCCGATATCAAACTCAATTTCCGCACCTACCCCAAGTGGGTCAATGATGCGGTGCGCGCCGCCGAGCCGAGCTTGCCGGAGCCACCCATAGTGCAACTCAATCGGCTGCAACTGACCCTGCAGCCTCTCTCCATCACGCCCGCTACGGAGCCTCAATCCTGATGTTTGCAAGTTTTCTGATTACCCTGCGCGAGGGGCTGGAAGCCTTCCTGCTGGTCGGCATCTGCCTCTCCTACCTCGCCAAGCTGGGGGCGAGCCGCTACAACAAGTTCATCTATCTGGGGGTGGGGCTTGGCCTTGTCGCCTCCCTTGTGGTCGCCTTCCTGTTCCAGGTGGTGGTGAGCCAGTTCGAGAGCGAGCGCTACAACCACCTGTTGATGGCGGGGATCCTCATCTTCGCCACTCTGGTGCTCACCTATATGGCGATCTGGATGCAAAAACAGGCCAAATCCCAGGTGGGGGCCATGACGGCGCGCATCGATGCAGCCATCGATGGCGGCAACCTGTTTGGTCTGGTGCTGCTCGCCTTCCTGGCGGTGATGCGCGAAGGGTTTGAAACCGTGCTCTTCTTCTCCGCCCTGCTCTACTCGGGCCAAGGGGTGGATCTGCAATCGGGCCTGATGGGCGCGCTGGCGGGGCTGCTGGTCTCCATCGCGCTGGTGTGGGGGCTGCTGCGCTCCACCCGCAAGGTGGCGCTGGCCCCCTTCTTCCGCTGGACCGGCCTGCTTATCATCATCATCGCCGCAGGCTTGCTCTCGTCTGCCGTCAACATGTTGCAGGCGGCAGATATCATCACCTTCTGGACCACGCCGGTATTCGACATCAGCCACATTCTCGACGATCAGGGGGTATTTGGTACCTTCCTGCGCGCTCTGTTTGGCTACAATGCCTCACCCGCTGGCTTGCAGCTGCTGACCTGGGCCCTCTATCTGGCGATCTTCGTTACCCTCTGGCAGCGCAGCTATCGCCCGCAGGTGAGCGCCGCATCCAGCAAGGGCTGAGCCAACACGCCCTGTGGCAACAAGGCCACGGGGTAACAACACCATTCGGGAGCCGCGCCTTGGCGCGGTTCCCTTATCTATCAAGCAGTTTCGGAATAGGTCATGAGCGATAACAACAAGAAAAGCATTGCAGTGCTGGGCGCTGGCCCCGCCGGTTTGATGGCGGCCTGGCGCCTGCGCCGCGCCGGTTTTGCAGTCACCCTGTTCGAGCAGGAGCCGGTGGTCGGCGGCATGTGTGCCACCCAGACCTTCAAGGGGCGCGATGGGGAGTATCGATTCGACTACGGCGGTCACCGCTTTATCACCAAAAACCCCGAGCTGCTCGCCTTTATCGATGAACTGATGGGGGACGATCTGCTCCACGCCGAGCGCAAGAGCGTCATCCGCTTTGGCGGACGCACCTATGACTACCCATTGAACCTGCCCAACCTGCTCAAGACGGCGCCGCTCGCCCTGATGGCCGGTGCGGTAAAAGACTTGCTGCTGTTACCCTTTGCCAAGAAGCCGGATGATTTTGCCAAGGCAAGCTTTGCCGAGTGGATCCAGAGCCACTTCGGCCGCACCCTCTATCGCCAGTTTTTCGAGGGCTACACGGGCAAGCTGTGGGGCATCAACCCGGACAAGCTCTCCGCCGACTGGGCCGGCCAGCGCATCAGCCTGATCGATCTCAAAGACGTGGCCCGCCGCCTGCTGCCAAGACGCAACGGCAGTATCTCGGTGCGCACCTATGCCCGCAAATACCGCTACCCCAAATATGGCTTCGGCCAGATCTTCACCACTCTGGGGGAGCGGCTGGTTGCCGAGGGAGTCGAGCTCAAAACCGGCGCCACCATCACCCGCCTTGAGCAGGCTGATGGCCGCATTGAACGGGTGTATTGGAAACAAGATGACGTTGAACAGAGCGAGCGCTTTGATCAGGTGATCTCCACCCTGCCGCTGCCGCTCACCTGCCAGCATCTGGGCTTGCCGTGCGATCTCCAATACCGGTCGCTTCGCTTCGTCAATATGCCCCTCAAACAGGAAAACCTGTCGGACAACACCTGGCAGTACCTCTCCGACCCCCATATTCTGGCCACCCGTCTGCAGGAGCCGCGCCGCCGCAGCCCCTTTATGGCGCCCCAGGGCCAGACCTCGGTGATGCTGGAGATCCCCTGCAATCCGGGGGATGCCACCTGGCAGGCGCCGCTCTCTGATCTGCGCGGTCGGGTCACCGCCGATCTGGCGAGCCTCGGCGTCGATACCGCCAAGCTTGGCGATGAGACCTTCGAAGCCCGCAGCGAGTACGCCTATCCGCTGATGGATTTGGGCTATCAGGCGCGCCGCAACGAAGCCATCAAGGCGCTGATGCCCATCACCAACCTCATCATGACCGGCCGTCAGGGGACATTTCGCTATATCTTCACCGACACCGCCATGGAGATGGGGATGATGGCGGCCGACATGGTGATCGACGGGGTGGACAGACGCCACGCCATCTTTAACCATCGCAACGAAAATACCGTGATTGAAACCCAGAGCGTGGCCTGAGTGCCGCGCCATTGGCATAAGTAAGGAGAACAGGATGACCATCCGCCCGGGTTTACTCGCCCTCACCCTGCTGCTGACCCTGAGCGGGCAGGCGCAGGCATACTCCTACGCCGCCGCCGGCAAGGAGCCACTGATCGACGCCCGCGAGGCGCTGCTGGGCGCCGCCACTGACGGCAAGGATGCCAGCGCCACCTTGAGCGAGATTGCCGACGAGCTGACCTATCTGGAACAGCACCACAAGGTGGAGCTGCAAGGGCCGCTGGCCGCCGCCATCAAGGGGAAAGACGCTGCCGCCACCGCCGCCCTGCTCAATCGCGCCTACAAGGCGGAGATCGAACGCCGCCTCGAAGGGGCCAGCCAGAATCTTGGCGACTACCAGACCGCCAAGGTGCTGGTGGTCAAGAGCAAGCGCTTCCTCGACTTGATCCTCCCCTCCCTCGATGAAGGGGATCGCAAGGCGGCCGAACAGGCGCTGGCCAAGGTGCTGGATGCCATCGGCAACCCGGGGGTATTCGGGGTGGGCGCCAAGCCCGCCGACGCCGCCGCCTTTGCCGCAGCGGAAAAAGCGCTGATGGCCGTGCTGGCGCCGCTTTGATGGCCTCTCATCGATGATGACAGCCCCCCTCATCCCCAACCCTTCTCCCGCAAGGGGAGAAGGGGGGCGTCACCACGGCCGATTACGCTTCGCTAATCGACCCTACTTGCTGATCCTGCTGCAACTGGCCTGGCTCGGCTGGCTGCTAGCCTTCCCGGTAGCACTCGATTCCGATGATGCCCTCAATTTCGCCCACGGGGTGACGCGCTTTAGCGTGCTGGAGTTCTCCCCCCACTTTCCGGGCTACCCCGCCTTTATCTGGCTGGCGCGGCTGATTAATCTGGCGGTAGACGATCCAGCCCGTGCGGTGCAGTGGGCAAGTCTGCTCGGTAGCAGTTTGCTGGCGCCGCTCGCCGCCTTGCTGGCGGTCAGATTGTGGCAACGGCCAAGCCTGCTCGCCCCCGTCTGGCTGCTGGTGCTGGCCCTGCCGCTCACCCCGACGCTGGCGCTCTCCGGCCTTTCTGACGGGTCCGCGCTCGCCGCCTGGCTTGGGGCGCTGCTGGCCTTGCAGCAGCGCAGATTCGCACTGGCAGGCCTATTGTTGGGCCTTATGCTGGCCCTGCGCCCCTCCTATTTTGTACTGGCGTTGCTACCTCTGTGGCTGGGGATGGCGCAAAAGGGAACACGCGTCAGATTTGTGCTCCCCATCGCACTGGTTGGGCTTATCAGCCTGCTCTTTGTCTGGCAGGCCGATGGCTGGGCCTATTTCAGCGAGGGAGGCCGCTTTACCGACGGCCACTTTACCCTGTGGGGCAACACGGCGGCGGCCCACGGCGATCGGCTGCTGAGCTGGGCGCGCACCTTCAACGATCAGCTCACCCCGCTTTGGCCCTTGGCTGTTGGGGCGCTGCTGGTACCGCCGCTTTGGCAACGGTCAAAGGATCACAATGCGACCCCCTCCGTGCTCTGGACGCTCTACTGGCTCGCCCTGCTGCTCTGGACCCTGTTTGGCCAGAATCCCGACAATCCCCGCCATCTGGCCCCCGTCACCCTGCTCGGTATCGTGCTGCTGGCAGGTTGGCTGCCGCGCCGTGGCGAGGGGGTGGTCGCGGTGGCCGGATTGCTGCTGCTCGGCGTAACCTTTACCCTGCCCCGTCCACCCGCCATGGTGCAGGCAGCAAGGCTGGCAGAGAAAGCGTGCCCTGCGCTGGTGACCCAGTGGGGGGTAAGATTGCTGCGGGAAACCACGGCACTGCCGGTAACGGACGGCTGGTACAAGGGGGATGCGGCGCTGGCACTCTCTCAGGGAGCCTGCCGCCTCAGTCGCCGCCCCATCGCCGCGAACGAAATGCCCAGCGCGGTGCGCCAGCACTGGTTTGCCCCGCGCTTTGCCGCCGAGCCCGGACTCTGGCTCGCCATTCCCTCGCTGCAGACAACCCATGGGGAAAGTGACAAGAAACATATAAAGAGCACAAAAATCCGCCAAGGCAACTAAAAAAGAGGGGAACAACTCGGGTACACTCACAGCGCATCCATAACAGACGAGTCTCCTTATGCGTGTAACCAGAGAGTGGCTGTGGGTTTTGTCGGTGCTGACCGGGGCCTGTGCCCTCCTGTTGCTACCATTCTGGCTGCGCGGCGGCAGTCAGGGCCATGATCTGTTTCATCACCTGCTCTCCGGTCACTTCTTTGCCGTGCAACTGTGGCAAGGTGAACTCTATCCGCGCTGGTTGATGGAGATGAACGGCGCCTTCGGCAGCCCGGTCTTTTTCTTCTATCCCCCCCTGCCCTACTATGTGAGCGCACTGTTCGCCGGCCCCACCCCACTGGCCCACGAGGCGATGACGCCGCTGCTCTGGAGCAGCAGCGTGGCACTCTGGCTCTCCGGCCTGTTTGCCTATCTCTGGTTGCGTCCCTTTGCCGGCCACGGACGGGCGCTGGCGGCCAGTCTGCTCTATATGGCGCTGCCCTATCATCTGGCCATCGATATCTACGCCCGCTTTGCCCTGGCGGAGAGCTGGGCCTTCGTCTGGGCGCCGCTGGCTCTGCTGGCGCAGGATCGCCTCTGCCGCGGCGCCCCCTTTGCACTACTGCAGCTCGCACTGGCCGTCTCCATGCTGACGCTTTCCCATCTACCAAGCACCCTGCTCATTCTGGGCTTGCTCACCCTGCGCAGCCTGCTACTGGTCTGGCGCTACAAGGGGAGCACAGCGCTTGTCAGTGTCCCTGTCACCGCCTCCCCGCTCATTGGCACCCTGCTGGGCCAGCTCTGGGGGTTGGCGATGGCCAGCCTGTTGCTGCTGCCCGCTCTGCTGGATCAGGGGGGGATCTCCATGGAGCAGATGCGCACCGGCATGTTCGAATTTCAGCGCAACTTTCTCGATCGTTTGCCCCAAAGCCGTGATGACTGGCGCTTTCGCGGCCATCTCGCCTGGCTGACGCTGCTCACCCTGGCTCTGCTGCTGGTAGCTTGGGCTGCCGCCCGCGAGCCGCGCCATCCCGAGTTGCTGCTCTGGGGGGTCATTGGCACCCTGAGCTTTCTGATGATGCTGCCTCCAAGCGAGCCCCTGTGGCGCCTGCTCACTCCGTTGCAACTGGTGCAATTTCCCTGGCGCCTCAATCTGCTGCTGGTCATCGCTACCGTCGCCGTGGTGGCGCTGGGTACCCCCACCTATCGCCCGTGGCAGTGGGTCTGGTGGTTACTGCTTGCCCTCACCCTGCTCTCGCAGGGACTCTATGTACGCGAGGCGCCGCTCACCCAGGCTCCCGTAAAGAGTCAGCTCGACGGGGAGTTCGACAGCAAGCGCAGCGCCCGCGAATACCGACCAAAGCAGGTGCCACGCGGCATGTTTGCCCCCACCCTGCTGGCCTGGAAAGAGGAATTCCAGCCCGCCATCACCAGCGACCATCAGGGGGTGAACTGGCAGATCCAGCGCTGGCAGCCTCGTCATATCGAATTGACGGTGGATGCCCCGGCACCCGCCAAGCTGGTCCTGCACCAGTTTGATTACCCGGGCTGGCAGGCAAGGCTCGACCAGCGCCTGCCGCTGAGCGTCAGCAGCACCCGCAACGGGCTGGTGCAGGTCTGGGTGCCCGCCGGACAACACAGCCTCACCTTCACCCTCACCGCCCGCTGGCCGGAGCGGCTCGGTTACGCCATCTCGTTGCTGGCCTGGCTGCTCTGGCTGGGGGGAGTGATCCGCGCAGCGCGCCGACATGACCGCAAGCGTGATCCCCAAGGTGCCTGAGCGATCGGACACCTCCCCCTTTTGAGGGGGTAGGAACGTCATGCCGAGCGGGGGCAAACCTGATAGACTCGCCCTTCTCCCTTTTTCAACCAAGGTTCACCAGCGGATACCCTATGCCCCACGCACAGTCCCCCCAGGCCACCATGCTCTCTCCCCGTTTCCTGTTTATCCTGCTCGGCGCTCTGGCGGGTCTGACCCCGCTGGCGGTGGATATGTATCTGCCCGCCATTCCGGCCATCGCTCGGGATCTAGCCACCAGCATCGACGGTGCCCAGCTCACCATCAGCGCCTTTCTGGGCGGTTTTGCCATCGGCCAACTCTTCTACGGCCCGCTGGCCGACAGCTATGGCCGCAAGCCGGTGATCCTGGCGGGGCTGGTGATGTTTGCCATCGCCTCGGTGGGCTGCGCCATGGCGGACTCCCTGCCCGAATTGCTGGCCTATCGGATGTTGCAGGCAGCGGGCGGTGCGGCGGGCTCGGTAGTGGTCAATGCCCTGCTGCGCGATCTGTTCGAGAAGGATGCGTTTTCTCGCGCCATGTCGTTCGTCATTCTGGTGATGACCTTGGCGCCGCTGGTAGCCCCTGTGGTCGGCGGCTATATCAGCGCCCACGCCGATTGGCGGGTGATCTTCTGGCTGCTGGTGGGGATCAGCCTGCTGATCTGTCTGGTGATGCAGTGGAAAATTCAGGAGACCCTGAAACCCGAGCACCGTCAGCCCCTTAATCTGGGCCAGATCCTCAAGAACTACTGGGGGGTACTCTCCCATCGCGGCGCCATGGGCTACGTGCTGTGCGGCTCCCTCTCCAGCTCCGGCATGTTCGCCTTCCTGAGTGGCTCCCCTTATGTCTATATCGAGTATTTCAAGGTGCAGACCGAGCACTACGGCTGGCTGTTTGGTCTCAATATTTTGCTGATGATGGTGGTCACTTTCGTCAATAGCCGACTGGTAAAAGGGGTGGGTGCCGAGCGGATGCTGCAATACGGCCTGCTGGTGCTGCCCTGCGCTGGCGCCCTGCTGATCTACAACGCCTGGAGCCAGACCGGCGGTCTGTGGGGCATCGTCATTCCGGTGGTACTCTTTATCGGCCATATCAGTCTGGTGGGGGCCAACGCCATGACCGGTCTGATGGGCCACTTCCCGCAATCTGCGGGTACCGCCTCGGCACTGGCGGGTACCCTGCGCTTTGGCATCGGCGCCCTGGTCGGGATTCTGGTCAACCTCAATCCGCCCCAATCGCCGCTGCCCATGGCCATCGCCATCGCATGCTGTGGCGTGGGTTCCACCCTGAGTTACTGGCTGCTGGCGGGCAAGCGGGGCGATTGACCCCCCCTATCCCCCTCGGCCAGGAAAACGAAAGAGGCTTCCATCAACGGAAGCCTCTTTTCGTACTGGCGGGCAGACGTTCAGAACTGGGCACTGTTGAGCCAGAGGTGCGCCCCTATGCTCACCAGATAGCCGAGCAAGATAGCCGGCGACCATTTCAGGTGGCCAAAGAAGGTATACATGCCATGGGCCTGCCCCATCAGGGCAACACCGGCGGCAGAGCCGATGGAGAGCAGGCTGCCGCCCACCCCGGCGGTCAGGGTCACCAGCAGCCACTGCCCCAGCGCCATGTCTGGGCTCATCGAGATCACGGCAAACATCACGGGAATGTTGTCTATGACGGAGGACAAGACCCCGATGAAGATGTTGGCCATGGTGGGATCCCCAGCGTCATACAACCAGTGTGATACCAGCTCCAGATACCCCATAAAGCCCAGCCCCCCTACACACATCACCACCCCGTAGAAGAAGAGCAAGGTATCCCACTCCGCCTTGGCCACCTTGTTGAACACGTCAAATGGCACCACAGAACCCAGACTGCGCAACCGCACCTCATCGCCATTGCGTTCATAGAGCGCACGCTTGCGGGCAAGGGATCGTGGCAGCGACTTGCGCAAATAGAAGCCGAAAAACTGCAGATAACCGAGCCCCAGCATCATACCCAGTACGGGTGGCAGGTGGAGGAAACTGTGGCATAGCACCGCCGTGATGATGGTCAGCAAGAACAGCGCGACGATACGGCGGGCCCCCCGCTTGAGTTCGACCACCTCGTTATCAGCCTCCGGCACATGACGCGGCACCATCAGGCTCATCAGGATGGCCGGCACCAGAAAATTGAGCAGAGAGGGAATAAGCAGGGTGAAGAACTGGCCAAATTGCACCTTGCCCGCCTGCCACACCATCAGGGTGGTGATATCGCCAAAGGGACTGAACGCCCCTCCGGCGTTGGCGGCGATCACTATGTTGATGCAGGCAAGATTGACAAAACGCCGATCACCGTTGGCCACCTTCAACACCACGGCGCACATCAAGAGCGCAGTGGTCAGGTTGTCTGCCACCGGCGAAATACAAAAAGCAAGCCCGCCGGTCAACCAGAACAGGGTGCGCAAGTGAAAGCCGGATCGCACCAGCCAGGCGCGCAGGGCATCGAATAACCTGCGATCCTCCATGGCGTTGATATAGGTCATCGCCACCAGCAGGAACAGCATCAACTCGGCATATTCCAGCAAGGTATGGCGGAAGGCCTGCTCGGCGACAGGGCTCATCCCTTGCTGTGCATAGGCGATACCGATCAGGATCCAGATCACCCCGGCGGCCACCAGCACGGGTTTGGACTTGCGCAGTTGCAGATACTCTTCAGCCATCACCAGGGCGTAGGCCAACACAAACAATCCGACACAAAAAAGCCCGATTGAGGAAGATGTCAACAGAACAGGGCCACTACTGGCATGGGCAGGAGGGATAAACAGGGACAGCAGCAAAATAACAGGGGTGAGCGCAGACATGGTCTCTTCCTTTTAGAACCATCTGGCAATGATGCTAGCACCTGGATGAAAAGAAAAATTCATCCAGGTCAATTAACGCTTAATTGGTTTGCTGTCGAAACGCGGGATTATTTCTTGCCGAAACCCGACTGCTTGAGGGTATAGCCTGCGCTGTTTTGCCAGGCATCCAGACCGCTGCGGTTATTGCCCGCCACCAGACTGGCGGCCAGACTCGGGCTGTTGAACAGCTGATCGGCGGTAAAGACAAAGCCGCCCTGACTGCGGGGCACTATGACCCCCTTCTCCAGCAGCTCGTGACGCAGCTCGATCACCGCTTCACGCAGGGAGGCAGCATCCTCGCCATTGGCGGTGGAACCGGCCAGCACCATAAAACCCGGATTTTGCCGCTTGCCCACCGGATAACCGTGGGCCTCGGCCCCCTTGCCATTGAAGTGGTAGAGCTCGCGCTCCCCCGGCCGGTTGTCGGAGAGTGCCTTTTGCAGGGTCATCAGCTCGTTGTAGATCTCGATGGGGACGACGGCAGCCTGCTTGTTGCCCTTGCTATCGATGATAAAACTGACTTGCTTGTGTAACATCCTTGCTCATCCTGTGACCCATGGAAGCCCCTATTCTAACCACCTCGGGCAAGCGGGATCCAGCGAGGATCCACTGCTCTTTTGCCGCCTTGATCACTAACTGGCACTCTTGATCAACCGTAAGGGGTGTTGATCAATGCTGGCCGTGCTAGCGTACCAAGCATGATGAAAGCCATTGACCATCAAACGGTTATCCCATGCTGACCCTGCGCAACCTCTGCAAGAGCTTCGATAACGGCAGTGAACGACTGCCGCTGTTCCACCATCTCGATCTCGCCCTCCCTGCTGGCGAGATCACCCTGCTGCTGGGCCAAAGCGGCTGCGGCAAGTCGACCCTGCTCAATCTGATCGCCGGGCTGATTGCACCGGACGAAGGGGAGATCTGGCTGGGGGAGACCCGGATCGACACCCGCTCCCCCGATGAGCGGGCGCGCCTGCGGGGTCGCCATTTCGGCATCGTCTATCAGGATTTCAACCTGCTGCCGACCCTGAACGTGGCCGAGAATCTGGCCCTGCCGCTCGCCATCAACGCTCTGCCACCGGATGAGACAAAGATTGACCAGTTGCTGCAGCGGCTCGATATGAGCCACAAGCGCCATGCCTGGCCGGAGCAGCTATCCGGCGGTCAGCGACAGCGGGTGGCGCTGGCCCGCGCCCTTATCCATCAACCCAGTTGGCTGCTCGCCGACGAGCCCACCGGCAGCCTCGATGAGCACAATGCCGAACAGGTGATGGCGTTGATGGTGGCGGCGGTACGCGATACCGGTGCTGGCTTGCTGCTGGTGAGCCACAACCCGGCCTATGCCGCCCTGGCCGACAGGGTGCTGCGCCTCGAAGGGGGGCAACTTATCGAGCTCAAGGGGCCCCGCCATGACTAAACAGCGACTGCGCCTGCCGGAGTCACGCTGATGCTGCCACTCAAAGCGCTGCTGCGCCTCTATCGCAGCCACCCCTGGTTGCTGCTGATGAGTCTGGCAGGGCTGGTATTGGGGGTGTCGCTGGTGGTGGCCATCGAGCGGCTCAATCACAGTGCCCGCACCAATTTTGTCGCTGCCCGCAGCCAGCTGGCGGGGGAAGCCAACTACCGGCTGGCCCCTGCTGGCGGGCTGGATGAGCAGCTTTATGTGCAGCTGGTGACCAGCCAGCCCGCCCTCGATGCCATGCCCCAGCTCCATGGCTGGCTCAAGGATGAAGAGGGGCGCAGCTTTCAACTGCTGGGAATGGATCTCTTCAACCCCGGCCCGCTGCGCCAGCTGTTTGGCGCCACTCGGGAGAGCGAGCCCGCGTTCTCCTTAAACCGCGCCGACAGCATCTGGCTGGCTACCCCCGAGGCAGAGCGCCTTGGCTGGCAAGCGGGCCAGAGCCGACGCTTTGTGCTGGGCGGCAGCGATGGCGCCAGCGCCCGCCCCCTGACCCTGACGCTGGCAGGCACCTTTGAACCGGGCGCCGTGCCCATGGAGCGGCTGCTGATAACCGATATCGGCCTCGCCCAGCCGCTGCTGGGCAAAGCGGGTCGGCTCGATCGCATCGTTTTCAAGCTAAGCGACGCCGAGGCTCGCACCCTGCAGGCCACCCTGCAGACCCGTTACCCCAACCAGCCCTTGTGGCTTGAGCCCATCAGCCCGGCGCTCGATGCCAGCCAGCTTGGCGATGCACTGGCCCTCAATCTGACGGCGCTCTCATTGCTCGCCATGGCGGTGGGATTGTTTCTGGTGTTCAACGCCCAGCGATTTGTCCAGAGCGTACGCCGCCCCCAGCTGGCCCAGTTGATCATACTGGGGATGGGGCCGAGTCGGGTGCTGCGCTGGCTCATTCTGGAGCTACTTATTCTCGCCACCATCGGCACCCTGCTCGGGGTGCTGCTCGGCAGCCTGTTGGCGCTCGCCTTGATGGGGCAACTGACCCAGGCGCTGGCCGATCTCTATGGGCCCAACCCCATCGACCTGTTGCGCCTCTCCCCTGTGAGCCTGCTCAAGGCACTGTTGATCGGGCTGCTCGGCACACTGGCCGCCAACCTGCCCGGCTGGTGGCAACTGCTGCGCCAATCCCCCCTCGAACTGCGAGCGGGAAGCAGCCGCCCCCCCGCTCACCCGTGGCGACGGCGCGTGCTGGCCATCGCCATCCTGCTGCTGTGCGCCCTCTGCCTGTGGCTGCCACAAACAGGTCTGAGTGGCGCCCTCTTTATCGCCGGAGGCTGGCTGCTGGCCATGGCGCTCTGGCTGCCCGATGCCCTGCGCGGCCTGCTTGGCTGGCTGAGAAGACGTGCGGGCGGCCCCCTTACCGCCCGGCTCGGGGTGGCCGAGACCCTCTATCACCTCGATCGCACCGCCATCGCGGTGATGGCGTTGCAGCTGGCCATCGCGGCAGCCATCGGCATCGGAGTCATGGTGTCGAGCTTTCGCTCAAGCGTGGAGATCTGGCTCGGCCAGCGTCTGGCCGCCGATCTCTATGTCACAGCCCCCAAGGGGGTGGCGGGCAACAAGGGCACCTTGAGCGATACAACCCTTAAGACCCTGCTCGCCAACCCGCTGGTGAGCGCCGCCTCGCGCCGCTCGGTGCACCCTGCCCGCTGGCAGGGGCAGCCCATCGAGTGGGCGCAGATGGACTTTATCCCCCAGCTTAAAGCGGCCTACCCGCTGCTGGACGGGCGCTGGCCGACCCGCCCCGACGAAGTGCTGGCGAGCGAACCGCTGACGGTGCGCCTCGGGGTCAAGGTGGGCCAGCAGTTGGCGATCAGCGGCGAGCAGGGGCCACGGCAGTTCACCGTCACCGGCGTCTATCAGGACTACGGCAGCGACAAGGGGCAGATCCTGCACGCCTTCGAGGCGGGAGCGGTGCAATCCCTCGCCCTCTTTAGCAACGACCCTGAGCAGCTGGCCGACCGCCTGCGCGAGCGCTTTGGCGAGCAGCTCAATCTGCTCTCCGCCCCCGCCATCCACAGCGCGGCGCTCAAGGTGTTTGACCAGACCTTTGTGGTGACCGAGCTATTGAAACTGCTGATCCTTGGCATCGCCTTTGTCGGCATTGGTTCGGCCTTTATGGTGCTGGGGCTGGCGCGCCGTGGCGAGCTGCAGACCTTGCAGAGTCTGGGCTTGAGCCCCCGCCATTGCCGCCAGCTGCTGGTGTGGCAAGGGGCGGGGTTGGGGCTACTCACCGCCCTGCTGGCTCTGCCGGTGGGGTATGGCCTCGCCTGGGTGCTGATCGAGGTGGTCAACCCGCGCGCCTTTGGCTGGCGCCTCGCCTTCGAGGCCGCCCCACTTCATGCGGTCACCGCCCTGTTGCTGGCACCGGTCTGTGGCGCACTGGCATCTTGGTATGCGGCAAGGAGAGTGGTATGAAATATCGGTTAGCGCACTGGCTCAGCCATGGCTTGAAGCTCCCATTGACCACTTCCCTCTCTACGCCCCTTCTTCAGCGCAGAGAGGAGCACAGTGCGGCATTGAATCATCCCCTCTCCCTTTGGAAGAGGGCCAGGGTGAGGGGGATCTTGTCCTCCTTACGGCCCCTGTGGCTCGCCACCCTCTTGCTCCCGCTGATAGCCATGATCGGCAGCGCGCAGGCCAGCGATCTGGGCGCCCTGCTCGGCGGCGGCAGCGACAGCTTTAAAAAGGTGCTGCCGGGGCAAACCATCCAATTGCCGGAGGATCACGCTGCCCACCCCGATTACCGCTCCGAGTGGTGGTATCTCACCGGCAACCTCAAGGATGAACAGGGGCGCGAATATGGCATGCAGTGGACCCTGTTTCGCCAAGGGATTGAGCAAGATCTTCGCACCAGCACCCCCTGGCTCACCCCCCAGCTCTGGCTGGCCCAATTTGCCATCACGGATCTCGACCGTGGCAGCCACCAGCAAGATGAGCGGGCCAGTCGGCAGGGGCCGGGACTGGCGGGGGCCAGCGGCGGCCAATATTGGCTCAGGGAGTGGCGGCTTGCCTCGCAAGGGGCGGCGCTCTTCCCCGCCACCCTCAAGGTGCAGAGCAAGATTGGCGAGCTGAACCTCACCGTCACTGCCGCCAAGCCGCTGGTGCTGCAAGGCAAGGCCGGTTACAGCGAGAAGAGCCCGGGCAACGCCTCCTTTTACTACTCCTACCCGCGCCTCACTCTTCGCGGCACCTTGACTCGCGATGGCGAGACCCGCACCGTCACCGGACAAGGCTGGTTTGATCACGAGTGGAGCAGCTCGGTATTGGCCGAATGGCAATCGGGCTGGGACTGGTTTTCGCTGCAACTGGCCGATGGCCGCGAGCTGATGCTGTTTCGCCTGCGCACCAAACCGGGCCGCGCTAATCCCGAAAACCAGCCAGAAAACCGCTACGGCATTCTCATTGAGCGGGATGGCAGCAGCCGGGTGCTCGCCCCCGACGCGATTCGCCTTACGCCGGGCAACACCTGGCGCGGCCCCAAGGGGCAGAATTACCCCGTCGAGTGGCAGCTAAACGCCGCCGGTATGATCCTCACCATCAAAGCCCGTCAGCCCAATCAGGCCATGACAGGTCGCTTTGACTACTGGGAGGGCGCGGTCTCTGTCTCGGGGGATGCCAAGGGGGTCGGCTATCTGGAGATGACGGGCTATTGATCCAGGAGCGTGTCTGTTGATTGCAATCGCCGTCAATGCCCTGCCAGGCGGGCTTGATGATGCACGCAGCCACCATGGCGCCGGGGCTCTCGCCCCTCACTGCAGCACACAGGGCGCGCCGCACCAGGACCCGGCGATTTTAAAGGGGGCATGATAAAGAATTCGGGGCGCAGAACGCCCCTTTTTGTTGCCGCTGTCCCGTCCTGAATATGGTTTACACCTTTCCCCCCAATAAATGGAGAGCCCGATGGGACAAGGTGTGAAACGGACA